>CAXTMS010000206.1:0-6168 GCA_964245345.1 uncultured Acetobacteraceae bacterium | reverse complement strand
CCCGGTCGATCGCCCGGTAGAGATAGATCCAGCGGCCGCGGACCTTCAGGTAGGTCTCGTCGACATGCCAGTTCGTGCCGGGTGTGCGGCGCGTGCCACGCCGGCGCTTACGCAGCTCGTCGCCCATGACCGGCAGCAGCTTTGTCTCCCAGTCCCGCACAGCCTCGTGGCTCACCTCGATCCTACGTAGCGCCATGATCTCGCTCAGGTCGCGAAACGTCAGCCTGTAGCGCAGCCGGCAGAACACCACGAAGGCGATCACGTCGCTGGGCAGGCAGGTCCGGTTCAGCACCCCGCCGCTGCGCTCGTTGAACTGCCGCCCGCAGGTCCGGCAGCGGAACCGCCGATAGCCGCGGGCCGTGATCTCGGGCCGCTCGGTCACAACCGCAGACCCACGCGGCCAGATCAGTCACTGGCGCACGGCCTGATAGAACCGCTGGCGCATCGTGGCCAGGAACGTCGTGACATGCGACCGGCGGTAGGCGTCGACGGGGAGGTCCCTCGCGCTCTCGATGAAGCGGCGGATCGTCCCGCGGTCCTGCCCCATGACTTGGTGCGTGGACCTGTCGATGGTTCGACGCCCGACGAAGAACTCGTCCACCAGGGAGGAGAGCAGCGGCTTGGGCGGTTCCTTCGGCGCCGGGACGATCCCGCTCTGCAGCGCTGTCACCGTGGAAGCAAGGCTTGCCGCCATCTGCTTCGCGTTCTCGCCGGATCGTCGCGCCTCAGCGACCGTGCCCTTCGCTCGCTCGATGCCCGGCAGCGTTGCGGCAACTTCGCCTGCGCGTCCTCAACTCGGCGGTTCAGCGCTTGGTAGTGGCGAGCCTGATCCGACAAGAGGCGCATCTCGAGGATGTTCTCCCGCATCTTCGACTTGCGCCGCTCCAGCTCGAGCGTCGCCTCCAGGTCGTCGATGATGGCCGCGTCCAGCGCCTGGATTTCGGCCTCGGGGTCGTCGAAGTTCGCTGGGACAGGCGGGGGCAGTGCGTCTCGGATGCGCTCGGCCAAGGTCAGGATCTCCTCGGTCAGGGCGTATAGCCGACCGGCCCTGCCACGCGCCACGGTAGCGGAGGACGTAGCAAGGCTTGCCCAGAATTCGCGCTGGCCGACCAGCGGGCGCAGGGGCTTGGGGACGACGCGGCGGAAGTGGAAATGGAGGCCTTGACGCTTGAGCACGCGGCACCTGTGGAGTGCCCTTATGGAGTGTTACTCCACTCAGGCGGTGGTGCCCGACGAAAACCCAATGTCGTCAACGTCTTGGCTGGGGGACCTGGATTCGAACCAGGGCTGGCCGGGTCAGAGCCGGCAGTTCTACCGCTAAACTATCCCCCAAGCGGCGGCACCCCGGGGTGCGGCAGGGGAGGTAGCACCGGTGGCCCGGGCTGGCAACCGGTTCCGGCCTCGTGCCCGCGGCGGGAAACGAATATGGCTTGCCCCCCGTGCTGGGCCGGCCGAAGAATGCCGGCCGGACCGCGTCAACCGTATCGGGAGGGTCTGCAATGGTCGATCATGCCACCCGCTTCGGGTCCGACGCCCTCAGGCCGATCGCGCCGACCTTTGCTGCCCTCGACCTCGGCACCAACAACTGCCGTCTGCTGATCGCGGCTCCCACCCGGCACGGCTTCCGGGTCATCGACAGCTTCAGCCGGATCGTGCGGCTGGGCGAAGGGCTGCACAGCTCCGGGCGGCTCAGCGACGAGGCGATGGACCGCACCATCGGCGCGCTGCACGCCTGCGCCACCCGGATCGGCCGGCGTCGGCTGCGCGGCCTGCACGCGGTGGCGACCGAGGCCTGCCGGCGGGCGGAAAACGGCCGCGCCTTCCTGGACCGGGTGCGGACGGAAACCGGGCTGTCGATCGACGTCATCTCCACACGCGAGGAAGCCGAACTGGCTCTGGAAAGCTGTGCCGCGCTGCTGAGGGCCGACCTGCCCGAGCGGTCGAGGCCGAACGGCGAGGCCGACGACGGGATGGCGGGCTTCCGCTTGCCCTCGGCCGGACAACAGCGCGGCGACCTGCGCGTTCCATCTCCCGCCGCCGGCTCCTGCGGCGCTGCCGGCCGGGCACGCAGCCGCGCCCTGCTGTTCGACATCGGCGGCGGTTCCACCGAGATCGCCTGGGTCCGCGTCGCAAACGCCGCGCCGGAGCTTGCCGGCTACCAGAGCCTGCCTTTGGGCGTGCTGACCCTGTCCGAGCTGTTCGGCGACAGGGCGTTCACCGTGTCCGGCTACGAGGCGATGGTGGGACACGTGACGGCACAGCTGCACGCCTTCGAGGCGGTGCACCGCATCCGGCGGGAAGTGGCACGCGGAACGGTGCGGCTGCTCGGCACCAGCGGCACCGTCACCACCCTGGCGGGCGTGGCGCTCGGGCTGCGCCGCTACAAGCGCGCGTTGGTCGACGGCGTGGTGCTGTCCCGCCAGGCGGCGGAGGACGCGATCACGCTGCTGCGCGGGCTCGGCCCGGCCGGCCTGCGCCGCCACCCCTGCGTCGGGCCCGAGCGGGCCCTGTCCGTGCTGCCTGGCTGCGCCATCTTCGAGGCGATCCAGCGGCTTTGGCCGACCGACGGCGTGGTGGTGGCGGATCGCGGGCTGCGTGATGGTATGCTGTTGCGCATGATGCGAGACCGTTCCCCCGACACCGCCGGCCTCCTGCCGGGTCCGATCCCTGCGGCGCCGGACCCGGTCCTGCCGGCATGAGCGTTCGCAACGGCGGATCGGGCGGCGGCGGAGGAAAGGGCGGCCCGACCGCGCCCGGGCAGGTGCCGGGACGCCGCGTCGGCAAGGCCGGCGAGGCGGCTCCCGGGAGCGGCGGACAGAACGATGCCGCCGCGGTGCAGGCCGGTCGGACCAAGTCGGTGTCGCTGCGCACCGCGCGCGGACGCACCACGGCGCAGCAGCGCTGGCTGGCCAGGCAGCTGAACGATCCCTACGTCGCCGCCGCCCGCACGCAGGGCTGGCGCTCGCGCGCCGCGTTCAAGCTGATCGAGCTCGACGACCGGTTCCGGCTGATCCGCCCGCACATGCGCGTGGTCGACCTGGGCGCCGCGCCCGGCGGCTGGGCGCAGGTCGCGGTGAAGCGCGGCGCCGCGCGCGTGGTGGGGGTGGACCTGCTGCCGGTGGAGCCGGTGCGCGGGGCGGAGATCGTGCAGGGCGACTTCAACGATCCGGAGCTGCCCGCGCGCCTGCGCGACATGCTGGGCGGGCCGGCCGACCTCGTGCTGTCGGACATGGCGCCCAACACCACCGGCCACGCCGCGACCGACCACATCCGCATCATCGGCCTGGCCGAGCTGGCGCTGCACTTCGCCATGGAGGTGCTGGCCGAAGGCGGCAGCTTCGTCGCCAAGGTGTTCCAGGGCGGCTCGGAAAAGGACATGCTGACCCCCATGAAGCAGGCCTTCGCCACCGTGAAGCACGCCAAGCCGCCGGCCAGCCGCAAGGAGTCCAGCGAGCTCTACGTGGTGGCGCAGGGGTTCCGGCCGGAGCGCGGGCGCGCCCTGCGCGACGCGCGTCGCCAGCCTGGCGAGGATCACGGCTGACGGCATGACCGGTCGAGGCGAGAACATGGGACCGGCGGCGTGAACGCGCCGCGCGTGGGCGACCTGCGGCTGCGCGACGCGGAACGGCGCCGGCTCGAGGAGCAGGCGCACGGGATGCGCAACTGGCGCCAATGGGGCCCCTACCTCAGCGACCGCCAATGGGGCACGGTGCGCGAGGACTACAGCGAGAACGGCAACGCCTGGGGCTACCTGCCGCACGAGCATGCGCGCGCGCGCGCTTATCGCTGGGGCGAGGACGGCTTGGCCGGCTTCAGCGACGACACCCAGCGCCTGTGCCTGTCGCTGGCGCTGTGGAACGGGCGCGACCGCATCCTGAAGGAGCGCCTGTTCGGCCTGACCGGTCCCCAGGGCACGCATGGCGAGGACGTCAAGGAGCTGTACTGGCAGCTCGACGCGCTGCCGTCGCACGCCTACCTGCGGATGCTCTACAAGTATCCGCAGGGCGCCTTCCCGTACGAGAGGCTGGTCGAGGAAAGCCGCCGCCGGTCCCGGCACGAGGGCGAGTTCGAGCTGCTCGACACCGGCCTGTTCGACGACGACCGCTATTTCGACGTGTCGATCGAGTATGCCAAGGCCGACGAGGCCGACATCCTGATGCGGGTCACGGCGACCAACCGCGGCCCGGAACCCGCACTGCTGCACGCCCTGCCGCAGCTCGTGTTCGCCAACCACTGGTCGTGGCGCGAGAACCATCCCAAGCCGACCATGCGCACCTACGGCCCGAACCGGGTGGTCGCCGAGCACCGGATGCTCGGACACTACACGTTCCACGTCGAGGAGGGCGCGCGGATCCTGTTCTGCGAGAACGAGACCAACCCGCGCATCGTCGGCATGGAGCCCGGCGAGGGCGTGTACAAGGACGGGTTCCACGAGCACGTGGTGGACGGGCGCGAAAGCGCGACCCGCAGCGAAGGCCCCGCGACCAAGTGCGCCGCCTGGCACGGCGCGACGGTGGCACCCGGCGAGTCCTGGACGGTGCGCGTGCGCCTGGTGCGCGGCGAGCCGATCATCCCGCCCTTTGCCGGGTTCGACGCCATCGTCGATGCCAGGCGCGCCGAGGCCGACCGCTTCTACGCGGCGCTGCAGAAGGACATACGCGACGTCGACGCGCGCGCGGTGCAGCGCCAGGCTTTGGCCGGGATGATCTGGAACAAGCAGGTCTACACCCTGGATGTGTACCGCTGGCTGCGCGGCGACCCGACGCTGCCGCCGCCGCCGGAAAACCGAAAGCGCGGCCGCAACAGCGACTGGCGGCACATGAACGCCGCCGACATCATCTCCATGCCGGACAAGTGGGAATATCCCTGGTTCGCCGCCTGGGACCTCGCCTTCCACTGCGTCACCTTCGCCATGGTGGACAGCGCCTTCGCCAAGGACCAGCTGCTTCTGCTGTCGTCGGAAGCCTACATGCACCCGAACGGGCAGATCCCGGCCTACGAATGGAACTTCGGCGACGCCAACCCGCCGGTGCAGGCCTGGGCGGCGTGGCGGGTGTACCAGATCGAGCAGGAACACACCGGCGAAGGCGACCGCGGCTTCCTGGAACAGATCTTCCACAAGCTGCTGCTGAACTTCGCCTGGTGGGTCAACCGGAAGGACAACCAGGGCCGCAACGTGTTCCAGGGCGGCTTCCTCGGGCTCGACAACATCGGCGTGTTCGACCGGTCCCGCCCGTTGCCCACCGGCGGCTACCTCGACCAGACCGACGGCACCGCGTGGATGGCGATGTTCGCGCTGAACATGATGCGCATCGCGCTCGAGCTGGCGATGGAGGACAGCGCGTTCGAGGACATCGCGTCGAAGTTCTTCGAGCACTTCCTCTACATCGCGCAGGCGATCAACGACATCGGCGCGCGCGGCGTCGGCCTGTGGAACGAGAGCGACAAGTTCTTCCACGACGTGCTCAACCTGCCCGACGGCTCCATGCGCGAGCTCAAGCTGCGTTCCATGGTGGGGCTGACGCCGTTGTTCGCGGTGGAAACGCTGGAGCCGGCGATGCTGAAGCGGCTGCCGAACTTTTCCCGCCGCCTGCATCTGTTCCTGAGCCGGCGTCCGGATCTCGCCGGGCTGGTGGCGCGCTGGGACGAGCCCGGCATCGGCGAACGCCGCTTGTTGTCTTTGCTGCGCGGCCACCGCATGAAGCGGCTGCTGCTGCGCGTGCTCGACCCGGCCGAGTTCCTGTCCGACCATGGCGTGCGCTCGCTGTCGCGGTTCCACGCCGACAACCCGTACGTGTTCGAGAACGACGGTGCGCGCATCGACGTCGCCTACGAGCCGGGCGAAAGCCGCACCGAGATGTTCGGCGGCAACTCGAACTGGCGCGGCCCGATCTGGTTTCCGATGAACTTCCTGATCGTGGAGGCGCTCGACCGCTTCCACGGCTATTACGGCCGCGACTTCCTGGTGGAATGCCCGACCGCGTCCGGCCGCTTCCGCACGCTGCGCGACATCGCCGACGACATCGCCGACCGGCTCAACAGCCTGTTCCTGCGCGACGCGGAGGGCAGGCGGCCGATCTACGGCGACTGCGAGAAGCTGCAGAGCGACCCGCACTTCGCCGGCCTGATCCTGTTCCACGAGTACTTCCACGGCGACACCGGCAAGGG
>CAXTMS010000205.1:0-6215 GCA_964245345.1 uncultured Acetobacteraceae bacterium | reverse complement strand
CGCGCCGCCTCCGACAGCCCGCCGAAATAGAACAGCGGTGCCCGCGACCCCGACGCGCTGATCCGCGGCGGCGCCACCGCCATCCGGTAGAACTCGCCCCGCACGTCCACCGCCCGCCCGTCCATCAGGTCGCGCAGGATCGCCATGCATTCCGCCGTCCGCCGGTAGCGGGGCGCACTCTCCAGCGTTTCCCCCGGCAGGTCGCTGGAGATGACGTTCACCGCCAGCCGCCCGCCCAGCATCTGCTGCAGCGTCGCCAGCTGCCGCGCCTGCTGCGGCGGCCACATCTCGCCGCAGCGGATCGCCGTCAGCAGCCGGATGCGCTCCGTCAGCGGCGCCATGCCGGCCGCAAACGCCACCGTGTCGATGCCGAGCCCATAGCCCGACGGCAGCAGGATGCCGTCCAGCCCGCCGGCCTCCGCCGCCTGCACGATGGTGCGGCAATGCGCGAAGCTCGACAGCAGCCCCGGATCCGGCTGCCCCAGGAACTCATAGTCGTCGTCGCACAGGGCGGCGAACCAGCTCACCTCGCACGGCGGCAGGGGATCCGGTTCACCGTCCATTCACTCGACCCCGCGCAAGCCGGCGGCGCTCTACCCGCCGCATCCCCTCATGCTATCACCGCCCCCCTTTGGCAGCGAGGCATCCATGCGGTTCGGACTGATTGGCACCGGCCTGATGGCACAGGAGCACCTCCGCAACCTCCAGCTCATCCCCGAGGCCGAGGTGGTGTCCCTGGCCGACCCTGTTCCCGCCTCCCTCGACTGGGCCCGACGCACCCTGGGCGACCGCGCCGCCCACGTCGCCTGCTTCCCCGACGTCGAATCCCTGCTGCGCGGCCCCCCGCTTGACGCCGTGATCGTCGCCTCCCCCAACCACACCCACCACGCCGTGCTGCAGCCGCTCCTGGCCACGCCGCTGCCGATCCTGTGCGAGAAGCCGCTCGCCACCACCCTCGCCGATGCGCAGGACCTCGTACGACAGGCCGCCCGGCGCGACGCCGTGTTCTGGGTCGGCATGGAGTACCGCTTCATGCCCCCCGTGCGCCGCTTCATCGACGACGTCCATGCCGGCCGCGTCGGCCGGCTGCACCGCCTCGCCCTGCACGAGCACCGTTTCCCCTTCCTGCCCAAGGTCGGCGACTGGAACCGCTTTGCCGCCAACACCGGCGGCACCATGGTCGAGAAGTGCTGCCACTTCTTCGACCTGATGCGCTGCATCGCCGGCGCCGAGCCGGTGCGCGTGCATTGTTCCGGCGCCATGGACGTCAACCACCGCGACGAGCGCTACGACAACCGCGTCCCCGACATCATCGACAACAGCTTCACCACCGTGGACTTCGAGGGCGGCGTGCGCGCCATGCTCGACCTGTGCATGTTCGCCGAGGGCGCGGAAGAACAGGAACAGCTGGTGGCGATCGGCGACGCGGCCAAGCTCGAGGTCGGCATCCCCAGCGGCGCGCTCACCTTCAGCCCGCGCGTCCCCCTCGGGACACCCAAGCGCGTCCGACGCGAGCCCGTCCCCGTCGACCCCGCGGTGCTCGACGCCGGCCACCACCACGGCGCCACCTTCTTCCAGCAGCGCGCCTTTCTCGACGCCGTCGCCGGCCGCGCGCCGGTGCAGGTCACCGCCCATGACGGCATGATGGCCGTCGCCATGGGCCTTGCCGCCGAGACCAGCGCCCGCGAGCACCGCGTGGTGAGGATGGACGAACTGCTGGGCTAGCACGGCATCCGATCCGACCAGGCGATCCACCTGATCGGGATCCGCTCCACGACGCGGCACCTACAGCGCGTCGGCCACGCAGCGTTCTGTCGCATCTCGCAACGGTGATCCGGCCCGGACCGGAATGCAGCACCCGTTCCGGCGACCCCCGCCCTGAACGGCTACCCGCCCCGCCGATCTCCTCCTATGTTCCCTCGAGCTGTCGCAACAAAAGGGTTGTGCCGTGACCAACTACGTTTTTGACGCGAACCCCGATAATAACGCGGTGGACTGGAGCAACCCTTCGAGCTGGTACGGCGGCATCGTGCCGGACAGCGCCGACGCGCAGGTGATCATCCCGACCGTCACCTTCACCAACGGGGGCGACTATGAGACCGAAATCACCATCGGGTCCGGCGAAAGCTACGCCGTCCAGTCTGTCACCATAGCCAACAACTACCTGAACCTGTTCGGCAACCTGTCGATGAGCGGCGCTCTCGACCTTGAGACCGGCAGCGCGATCGAGCTCTTCGGCAGCACGCTGAGCTTCGGCTCGCTGAGCGACGACAACACGTCCATAGAAGGCAATGGCCAGATCGTGGCCACGGGCACGCTGGACAACACCGGAGAGATCAGCGGCGGCGGAGGCCTGGGTGGCGGCCTAGTCATCAACGCCGCGACCTTCCGCAATAGCGGCGGGATCGGGGCCACCTCCAACTCGACCGTTTCCTCCTCCGCCACGACGGTGACGATCCATGCCATGGTCGATCCCGACCTCGTGGACGGCACGCTGGGCGGCGGCGGCAGCTACAGCGCCGGCGGCAGCGGCATCCTCGACCTCGACCTCGGCGGCCTGATCACCACCGACGCCGCCAGCATCGAGATCGACAATGACGTGGGCGGTGGCGGGACCGGCCAGATCAACAGCTTCGACGCCGCCACCGGCACCTACCTTTCCCTGCAGTCGACGCTCACGGCGATCGCCGAGCCCGGCCGCCTGGTGGTCGACGGCCTCAACTACGCAACGTCGAACGCGTTCCGCATCGACGGCGAGCTGACCCTGCTTTCATCCGGGGGCTTCACCGCACCCGTGGTGACGGTCGACCCCGGAGGCACCGTCGACGGCATCGGCACGGTAACGGGGACGATCGTGAACAATGGCCTCATCGAGTCCAAGAACCCCGCCTACAATCCGTATGCCGCACCGCAAACCGGCGACCTGGTCCTGGACGGCCCGATCAGCGGCATCGGCACGCTCGAGGTCGGTCCCGGGATCGTGTCCTACCAGTACGCGGTTCATCAACCGCCGCAGCGCATCGTGCAGCACGCGACGCTGGAGCTTGGCGGCCCGACCGCGCAGAACGTTTTGTTCGCCGACGACACCGGCATCCTGATCCTCGACAACCCGGCCAGCTTCTCCGGCACCATCACCGCCCAGTTCCCGTCGCCGGACGAGGACATGGTCGTCCTGGACGGCATCTCGCTGGGCACCGTCACCGCCTACACCTATTCCGGAAACGCCAACGGCGGCACCCTGACCATCGACGAGGGCCAGACCAGCCAGACCCTGGCCTTCGCCGGCGACTACACCACCGCGAGCTTCCTGCTGTCGGCCGGCCCGCAGCCGCTGTCCAACTCGCCACCCAGCCTCGACATCTCCATCGCCTGCTACGCCCGTGGCACCGCCATCCGCACCGACCAGGGCAACGTTGCGGTCGAGAAGCTGAAAGTTGGCGACAGCGTCGCCACCTTCGCCGGTAGCGTGAGACCGATCCGGTGGATCGGCCGCCGCGCGTACAGCGGCCGGTTCCTCGCCTCCAACCCCGCGGTGCAGCCCATCCTGTTCAAGGCCGGCTCGCTCGGCCCCTACCAGCCGCGACGCGACCTGCGCGTGTCGCCGAAGCACGCCATGTTCCTCCACGGCTGCCTGGTCCCGGCGGAATGCCTCCTCAACGGGTCCAGCGTGGTTCGCGACACCGCCTGCACCGAGATCGAGTACTTCCACGTCGAGCTCGACAGCCACGACGTCATCCTGGCCGAGGATGCGCCCTCCGAAACGTTTGTCGACGACAACAGCCGCAGCATGTTCCACAACCTGTCGGAGTACCACGCGCTCTACGGCGAGCCGCCCGCGGCGGCGCCGGTGTACTGCGCGCCCCGCATCGAGCACGGCGAAACGCTGGAGCAGATCAGGCGCGCCATCGATGCCCGCGCCGCGCGCTCGCCCGCCGCGACCCCGACCTTGCACGGCCGCATCGAAGGCTGGAACGGCCACGCCGTGCGCGGCTGGGCGCAGGACCCCAATCAGCCGGACGTTCCCGTGTGCCTGGAGGTGCTGGTCGGCGGCAGGATCGTCGGCCGCACCGTCGCCAACCTGTTCCGCGACGACCTGCAACGCGCCGCCTGTGGCAGCGGCTGCCACGGCTTCCACGTCGTCCTGCCCGAGCAGCCGGCCGGTCTGCCGATCGAGGTCCGCCGCGCCGCCGACGCCGCTACCCTGGAGATCCTGCGCGCCCGTCGCGACGCCGCCTGACGCCACGCATCCCGGTTCCGCCTCGTGCTGATCGGCTCGATCGACGAGGCCGACCGCACCCGCATGAGGGGATGGGTCCGCAGCGGCCTGTCCCCGGACGCCCCGGTCTGCCTGCTGCTGACGGCCAACGACCGGCTGCTGGAACGCGTGGTCGCCAACCGGCACCGTCCGGACCTCCAGGCCGCCGGCATCGGCGACGGCCGGTTCGGCTTCGACGTTTCGCTCCGGCCGCCGCTCGATCTGGCCCGGTCCTGGCTGGTCCACCTCCGCGCCGAGGGCTCGGGCGAGGACATGCCCGGCTCGCCGCTGCGGCTCGACCCGTCCTCCGACTTCGACGACGCCGCCCGCGCCGCCTTCACCGCGACCCTGCTGGGCTTCGCCGACGACGCCGAGGCCGAGCAGCGCCACGCGTTCCTGCTCGAACAGGGCGAGCTGCTCCTGCAGGCCCGCGCGGACCGCCGCAGAAGCGACGCCGCACCGGCAGACGCGGCGAGCCTGCAAGCCACGGGAACAGCGCCCCACCCCCCGGTGATCGACGCCCCGGTGATCGACGTCCTGGTGGTCGACGCTCACCTGCCCGACCCGACCCGCGACGGCGGCTCCGTCGCCATCCTGTCGCACATGCGCTCGCTGCAACGCCTCGGCTGCCGCGTGAGCTTCGCCGCGCAGTCCATGCCTGCGTCCGGCGACGCGTCCGACCTGATCGAGCAGGCGGGGATACGCGTGTGCCGCCGACCGGAGTTCGGCTCGGTCGAGGAGGTGCTCCGCCGCGAGGCCGGCCGCTTCGCGCTCGCCTACCTGCACCGCCTGCCGGTCGCGTCCGCCTACGGCCCCCTGGTCAGGCACTACCAGCCGCGCGCCCGCCTCCTCTACGGCGTGGCGGACCTGCACCACCTCCGGCTGGCCCGACAGGCGGTGTTCGAGAACCGCCCGGAGATGAAGCCCGCGGTGCAACGGCTGCGGAACCGGGAGCTCTGGGCCGCTGCCGAGGCCGACGCCGTGATCACCCACTCATTCGTGGAAGCCGCCCTGCTCCGGCAGGCCGTCCCCGCCGAACGCGTGCACGTGATCCCGTGGTCGATCCCTTGCGCCCCCTGCGACGTTCGCTTCGCGCAACGGCACGGCCTCGCCTTTGTCGGCAACTACGCCCACGCCCCCAACCTCGCCGCCGTCCACGCCCTGCGCGACGTGATCATGCCGCGCGTGCGGGCGTCCGACCCGTCGATCGTCTGCCGGCTGGTCGGCGCCGGCCTGCCGCGGTCGCTGCAGCCGCTGCAGCCGGGCCTCGCCGTTCTCGGCCCCGTGGCCGACCTCGACGCCGTGTTGCGCGCCGTGCGCCTGACGGTGGCCCCGCTCGGCTTCGGCGCCGGCCTCAAGGCCAAGGTCCTGCAAAGCTTCGCCGCCGGCATCCCGTGCCTGTGCTCGACCGTGGCCGCCGAGGGGCTCGACCTGCCGGCGGAGCTGCAGGCGCTGGTGGTCACGGACGACGCCGCCATGGCGGACGCGATCCTGCGGCTCCACCACGACCAGCTCCTGAACGACCACCTGTCACGGCACGTGGCCGGGTTCGCCCAACGCTTCCTGGCCGAGGAGGCCGTCGACGCCGCCATGGCGCGGGCGATCAACCGTTACGCCTGACCCGCGGCGCGCCGGCCGGTCCTCACCCCGCCGCCGTCACGTCCCGACCCACCGGCGCCAGCAGCTGCACCGCGATCCACGCCAGCGGGTAGCCCAGCGCGCACCCCAGGAACATCCAGCGGAAGCCCGCCGGATCGACGACCAGCCGTCCCGCGATCCACAGCGTCACGGTGCCGCCGACGTTGCCGCACAGCGCCCCGAACGACACCGCCCGTCCCACCCGTTCGCGCCCGAACCAGTCCGCGGCAAAGGCGAACACGTTGGTCGAGAACGCCTGGTGCGCCGCCAGCCCCAGCCCGACCAGCGCCAGGCGGCGGAACGGCGGCTCAGTCACGCCGGG
>CAXTMS010000204.1:0-6294 GCA_964245345.1 uncultured Acetobacteraceae bacterium | reverse complement strand
GGCGATGTGGCTGATGCTGCAGCAGGAGGTGGCGGACGACTACGTGGTGGCCACCGGCCGCACCACCTCCATCCGCGAGCTGTGCCGGATCGCCTTTTCGCGCGTGGGCCTCAACTACGAGGACCACGTCGTCACCCGCTCCGACCTGATCCGGCCGGCCGAGGTGGACGTGCTGCTGGGCGACGCGTCCAAGGCGCGCACGAAGCTCGGCTGGCAGGCGGAAACGCGCCTGGAGGACATGATCGCGGAGATGGTCGAGGCCGACCTCGCCCGCCATCGCGCCGTGCTTTCCACCACACGCTGAGCCGCCCGTCGCCATGAGCCCGTCGCCATGAGCGGGCGGCGCATCCTCGTCACCGGCCTCGGCGGCTTCGCCGGCCGGCACCTGGCGCCTGCGGTGTCGGCGCTGCTGCCGGACGCGATGCTGCTGCCGCTCGGCTGCGACGTCACGGACGGTCCGGCCGTCGCCCAGGCGGTTCGCGATGCGAAGCCCGACCTTTGCCTGCACCTGGCGGCGATCGCCGCCGTTCCCGTCGCCAACGCCGAGCCGGACCGGACCTGGTCGGTCAACCTTCATGGCACGCTCAACCTGGCGCGCGCGCTCCGTGCGCACGCGCCGGGCGCGCCGTTCCTGTTCGTGTCCAGCGCCGACGCCTATGGCGCCTCGTTCCGCGACGGACGCGCGCTCGACGAGGGTGCCCCGCTCGCGCCGATGAACACCTATGGCGCCACCAAGGCCGCCGCCGACCTGGCGCTGGGGGCGATGGCGGCGGACGGGCTGCACGCGATCCGGCTGCGCCCGTTCAACCATGCCGGGCCCGGCCAGGCGCCGGACTTCGCCATCCCGGCCTTCGCGCGGCAGATCGCGCTGATCCGCGCCGGCCGGCAGGAGCCGGTGCTGCGGACCGGCAACCTCCAGCCCTACCGCGACTTCCTCGACGTGCGCGACGTGTGCCGCGCCTATGCGCTGTGCCTGGCCCAGGCCGACCGGCTGCCGCCGGGCACGATCCTGAACATCGCGTCCGGCACCGCCCGCCGGATCGGCGACGTGCTGGACGGGCTGCTGGCCGCGGCGGGCCTGTCGGTGACGATCGAGAGCGATCCCGGACGCGCCCGGCCCACCGACATCGCGCGTGCGGTCGGCGACGCCAGCCAGCTGCGCGACGCGCTCGGCTGGGCACCGGAGGTTCCGTGGGAGCATACGCTTCGCGACGTGATCGACGATTGGACGATGCGGATCGCGGACAACTGACGCCGCACGCGCCGTCCGGCCCGCCGCACCCGTTCTTGTTCCAAAGGAGCCTCGTGCCGATGACGCTGCCGCTCCCCGACCGCCTGGTCGAGCGCTTCTTCCGCTACCTCGCGATCACCAGCCAGAGCGACGCGCGCGCGACGGTCGTGCCCAGCACGCCCGGCCAATGGGAGATGGTGCGCCTGCTGGCCGCGGAGCTGGACGCGCTGGGCCTGTCCGACATCCACCTCGACGCGCACGCGGTGCTGACCGCGCGCCTGCCCGGCACGGCCGCGGACGCGCCCCGGATCGGCTTCTGCGCCCATGTCGACACCGTGGATGTCGGGCTGTCGCCGCACGTCCATCCGCGCCGGCTCCGTTTCGACGGCGCCGACCTGTGCCTCAACGGGGAGCGCGACATCTGGCTTCGCGTCGACGAGCATCCCGAGATCCGGCCCTATGCCGGGCAGGAGGTGATCGTGTCCGACGGCACCAGCGTGCTGGGCGCGGACAACAAGGCGGCGGTGGCGGTGGTGATGACGCTGCTGGACACGTTGCGACGCGAGCGGCCGCCGCATGGCGACGTGGTGGTGGCGTTCGTGCCGGACGAGGAGATCGGGCTGCGCGGCGCCAAGGCGCTCGACCTTTCCCGCTTTCCCGTCGACTTCGCCTTCACCATCGACGGCTGCGAGACCGGCGAGTTCGTGTTTGAAACCTTCAACGCGGCGCAGGCGACGATCCGGATCGAGGGGGTGACGGCGCACCCGATGTCGGCCAAGGGGGTGCTGGTCAATCCCGTTCTGGTGGCGGCCGACCTGGTCGGGCGCTTCGACCCGCTCGACACGCCCGAGCACACCGACGGCCGGGACGGGTATTGCTGGGTCAACGGCATGACCGCCAACGCCGCGACCGCCGAGCTGTCGATCCTGATCCGCGACTTCGACGACGCGCGCTTCGCCGAGCGCAAGCGCGAGGTCGCGGACGCGGTCGCCGCCACCCGGGCCGCGCATCCGCGCGCCACCCTGTCCTGCCGCATCACCGACACCTACGCCAACATCGCCTCCAGCCTCGGCAACGATCGTCGCAGCCTCGCGCTGATGCAGGCGGCGTTCAAAGCGGAAGGCATCGAGCCCAGGGTGATCGCCATGCGCGGCGGCACCGACGGCTCGGCGCTGTCGGCGCGCGGCATCCCGACGCCCAACTACTTCACCGGGGCGCACAATTTCCATTCGCCGTTCGAGTTCCTGCCTGTGCCGGCGTTCGAGCGCTCCTACCGGCTCACCGAGCGGATCGTGCGCCTGGCGGCCGCCCCCGGCTGGACTGCCCCCGGCTGGACTGCCCCAGGCTGGATTGCTCCCGGCCGAGCTGGTCCGGGTTGAACCGTTCCAGCTCCTCGTGATGCAGCAGGTGGACGTCGTTGGTGCGCGCGAGCGCCGCCGCGGCGGTGGTATACCGGGCGTTGGACACCACCGCCGCGAACCGGGCCCGATGGTGCAGCCGTGCCGCGGACACCTGCTGCACCGCCGCGTTGCCGACCGCGCTCCGGTAGAGCTTGCACTGCACCACCAGCAGCACCCCGTTCCGCCTGGCCAGCACGTCGGCCCCCTGGTCGCCGCCGGCGGCGGTGACCTGCGCGTCCCAGCCCGACCGGCGCAGCAGGAGCGCACAATGGTGCTCGTAGTCGATCGGATCCATGTCCGGGCGGAACGCACGCGGATCGCCTGCCTTGGCGCGTGCATCGTCCTGGCGGGACGCCGCGGCCTGCTCGATGTGCCGTAGGACCCTGGCCTCGATGGACGGCCATTGTTCGTCCAGGCGACGAGACGCCAGCAGCGGCAGCAGCCTGGTCCGGCAGAAGTACTGCTTCTCCTGACGCCACTTCTCCAGCCGGACGGTGCCGTAGCCGTCCGACGACACCAGCTGCAGCCGCCTGACCTGCAGCCGGTCGCGCTGCGACGCGATCTCGGCCGAGACCAGGCCCAGCGCCCGGGCGCGTCGGCGCCACCTCATCCAGCCGCGGCCGATCGGCCGCAGGCTGGCCGCGGCAGCCGCCAGCGCGATGCCAAGCAGCAGGAGCAGCGGCCCAGGGGAAGGGTGACGCACGGCGTGGAACGGGAGCGGCCGCATCGGGCTGCTGCCGGTGACGTCGCCTGGACGAAAGAACAGCGGCGGCTCGCCGGCGGTTGGTGGTGTCCGACGCAGCAGGAGCAGGCCGTTCCTGGTGCCGATCCGCTCCCAGCCTTGGTCCGGCGACACCAGGAAGCAGTGGCCGCTCGTCAGCAGGGGCTGACGGATCGGCACCCTGCGGCTCGGCCGCGGCTCGGAGCAGGCGACAACCGTGGTCACGCTGTGCAGCAGCGGGTCGGCACCGGCGGACCAGGCCAGGAAGACCAGGCAGAGCAGGGCCGAGCAGAAGGGCAGCGTGCGAATCAACGTTTCATCCGGAGGAAGCGGGCACCTTTTTCTCCTACGGCGTCCCGAGGAACCGGGCCACCTCCCGTTTCGACCGGATGGCTGCCTCTTCTCGCTGGAACTGAGCCCGAAGGAGAACCTGCAGATGCTAACGGAATCGTGATCTCAGCTACAACCTCCGGTAGGCCCCTGAAGCTGCGGCTATAATCGCCGCAAGAGATTACAGGCAAGAAATGACATTGGAATGCGCTTTAACGTTTCTATAACGGTAGCGCCGGCTCTGTTTAACGTTTGGCCCTGGAGTTCTCATGTCGACCAATGCCGCATCCACCATCTTTGTCGGCAGCTCGCTCGACCTGAATGACCTCGCCGACGCCGCGATTGCCAACCCGCTGCTGGCCGATGGCGATGTCAGCTTCTACGGCCACATGAGCGGCGTCGTCACCTCGTTCGAGGACGGCACCGAGCAATCTCTCCTGTCCGAATGGGCCGGCACCGGTTCCGGCCTGGTGGAACTGTCGCAGACCGAGCCGATGGCCATCATGTCGGTGACGATCGCCAACACCAGCGCCGCCGCGATCACCGTGCCGGTCGGGCAGCTGGTGTCGTCGGCCAGCGGCGTTCAGTACCAGATCAACGAGATGCCGCGCCTGGCGGCCGGCTGGTCGGCCGGCGGCACCGGCGACGGCACGTTGGGCGGCTACACCATCCAGCCGGGCCAGTCGCTCACGCTCTACGCGCAGGCGCTGCTGGACGGCCCGTCCGGCAACCTGCTGGCGAACCAGGTCACGCAGATCGCAATCCCGGGCGCCGCCGTCACCGCCTCGAGCCTGATCACCCCTGCTCCGCAATGGGGTGCCGGCACCGTCACCCTGGTCAACAACTCCGGCACCAGCCAGATCATCTATGAAGGGGTGGTCGTCACCGGATCCGGCGGCAGCTACCAGATCGGCGTCGATCCGACCATCAGCGGCTTCGTCGCCACCGACGCCGACTCCAGCTCCGGCTACTACGTGCTCAAGGCGGGCGGCACCCTCACCGTGCCGATCGCCTCGGTCACCGCCGCCACCGCCACCACCGCCAACGGGATCGTGCTGCAGGAACAGGCCGAGGATGCGGCGGCGAACTCGATTACCAGCGGCAACCTTCCCGACGGGGTCGTCATAGCCGGGTCCAGCGCCATCACCACGCAGGGCGTGACGGCGGCGGCCGACCAGGAGCACGTCACCGCGCTCGGCAGCAACACCGGCTTCTTCACCGACGCGCAGGCGGTCCTGTTCACCACCTCCCAGGGCTACGTGCCGACCGAGGCCGACGTCAACACCTACAACGACTACATCTGGACCGCGGAGGACCTCGCCAACTGGAAGGCCTATGTCGACAGCGCGCGCGCCGTCGGCATCCTGAACCTGGCGCCGATGCTGTCGGAGTTCGAAACCGTCGACTTCGCCACCTCCGACGCCACCGCCTATGTCCGGGCCGCCGCCCTCTACAGTGGCGGCATCACCTTCGACATGCCGTCCTGGTTCTTCCTGGCCCGCGAGCCGGCCTACCAGCAGAGCATCGAGGAGGAGATCCGCTGGGCCACCCAGAACGGTCTGCGCTCCTCGATCACCCTGTCCCCGGAAAGCGGCGACGACGAGAACTTCCTGTCCGACACCCAGCAGGTGGTGGCGATCCTCAAGGCGGCGGGCGCCCTGCCGACCCAGTTCGTGGTCAAGGACGGCGGCGTCACCGGCACCGACGTGATCTACTCGACCACCGACCCGAACTCGCTCAACAACGTCGCCAACTGGTTGTCGAGCCTGACGCTTACCCCGTCCAACTCCGAATCCGGCCTTGAGAACCGCGGCACCACCGCGCGTCCGGACGACCTGATGACCGGCGTGCAGCAAAGCGAGACGCTGATCGGGCCGTCGGTGAAGCAGCCCTTTTCCGTGGCCCAGCTGTTCGCCGAAAGCGGCAGCACGGAGGCCACCCTGACCGTCACCCTCGGCAACGCCGCCCTGGGCAAGCTCGTCGCCGGCACCGGGCTCGGCAGCGTGTCGACGAACGGCGCCGTGTTCACCGTGTCCGGCACCATGGCGCAGCTGACGGCGGCGCTGAACGCGCTGGAATTCGTCGCCGCCAGCGGCGCGCTCGGCAGCACGGTTCTGACTACGAAGGTCATCGATGCGGCCGGCACCATCACCGGCAGCACGGCGGTCGTCGTCGACAACACGCTCACCTTGTCCGGCGTCGCCGCCGCCGCGACCGTGAACGCGCCCCTGGTCGCCGATCCGTCGCTCCTGGTGACGGGCAGCAGCTCTTCCGAGATCCTGACGGCGGTGATCACCCTGTCCAACCCGGCGCTGGGGTCGCTTTGGAGCACCGCCGGGGCTGCGGTGTCGGCCGACGGCAGCACGCTGACCATCAACGGCACGGCCTCTGTCCTGCAGGCCTTCCTGCGCCAGGTCGAGTTCATGCCTGCCCCCGCGGTGTCCGGCAACGAGGTCGAGACCATCTCGATCACCGACGGCACCGACACGATCTCCGCCAGCACCGCGATGACGGTCGCGGTCGCCACCGGCCTCACCGTGGACAACATCCCGGTCGACGCCGTCCTTTCCCCCTTCATTGTGAACGCTCCGTATGCGGACATCCTGATTGGC
>CAXTMS010000203.1:0-6322 GCA_964245345.1 uncultured Acetobacteraceae bacterium | reverse complement strand
TGCTGGACGACCTCGGCGCCGACGCCTTCAAGACCGGCATGCTCGACAGCACCGCTCTGATCGAGGTCACGGCCGACTGCCTCGGGCAGCGCCCGGACATCCCGCTCGTGCTGGACCCGGTGATGGTGGCCAAGGGCGGGCACAAGCTGCTGGCCGACGAGGCGGTGGCAAGCCTCAAGCGTTCCCTGCTGCCGCTGGCGACGCTTTTGACGCCGAACCTGCCGGAAGCCGAAGCCTTGTCCGGGATGCGCATCGACACCGTGGACGACATGCGACGGGCGGCGGACGTGCTGCTCACCCTGGGGGTGCCGGCGGTGCTGTTGAAGGGCGGCCACCTGCCGGGCGACGCGGTGACCGACCTGCTGGCGACGGTTGACGGCTGCGAGCGCTTCACCAGCCATCGGATCGACACCCGGCACACCCACGGCACCGGCTGCACGCTGGCCAGCGCCGTGGCGATCGGCCTGGCGCAGGGAAGGGATTTGCGTTCGGCGGTGGTGCGGGCGCGCGACTACGTGCGCGCGGCGATTGGCGCGGCACCCGGCCTCGGTGCCGGGGCCGGGCCGTTGAACCACGCCGTGCGCGTGGGGTGAGGCGACCGGCGGCGGCGCTCGCCGCGCTCCTGTTGGCGGGCGGATGCGCCGACCGGCCGGCGCCGCTGGGTGTCTGCGTGATGCGCGAGCTGGCCGTCCTGCCCGTGCTCAACGACCGCCGCCAGCCGGTCATCCGCGCCACCGTGAACGACGTGCCGGTGGCCTTCATCGTCGACACCGGCGCCCGCGTGTCCACGGTGTTCGAGCCCGCCGCGACGCTCCTGGACCTGCCGACCAGCTTCGAGAACCGGCACATCGTGGTCGGTACCGGCGGCGCGGTGTTCGCGCGCGACGTCACCATCCACACCCTGCGGCTCGGCGACATGGTCGCGCGCAACGTCCAGCTGGTGTCCGCCGGGCATTGGCACGGCCGGATCGACGGCGTGCCGATCGTGGGGCTGTTCGGCGGCGACTTCCTGGCCAACTACGACGTCGCCTTCGACCTGCCGGCGCACCGCGTGTCGCTGTACCGGGAACAGGGCTGCGGCGACCACCTGCGTCCCTGGCCGGATGGCGCCTCCTACCGGCTCCCGTTCAGCCTGGTGAACGACACCGAGATCGACCTGCCGATCGCGGTGAACGGGCACACTGTTCCCGCGGTGCTGGACAGCGGCGCCAGCCGCACCGTGCTCGACCGCGCGGCGGGGCGGGAAGGCGGGGCCACCGACGCCTCCATGGCGGGCGACCCGGCCATGATCGGGACCGGCATCGACGGCAACCGCAACCCCATGCGGCTGCACCGGTTCGACAGCCTGCAGGTCGGCCCGGAGCGGCTGGCGCCCGCGACCGTGGAGGTCGGCGACACCGGGGTCACGCTGCTGGGGGCCGACTACCTGCGCGGCCGGCGGGTCTGGATCTCCTACCCGCACCAGGTGATCTACGTGCAGCCGGTCCTGGTCCGGCAGGCCGGACCGGGACCGCCCTGAGCACCAGGCGGCCGGTCAGGCGGCCTGGGCCGCCGCTCCGACCTGCAGCGTCTCGTCGCCCTCGATCGTCACCGCGACCGCATGCACCACGGCGGCGACCCGCACCGCGGCCTGCACCTGCTCGGTGGTCAGGCCGTGCCCGCGCACGGTCTTCTCGTGCACCTCCATGCACATGCCGCAGCCGTTGATCGCCGACACCGCCAGCGACCACAGCTCGAAATCGACCTTGTCGACCCCGGGCTTGCCGATGACGTTCATGCGCAGCCGTGCCGGCAGGTTGGGATACTCGCCGCCGACCTCATGGGTGAAGCGGTAGTACACGTTGCTCATGCCCATGATCGCGGCGGCGGCTTTGGCGGCGGCCAGCGCCTCCGGGCTCAGCTTCGGCCCGAACTCGGCGGCGACCGCCTCGATCACCAGCGGGTTGCGCGAGGCCAGGGCGGAGACCAGAAAGGTGCCGGCCAGCTGCTGCGTCGTGAGTACGGTCTCGTTGGCGAGCGACTGGAGGTTGAGCTTGAGGTCCTTGGCGTACTCGGGAATGCGCGCCTTGAGGGTTTCGATCGACATGGAATGCTCCTTGGTTGAAAGGAAAGGCCGGTCCGCGGGCCCGGAACGGTCAGGCAGCCGTGAGGTGTTCCTCGCCCTTGGTCCAGTTGCACGGGCACAGCGCGTCGCCTTGCAGCGCGTCGGGCACCCGCATCACCTCCTGCGGGTTGCGGCCGAACTCGCTGTCGGTCGACACGCCATACACGACGGTGAGGCGATCGGCGAAGCCGTCGTGGAGCTTGCCGAGCCCACGATCTCGGTGGGGCAGCCAAAGGCGAAGTCCTCAGGCTGCGGGCCGCCCTTGACGACGGGAAACCCGTCACCGACCGTCAGCCTGGAAACCTCGGAACCGGTTGAAATGCAGAACACGTCCGGCACGCGAGGCGACCGTCGCAGCGTGCGATATGGTGCGGTGCGAAATGGGATCCAACGACAAGTTCCGGACGCCGCGACCGGCGGCATCGATGGGCGATGCGTCCTCGCCGTCACCGGGGCCGCACCGTCGCGCGTGATTGACACTCCGGAGGGCCGCCTTTATGCCGCGCCTTCCTCCAGCGCTCAGCCGCTCACGAAGGTCGGACCATGAAGATCAGAAACAGCCTGAAGTCGGCCAAGGTGCGCGACAAGGATTGCCGCGTGGTGCGCCGCCACGGCAAGGTCTACGTCATCAACAAGAAGAACCCGCGCATGAAGGCCCGCCAGGGCTGAACCGGGCGGACGCCCGACCGGACCGGACCCACGCAATGCGGCCTCGTGCCGCCCGACCGTTCACCATCGGCTTCAGGGCACTGCTGCTGGCCTGGCCCATCGCCGCCGCTCCGGCCGCGCCGCCGCCCGATCCTCCCGCCGCTGCACCCCCTGCCGTCGACCACGCCCTGGCCGCGCTCGAGGCGTCGCTGCTCCAGGCCCCCGACGCCGCCCGGGCCGACGCGGTCGCGGTCCGGCTCGAAGCCGTCCGGACCGCCCGCCTGTCGCCGACCGTGCTGCTGCTGATGCACCGGGCGCAGCGTGAGCTGGCCGCCGGCGCGCTGCGCGACGCGCATGACGACATGGACGACGCCATCGCTTTGCAGCCGGAACAAGCGGTGCTGTGGCGCCAGCGCGCCGCGGTGCGCGCGACGCAGGACGACGCCGACGGCGCCATCACCGACCTCGGCGGCGCCCTGGCCCGCGATCCCGGCGATGTCCTGTCCTGGTCCGCGCTGAGCGCGGTCGAGGAGCGGCAGAACCGGCCGCGGGAAGCGTTCGAGGCGTGGGAGCGGGTCCTGCGCCTCGACCCGATGATCGAGGACGGCGCCGGCCGCCTGAAGCACCTGCACACGCAGGTGGTCGGCGCGCCGAGCTGAGCCCCCCCCTCAGGGGCCGGCCGCGACGACCCGATCCACGACCAGGCCTCCTCGACCGGTTCGGTGATCGGGCCGTCCCGGGCGTGACGATGCGTTCGGCGAGCAGGGCTGCGCACGCTGTCGATGATCGCGCTCCCGCTGCCCGCGGTGCCCGGCCAAGCGCGTGTCTCGCCCTTGCGTCGGATGCCGGCCGTTCCTTGTTCCAGCTCGAACGGCCAGCCGCGCGAGCCAGCCCGGCTGGCGACGCCCGGCAGTCCGGATCTAGCCCTTGGTGACGATCAGGCCGAAGCAGGTGGTCGGGAACCCGTCGACGTTGAGCTTGAGATGGGGAGTGTTGCCTCCCCAGAACTCCTTCATCCCGCTGCTCCAGTCGTCGCGAAACGGCGGCAGGTCGATGAAGTGGTCCATCGGGTCGTCGCCGACGTGGAAGTCCAGCGGCGCGACGTGATGGCCCTTGTCCTGGAGGCGGCCGGCGAGGGTCTGGAAATGCCCGCGCTGGAACAGGACGGTGATCCAGTTGTCGATCGTTTCGTCGTCGCGGGTGAAGTTGAACTCGGTGGTGTGCACGACGACGCCGCCGCTCCGCACGGTCGCCAGGCTGTTCTCGATAAAGGCGATCCCCTTCTCGATCGAACCGAGATGCTCCAGGGCGCAGATCGACCAGGCGAAGTCGAACTCCCGCAGATGATCGGGGATCGCGTTCATGTCGACGTATTCCAGCCGCACCTGGCGGTCGAACACCTCGCGCGACACCAGGTGTGGGTGGAAGGCGACGTCCAGCGTCGCCGTGTGCTGCGCCGTTTCCTGCCAGCCGCGTCCGACGATCTCCTCCGGCGCGAGATCGGTGACGCAGATCTCGAGGTTCCGGGACGCGAAGTAGCTCGGCAGCGGCTCCCTGCCGCAGCCGAAACCGAGGCCACGCCGTCCCGGCTCAAGCATGCCGGCTTCCCACAACGCTTGCAGCAGGAACACGTACTCCCAGAGCTTGCGATGGAACATGAGCGGAACCTTCAGCTCGGACAGCCAGAAGGCGGCCCAGCTGCTTTGCATGTCGGCCTGGGTCGCGGGCTTCGAGCGAAGCGATATCCGTTCGGGATGGGTGGCCGCGACGGCCGGCAGCGTCGCGGCGAGGTTGCGTGCCACCTCGTAGCCGAAGAACTTCAGGTTCAGCTGGATCGCGTCGACGTTCCGCGTCGTCCTCCACAGCGGGTTGATGTTGGGCTGCGACTGCGGGCCGGTCAGCGCCAGCATCGCGCGGACCTGCTCCGTGACCTGCTCGCGCATGGCGGCCTTCAGTTCGTTCCGGATGCTGTCCAGCTGGTCGCGGACAGCCACCCGCACCAGCTTGTTGACCAGGCGTTCCAGCATCTCGAGCTTCCTGATCCAAAGGCGGAGGTCGCCCGGTTCGCGCCGCCAACCTATCGCGCCTGAGGCAGGCAGCAACCCCGTGCGATCCCGTGGTCCGGACCGGACGCCCCCAATCCCCGTCCGCATTCGTCCGCCGAGGCGTCTAGCGGTCGGTCAGGCGCAGCTCGATGCGCCGGTTGCGCGCGAACGCGTCCGGGGTCTGGCCGTTGTCGAGCGGCTGGAACTGCGAGAACGCGGTGGCGGCCAGGTTCTGCGGCTTCACCCCCTCGGCGATCAGCAGCTTGACCACGGTGATGGCGCGCGCCGACGACAATTCCCAGTTGCTCGGGAACGCACTGTGCGCGATCGGCTGCCGGTCGGCGTGGCCGTCCACGCGCAGGATCCAGGGCACGTCCGGCGGGATCTCGGCCGCGATCCCCTTCAGCGTGCGCGCCAGCTGCGTCATCTGTTCGCGCCCCGCCGGCGACAGCTCGGCGCTGCCGATCGGGAACAGCACCTCGCTTTGGAACACGAACCGGTCGCCGACCACGCGTATGCCGGGACGGCCGGCCAGAAGCTTGGACAGCCGGCCGAAGAACTCGCTGCGGTAGCGCTTCAGCTCCTCCACCTTGTCGGCCAGCGCCAGGTTCAGCTTGTTGCCGAGGTCGGTGATCCTGGTGTCGCGCTCCTTGACCGCCGCTTGAGACAGGTCCAGCGCCTGG
The DNA here is from genome assembly GCA_964245345.1 of uncultured Acetobacteraceae bacterium. Classification (GTDB taxonomy): domain Bacteria; phylum Pseudomonadota; class Alphaproteobacteria; order Acetobacterales; family Acetobacteraceae; genus Lichenicola. The sequence continues at coordinate 842 of CAXTMS010000203.1, read as the reverse complement.
GCGATCGCGGTGAGCTGCTTCTGCAGCTCGGCCAGCTGCTGGTTCAGCAGGGTGACCTGCCCCTGCGCGTCCGCGGTGAGCTTGTTCTCCGCCTGGAGCTTGAGCGCGTCGCTGGCGACCGCGGCGGTCAGGGTGGAGGCGGTGTCCACGTCGCGCGCGTGCTCGGCCTTGAGCGTCGCCACCGACAGTTCCAGCGCGTGGCTGCGGCCCTTTTCCAGCGACAGCAGCTGGTTGAGCTGCGCCATCTCGCGCGACAGCCGGTCCAGCGCGGTGGTGCGGCCGCTCAGCGTCACCGACAGGAACGCCTGCGCCAGCACGAACACCAGCAGCACGAAGATGATCACCATCAGCAGCGTGGACAGTGCGTCCACGTAGCCGGGCCAGGCGTCGAGCCCGTTGCCCCTGGCGCCGCGCCGCCTCACCGCGAGGCGGACGGGTTGAAGGAGGGTCCGCCTTGCCCGCCGGCGGCCGCCACGGTGCGCGTCAGCACGCGCAGCTCGTTGCGCAGCTCGGTGGTGCTCTGGGTCCGGCCCTGCTCGCTTTCGGACAGCAGGCGCTGCAGCAGGCGCTCGATCGCGCGCAGCTCCGGCTGCCCGGCGCCTTCGCCGGCGTGACCGTCGCCGAGCCGCGTCAGCGCCGGCATCATCGCCTGCTGGCTTTCCGCCACGCGCAGCATCAGCTGCTGGTTGGCGCGGAGCATCTCGGTCAGGGTGCCGAGCCGGTCGGCGAGTGCCGCCATGGTCTGGTTGTGCGCGATCCGGCCGTCCTCGCCGCGCGACAGCACGCTCTGCAGCCCGTCCAGGTTCTCCGCCGTCTGCTCCAGCAGCGCCTGCACGTAGGCC
>CAXTMS010000202.1:0-6348 GCA_964245345.1 uncultured Acetobacteraceae bacterium | reverse complement strand
GGGCGCACCCACCTCCGGCAACCCCTCTACATGCCAACCCTGGTCGCGATCCGCTTCAACGCGGACATGAAAGCCGATATCAGGCCCTCCTCGCTGCCGGAGAACCGCCCAAGGTCGCCATCACCGCCGTCATGCGGAAGCTCGTCATCGCCAACGCGTCGCTGCGCGGACCGTCACCCACTGACCAAGTCTCTTGGTATGTCTTGTAATCGCAGCTAAAAGGGTACACCATACGTTTCAGTCAGGCATGGCTAACCATGGAGACGGACCATCAGCACACTTGGCCGTGGATAGCCGAATTAGCGACTTGATCCGAGAGAACAAACGGGAGGACAGCAGAATGACGAAGTTTTACGGAGCTGCACTGACGGCGAACGAGGCTCCAGCGGTCAGCGAGGCGGATTACCCTCCGGCTGACGCCATCATTGAGCGGCTTGTTTCCCTGCGCCCATGGTTGCGCGGCATGCAGAGCGAGGCCGAACGGCAGCGCCGTATTCCCCAGGACACAGTCGACCGTCTCGATGAGGTGGGAATCTACAGCTTGGCGACACCTCCACGGTTCGGTGGGGCCGACTTCTCGGCACGGGATCTTTTCCGGATCTACGAGGCCCTCGGCCGCGGCTGCGGCGCGACCGCCTGGACCGTGTGGGCCTCAACCGGCGGCAACATGTGGAGCGCCGCGTTTCCTGATGACGTGGTGAAGCCCGTCTACTGCGGACCTTGGGTTGGGAACCGGACCTGTGCGGTAGGCGGTAGCACCCGTCGCCTTTCTGGCTCCGCACGGAAAGTTGCTGGCGGCTGGATGGTCCGCGGTGCGTGGCCCTTCGCCACCGGAAGCGTGCATGCGTCACACGCTTACCTGGCCGTATTCTATCATGAGACCGACGACACCAAGGTGGGCATGGTACTGGTGCCTAAGGAGTCTTATGTCCTTCGGGACGACTGGGACACCATGGGATTGGCTGCCACCGGTAGTGCGACGATCGTGATCGATGAGGAACTCTTCGTCCCCGATGATCACTTCAGTTCGCCTCAGATGCTGCCACAGCGGCTCGCCGAGCTTAAGGAGAAGGGACAGGGACTACGGCCCGGGGGGCTTGGCCGCTCGATTTTGGTGGGTTCCGGCAACGCCGTCGGCATGGCGGAACATGCCCTGGAACTCTTTCTCGACGGGATCGGGAAGAAGACGATCGCTTATTCTCCCTACAACCGGCAGAAGGATGCGCCGGTTACCCATCTGAACGTCGGCTACGTTCAGATGCAGATCAAGGCAGCTCGTCGGATCGCCGAGGCCGCGATCGACGAAATCGATCGTCTGCATGATGAGGGTGGCGACATCACCAAGGCTGACACGATCCGCTACCACGCCGATACTGCTTATGTCTGGGACACGTGCGCGTCAGCGATCGAGGCCCTTTTCAAGGCATCGGGAGCGTCAGGCATTTCGAAGAAGCAGCCGCTTCAGCTCGTGATGCGGAACTGCTGGGCCGGCAGCATGCACGCTGTCCACAACATCCAGACGTGCATGGAGAATTACGGACGTCAACTCTGCGGCATAGACAGCGTCGTCACGTCTGCGAACGTTCTGGAACGTGAAGCTTGATAGTTGCCAGCCTGTGTTCTGATCTGCATATGAAGACGCTCAAACAGGTTAGTACCTATCCATTAAGGTAAAGATCAACGGACTGACACCAGGCAATCAACTTGACGGTTGCCTGGTGAATTTTAGAAGTGCTTTGATCGATCAGGACGTTGTGCGGCAGTCATAAGAGGACGAATGTAGGCGATCCAGCCCCGCTAGTTACCGTGACTGAGATCCAACTACCTGGCGCACTGACAACAGACAAGCAATCAGAACAGGGCGTAAGCCGCTGCCTGACGCTGGATTATATGTCGGCACAAGACGCAGCAGGTCTACTTGGCCTTGCGCTTCTCCTTCGGGATCACCGTAGATAGTCTTAAGCGACACGACACGCGTAATCAATCGCGTCGTCGCCGTAGTTCCCTTGCCTACTGAAACAAGTCCGGATGCGCCCGATCATCCGCCAACGGGATGACCGGGGCATCGAGGCGAAGCTCGCCTATGAACCGGACGTCGTAGCCGACTTCCTGGGAAGTTGCAGATAGGAGGCGAACCGGTCGCCGGTATGGATGACGTGCCTGCCCTGGTTCTCGGACGGGACATTGTCCACGCCGGGCATCACACCACCCAGTAGGTGGTAACCGCTGACGACCAGACGCAGTTGGTCGCCCGGCTTCAGCCCCAATCCGATGGGGAACATGTCGATGTCCACACAGGCGACTTCTCCGGGCTTGAGCTTTTCAACACGGTCGAAGGTGTGGACCGGTATGGTGTCCGTTGAGCTGTTCTCGTCGAGATGCCGCATTGATACGCGCAGACGGCCGTTGGACCCCTTGTACTTGAGGATCGCAGCGCCCTGACGCGTGAGCTGCTGCATGACCGGGCCATGATTCGGGATGTTGAACTGCTCGAGCTGCTCGCCCTTGGCGTTCAGCTTCTGCAGGAAGACGAACACGTCCATGTCGTCTGACCCGTCTGCTTCCACCCATAGCCGGAGCTTGGGATAGCCGACGAAGTCCGTCGGGGAGTCGACGCGAACGGTGAAGCTCGCCTGGCCTTCGGGCGATTGCGCGTCGTAGCTCGCCTTGGCGCCGGCCGCAGGTGCTTCCGTGTCCAGCGCGTGCGTGGTGGCGTCCAGGTAGTACTTGACCTGCTGGACGTCTTCGGGCGGAAACGCTCCTGCGGGCAGGTTGACGCGATCGCCTCCTTCGAGGTCGAGGATCGAGTAGCGCACGCGCGGCGTTTCTCGCCAGCCGTTGTCGACACCTTTCAGGAAGCAGTCGAAGAAGCGGAGCAGATCCTGGAGGTTAGGCTCCTCGTAGTAGTCCGGCCACTCCATGTTGTTGTGGATGCGCAGCCACTTGTCGGTCGACGCGATGTTGCGCCAGCCGCGGAACGTTCCAGGCGTGTGGATCGAGTTGGAATAGCTCGCCACGACGTAGGCCGGCACGTTCACCTTCTCGAAGGCCGGGATCTTCCACCTCCACAGATCGTCCATCAACGGGTGCCGTTCGGCCTCCCCGACCAGATCCTCCCGGAGCTGCTTGCCGACGAAGCCGTTCCCGACCTGTCGCGGAAATGGAAAATCCGGGATCCCGCCGCGCACCACCAGGTCGCGATAGATGTCGCTCATGCCTTCCCAGGGAGCGATGGCCGCGAGATGCGGCGGCTGCTCGGCCGCCACGAACCATTGGGAGATCGCGAGATACGAGTTTCCGGTGGTGCCGACCTTGCCGTTGCACCAGTCCTGGACGCCGAGCCACTCGACGAGGTCGTAAAAGTCCTCGCCTTCGGCCCGGCTCCAGAAGCGTATGTCGCCCTCGGAGTTGAAGGCGCCGCGCGGGTCGGGATTGCAGACGGCGTAGCCCTGGGCGCACCAGAACGCCGGGTCGGGACCCTCGAACTTCATCAGGCCGGACAGCTTGGCGGTGTCCATGCCCAGCAGGTCGAAGAGTTCGATGTATCTTTGAGCGTTGCCCCTGCTCTTGCCGTAGGGGCTCCATGCGACGACCACGGGCACCTTCTCGAGACCGACCGGCCGGAGCACGTCGACGTAGATCGTGACCCCGTCGCGCAAGGTGACGGCGATGTCCTTCTCCAGCACGATGTCCACCGGCAACGGCAGGAAGCGAGACTGCACCCTGAAACCTGCCGGCAAGGTTCGCGTGCCCGGCTCGAAGCGGCTGAACATAGCCGTTTCGTTGTTTTCTTCGTAAGGCTGTGCGGGAATGAATACTGCTTGATCTTCACTCATCTTCTGTCTTTCCAGTATTCTTTTTACGACTCGTAGTCGCCGAGCGGCCTCCAGACGATATCGGATCGTTCAATCAGTAAGAAGGGGTCGGCCACGCCGCTTGGGTGTCGTTTTATGTCGGAAACTCCTTCGCAGCGACCTGCCTCGGCGGAAGCCCAGCACCGCTTCGCCCGGGACCGGAGAAGCCGCCAAACGGACTGGTCAACTCATGCGAGACGGGTCCATGCGGAACGCCAGAACCGCTTCCGAGTCTACTAATAGCGAACGTCTTCGCCGAACTAGCATCCTCTGTGTCGATCCTCGATCAGGTCCCCACGTGCGATATCCCGCACGCACCGAGAGCTGTTTCTGACGTAGCGACCGGCCGCTTTGGTGTCAACGACGATGTAGGGTGCGGTGCGCCCAGGAAGGAAGCGGACGTGCCAAGATGATTACGTCCAAGGTTCCGGCAGGAAAAAACAGCGTTGGCAAGCACCACTCGCCTGTATGTGCACCGTCATCCCGGATTGTCCGAAACGGGATGATGGAACCAAGTGCATGTGGCGGTTGACTGGTGGCACAACCGCAACAGCTTCGGCACCAGCATGCGTAAAACGGGCATCGTTCCGATCGAGCGTCTGTCCGACGGGTGGCACCTCCTTGACTACGGACATCTAGTGACTTAAACGCCCGAAAGGCAGGAAGCGTATGGGCGTCGACGGGGTTCGGGCTGGCAAAGCCGGCGAACGTTGCGGCTTCGTTTTCCGCAACGACCCAGTCAGGTATGCGAGTTGAGGGGTGCACGTGCATCGCAATCAGCCTCTCAGCGGGGCGCAGATGCCGGGAGCGAGCGCGGTTCTGTTCAGCACGACACGGCGACGTCGGAAATGGTGCGACGCAGTAAATGGTCTGCAAAAGCCCTGCTTGCATACCGAAGCTGGCCCGCGAGCCTGCTCGAGGGTTCGCAGGATCCAGCTTCCTTTGGTATCACTTCTGACGATCTGCCGCGAGATGCGGATGCCCTGGCAACGGCCGTTGCGTCGGCTGAACCTGTCAAGACAGGGCATATGACCACGTGACTGGCCGCCGATAATATGGCCCAAAGCCGATCCGGCACTCGCCACAACAACGCTGTGAGGAACGTCGCATGAGTCTCACTGGCATCTTCGCTGGTCCGGTTGCGGGCTTGAGATACAAGACGCCCACCTGCTCGGGGGTTACGAACGAGAAAGGCGAGTTCAACTACCAGGAGGGTGAGCGGGTCGCCTTCCTGGTGGGCGACATCGCGTTCGGCTACGCGCTCGGAGCCCCGCGGATCAACCTCGCGCAAACGGTCAGTCGCGTGGACGGCAACATCCAGAAGCTGCTCGACCCTGGATTCACCAACATCGCGCGCTTCCTGTGCAGCCTGGACCGGGACGGCAACCTCGACGGCGGGTTGACGATCGCGCCCCAAGCGCACGACATCATCGGCAGGCAGTCCATCGATTTCCGGTCCGACGTGTCCTTTGCCTCGCGGCTGGAGAACCGTATCCGCGATTTCGAGGAGGATCCGGTCGTCATTGGTCTCCTGGATCAGCTGGGACGGGGCGGCGCCTTTACCAGCCACGTCCCACGGCGGCTATGTTCCGCCGCCGTCGCCCGCAATGAGGTCCGGCGCAACATCCTGGGCATCCGGCGGTTCAGGGACGTCAGGATCGCGTTGGCGAACGGTTCCCACGTTTATGCGGACGTGTTCACCCCCGACAAGGACGGACAGTTCCCGGTGATCATGAACTGCGGCGTTTATGGCCGCGCGTTCCATCACCATTCCATCTGCGACGATGCCGACATCGAAGCGCACGAACAGGAAGAGGAAGTCTACTTCCAGGGCAACTCCGACGGGTTGCTGTATGAGAACCACGAGACCGTCAACACGGTGGACTGGGTGCCCCACGACTACGTCGTGGTCAGGGTGGATGGTCCGGGCACGGGCAAGAGCCCGGGCAAGCTGGCGCCGTGGGGCTTCGCCACGGCCGAAGCCTACCGGGATGCGATCGAGTGGGCGGGCCAGCAACCCTGGTCGAACGGCAATGTCGGCCTGTGGGGCATGTCGTACTATGCGATGACCCAGCATGCGGTCGCCAGCCTTCAACCGTCTCACCTGAAGGCGATGATCGCGATCGGCACCGACGTCGATCTTTATGAGGAGGTCGCCTACACCGGCGGTGTCCTGAACGAGGAGTTCTTCCCCTTCTGGTTCAAGAGCGGCGTCCTTTCCGCTGCCTGCGGCAAGCCCGAGGTCGTCGACTTCATGGCTCACGTCAGAGCGGCGCCCTTCAAGGACTCCAACCCGGACGCGATCTTCGGGCCACGGTCCGAGGTCTTCATGAGCCCGGACATGAGTGGGGTGAAGGTTCCGCTTTGGACGGTCGCCTGCACCACCCACCCGGCCCACTTCCACCAGCTCGGAAGCAGCGAGGCCTACCTCGCCACCAACACGACCAACAAGAAGATCGACTTCTGGGAGGACTGGTTCACCAGGTCCTACACG
>CAXTMS010000201.1:0-6357 GCA_964245345.1 uncultured Acetobacteraceae bacterium | reverse complement strand
CCCGCCCCGGGCGGGGCCACCTCGCATGACGAGGCCAGGCGCGGGGAGCCATCAAAGCATGAAGGTGGTGGTGCTCGGCGGTGGCGTGATCGGGGTGAGCTCCGCCTGGTACCTGGCGCGGCTCGGCCACGAGGTGGAGCTCCTCGAGCGCCAGCCCGGCGTGGCGCTGGAAACCAGCTTCGCCAACGCCGGGCAGGTGTCCCCCGGCTACTCCACGCCCTGGGCGGCGCCGGGCCTGCCGCGCAAGGCGCTGGGCTGGATGCTGAGGAAGCACAGCCCGCTGCTGATACGCGCCCGCTTCGACGTCGCCATGATGCGCTGGATGACGGCGCTGCTGGCGAACTGCACGGAAGAAGCTTACGACCGCAACAAGAGCCGCATGCTGCGCCTCGCCGAGTACAGCCGCGACTGCCTGGACGACCTCCGGCACGAGACCGGCATCAGCTACGACGACCGGCAGGGCGGCCTGATCCAGCTGTTCCGCACCGCAGCGCAGCTCGACCACGCCGCCGAGGACATGCGCATCCTGGCCGAAAGCGGCATCGCGCACGAGCTGCTCGACCGGGGCGGCGTGGTGCGACACGAGCCGGGGCTGTCGCATTCCGCCCACCTGCTGAAGGGCGGGCTGCGCCTGCCCGGCGACCAGTCCGGCGACGCCCACCTGTTCACCAGGCGCCTGGCGGAACAGGCGGAAGCCGCCGGGGTGCGGTTCCGCTTCGGGCTCGGCATCGAGCGGCTCTCGTTCGAGCCCGACCGGATCACCGGGGTCGAGACCAGCGACGGCACCGTCACCGCCGACGCCTACCTGGCCGCCACCGGGGTGCATACCGCGCGCCTGCTCCGCCCGCTCGGCCTCCATCTGCCGGTATACCCGGTGAAGGGCTACTCGCTCACCATTCCGCTGACCGATCCCGCCCGCGCGCCCACCTCCACCGTGAACGACGAAACCTACAAGGTGGCGATGACCCGGCTCGGCGACCGCATACGCGTCGGCGGCACCGCCGAGCTCGCCGGCTACAACCTGCGCTTGTCGCCGGAGCGCCGCGAAACCCTGGCATTGTCGTTCGGCGAGCTGTTCGGCGGCGGCGACCTCGACCGCGCCACCTACTGGACCGGCCTGCGCCCCAACACGCCCGACGGCACGCCGATCGTGGGACCCGCCGGGCGCTACCGCAACCTGTGGATCAACACCGGCCACGGCACGCTGGGCTGGACCATGGCCTGCGGCTCCGGCCGGCTGGTCGCCGACCTGATCTCCGACCGACGGCCCAACATCGAGCACGCCGACCTGGCGCTGTCGCGCTACGCTGCCTGAACACCGTTCACGTGAACGGTGTTCACACAGCCGGCTGAAGTGGCGCCGCCGCCTGCCCGGTGCGCGGGCGCACATGGGCGGCGATCAGGCCGCGCACCTGCTCGAACACCTTGGCCTGGTCGAGCCGGTAGTTGCTGCGGTCCTGCGCGTCCGCGCCGGCCTCGGTTCCGGCCAGGTCCTCCACCGCGTCGGGCGCGTTGAACAGCAGCGGGGTCGGGTTCTCCATCGCGCCCGGATGGTGGTAGATCGACAGGTCGTGGCGGTTCTCGAGGTTCCAGCGCCCCACCGTGGTCAGGCCGGGGGTGTTGCAGACCCACCTGTACTTGGCCAGCGCCGCCCCCCAGGGGGCGACGAAGAAGTCGGCCCGGCTGCACCACAGCACGCTTTCGGGGATCGGCCGGCCGATGTTGTCGACGATCGACACGCCGGAGCCGGCGAAGGCGTGCTGGAGGAACGCGGTGATCTCGACCTCGCGCTGCAGAAAGGTGGTGCCGCCGGAAAAGTTGTCGCCGAAGCTGGCATAGGTGGCGCCGGGGGTGTCGCCGGCGCTGTTGTGCCCGTCGATCACCACCGTCAGCGCGCCGAGCTCGCCTGCCAGCATGCTGATCAGGGCGTGCGCGAAGCCCTGCATGTCCTCCACCGTGCGGTTGCCGATGCGCAGGCCCACCAGCACCACCGGACCCGCAGCCGCCGCGGCGGCCGCCCGCGCCGCCACCTCCGCCCAGCGTGAGGAACGGCGCAGGGCGGCGATGATCCGGGTGCCGACCTGGGCCGGAACCGAGATGCCGGTGGACTTTATGACCCGCTGCCGCTCGCGGTAGAACGCGCCGACATGGGCGTTCAGGGTGCTGTCGAGCCGCACCACCTTGCCTTCGAGCTCGGGGAAGATCTCGTCGATCGGGCCGTACAGCTCGGGATGATGCTGGTTCTCGAACACGAAGAAGCGCGGCAGGCGTTCCGGCGGGAACGCGTCCACCAGGTAGGACACGCCGCTCAGGTCCTGCCACACGAAGTGGCCGAGGTGGATCGCCGGAAAACCGCGGAACGCGTGCACCACCTCGCCGTCCGGCCGCTGCAGCGCCCCGATCAGCTCCGCCCCGAAATGCGCCGCGTGCTGCAGCAGGCGGCCGCGGGCGCGCTCGCAGTACGGGCGGGCGGCGGCCATGTGGCTCTCGTCCTGCGCCACCACCACGTCGGCGGCGGGGAAGTACACGGCAAAGGTGCGGAAGAAGCCGGCCATGGCGAACACGAAGAAGGTCAGGTCGTGCCGCTGGTCGTGCACCTGGTAGGCGAAGCACTGGTCGTCGAGGTAGAAGGTGCGCGCCGGCGCTTCGAGCCGGTGCCCGTCCACCGGCGACGGCCACGACATGGTGCCGAGATCCACCAGCCGGAACAGCTCCGAGCGCAGGAACTGCGCGCACAGCGCCCGGGTGTGGTCGGGATCGAGCACGACGCGGCCGCCGGCCCCGGGCACGGTGTAGCGCATCGCCGGCGGCAGCGCGTCGGTCAGGATCCAGCTGATCGACGACCGGTCCGGCTCCACGGACAGGTGAAACGCGAGCAGGTCGCTGCGCGTGCCGGGGTTGCAGTCCAGCAGCCAGGCCAGGTCCGGGCCTGGGGGCAGAACGGGCGCCAGGATCACCCGGTCCCAAAGCTGGTCGAACAACCGGGCGCAGGACAAGCGCAGCGCCGCCTGGAAGGTCCCGGTCAGCTGCCGGGCGTTGTTGCCGAGGTAGTTGGCGTCGCGGTCGACAAACCAGATGCCGGCATGCCCGTCCTCGTGCGCGAGTTCGAGCACGATCACCGGTGCCAGGCGGGTCTGCACCCGGCCGACCCGCCAACCGGCGCCGAGCGCCAGCGGATGGCCGTTCTGCATGATGTCGCGGCCGCGCAGCCAGGCCAGCGCGTCCGCCGGGCCCGGAACAACCCGCTCCAGCACCGCATCCGGCACCGGCGACGCGTCCGGCGGCTGCGCCGCGCGGACGACCTCGCGCCGGACGTCGAGGTGCAGGCCGAGCAGGGCGCGCACCGCGTCCGGCGGGTCGCAGGGCATGCCGGGCGACGCGGTCGCCTGCAGCCAGGCCAAAGCAGGCAGGGTGCGGCTGCGGACGACGTCGAGCAGCGCTGCCGGCAGCCGGGCGATGTCGTTGCCGATGAACTGCCCGTCGCCGTCGAGCAGCCAGAAGCCGGCCCGGCCGGAGCCGTGCCGGAACTCCAGCAGGAGCAGCGGATGGAACAGGGTCAGCAGCGCGCCGGGACTCCAGCCCTCGACGAAGCCGCGCACCGGGGCGTTGTCCTTCAGCATGGGAAGAACGAGCTCCGGCCCGAGCCGGAGGCGATGCCCATCCGGGCCCGACACCACCGCGTCGTGCAGCAGCGGCGGAAGTCCGGCCGCGTTCGACCGGCTCAGCATGGCCGTGTTCCGGCGGCAGTTTCTTGAACGCTGTTCACGGCAGCACGGCGCTCCCGCCACGTGACAACCGTTCCTGCGTCGTCCCGACGCTGATGCTCAGGGTGCTGCCATAGGGCAGTGCGGTTTGCACGCCGACCGCCACGCTGTGGCCGCTGACGGCAGGCAGGTCGTGGAAGCGTGGACCCTGTCCGGCGGACGCCTGCAGAAAGGCGCGCGTGCTGCCGCCGAGCAGGCCGCTGTCGAGCTCGACCGCGGTGCCGTGCAGGCCGCCGGAGCCGAAGGTTTGCGACACGGCGCCGCCCGCCACCAGCGGCGGCGCGGCGCCGGGCAGGCTGCCCGCGAGCGGTCCCGAGGGAGCGGCGGGCGGGACCGGCGCCAGGGAAAAGTTTCCCGGCGCGCTCAGCAGGCCGTTGTCGCCGGGGGTGCCGGCGAGACCGGGCCGGCTCCAGCAGCAGGCGGACGCGACAACGGATGCCAGCAGGAGGAAGCCGGCGCCGCGCATCAATCGGTCACCTTGGCCACGCGCAGGGTGTTGGTGGTGCCGGCGCGGCCGAACGGCACGCCGGCGGCGATCACCAGCAGGTCGTCGACGTTGGCGATCCCAGCACTCTTGGCCACGTCCACCGCCGCCTCCACCACGTGGGCCATGGTCTCGTTGGCGCCGTGCTCGCCGGTGACAAGCGCCTGCACCCCCCACACGGCGGACAGGCGGCGCGCGGCCGGCAGGTTGGCGGCCAGGCCCAGGATCATGCAGGGCGGGCGCTCGCGCGAGATGCGCACCGCGGAGCGGCCGGACAGGGTATAGGCGACGATCGCCACCGCGCCGATCGACTGCGCCACCTGCTGCGCCGCATAGGCGATCGAGTCGGCGGTGGTGCCGTCCGGCGCCGGGCGGGAGGCCTCCTGGCTCAGCTGCCAGCCCTGGTCGGCCTCCACCTGCTGGGCGATGCGCTTCATGATCGACACCGCCTCGATCGGGTATTGGCCGACCGCGGTTTCGCCCGACAGCATCACCGCGTCGGCGCCGTCGAACACCGCGGTCGCCACGTCGGACGCCTCGGCGCGGGTGGGGGTGGGGGCGGAGATCATGCTTTCCAGCATCTGCGTCGCCACCACCACCGGGCGGCCGAGCTGGCGCGCGGCGCGGACGATGCGCTTCTGCTCCAGCGGCACCCGCTCGGGCGGCAGCTCCACGCCGAGGTCGCCGCGCGCCACCATCACCGCGTCGGACAGGCGCAGGATCTCGTCGAGGTTGTCGAGCGCCTGCGGCTTCTCGATCTTGGTCATGATCCAGGCGCGGCCCTTCACCAGGTCGCGCGCTTCCTGCACGTCCTCCGGACGCTGCACGAAGCTCAGGCCGATGTAGTCCACCCCGTGCTCCAGCGCGAATTCCAGGTCGGCACGGTCCTTCACCGTCAGGGCCGGGATCGGCAGCACCACGTCGGGCACGTTGACGCCCTTGCGGTCGCTCAGGAAGCCCCCGGTGACCACCTCGGTCTCCAGCCGGTCGGCATGGCACGCGGTGACGCGCAGGCTCAGCCGGCCGTCGTCGAGAAGCAGCAGCGAGCCGACCCGGGCGGCCTGGATGATCTCGGGATGCGGCAGCTGCACGCGGCGCTCGTCGCCGGAAGCGGAGTCGAGATCCAGGGTGAAGGCGTGGCCCGGCACCAGCGACGCGCGGCCGCCGGCAAAGGTGCTGACGCGCAGCTTGGGCCCCTGCACGTCGGCCAGGATGCCGATCGGCCGGCCGCGCCTGCGCTCCACCGCGCGGATGGCGGCGATGCGTGCGCCGTGCTCCTCGTGCAGCCCGTGCGAGAAGTTGATCCGGAACAGGTCGACGCCAGCCTCGGCCAGCGCCGCGATCCGATCCTCCGAGCTGCTGGCCGGACCAAGGGTGGCGACGATCTTGGTGCGGCGGGAAAGAACGGAGGACACGGGAAAGGCGGACACGGCAGATCTCCTGAACGCACCAGAACCGACAGCGGGGCCGTGGAACGCGGGTCCCAGGGTGCCAGAATTGTTCTCTCCGACAAAAGCCCCCTGCAACCGTGGGGCGGGACGCGGCCGCGGCGCAATGGAAGCGCAACCCCGGCGGTCATGGCGGAAGGATGGCCTCGTCCGGCAGCATGCCCCAGAAGGCGGACCGCTGCAGCCAGCCGGAATAAGCGCGCACGCTGACCCGGCACCAGTCGGCCCCGGCGGCGCAGGAGCGTATGCGGCCGATCACGCCGGGCTTGAGGATCGCCACCACCGCGGCGTCCGGCCGGGGCTCGGCCCGGAGCGTGCGGCCGCCCGGCGGCCCGGACGCGTCGCCCGGGGCGGCGGCGGGAGCGTCGGCCAGCACCACGAAGGAGCGGGTGCCGACCAGGGTGGCCTGGTGCACCCAGCCCTTCACCCCGTCGGAGTCCTGTATCAGGCGCCACACGTCGAACTCGCGCTCGATCTCCACCGGCAGGTCGCGTCGCTTGTACACCCACTGGATCGGGTAGCGGGTGCCAGGACCGCTGCGCAGGTTGACCGCGTCGGCGCGGAGGGATGCGAAGCGGGGCAGCGGCAGGCCCGTGCTGCTGCCCTTCGGCGGCGCAACCGGCACCGGCGGCGGTGCCGCCGGCTCGGGAGCGGGCGGCAC
>CAXTMS010000200.1:0-6484 GCA_964245345.1 uncultured Acetobacteraceae bacterium | reverse complement strand
CCTGATGACCCTGCACTACCGATCCGAGCCCGCTCCCGGCGTCGTTCGGGCTGCGGCACGAGGCTACGCCTCGGCGGTGGAGCGACCTGGTCCGCACCCCTCGTTTGCCAACGTCCCGGACCCGGACCGCCGGCTGCGGATCGGCTACGTGTCCGGCGATCTCGGCCCGCACCCGGTCGGGCATTTCCTGAGGCCGGTGCTTCGCTGCCACGACCGCGCGGCGGTGGAGGTGACCTGCTACGACACCCATCCGCACGGGGGACCGGTGGCGGAGGCGTTGTGCCGCACGTCGGACCGCTGGCGCAGCCTGGTCGGGCTGCCGGACCAGGTGGCGGCAATGGTGGTGGCGGCGGACGGGATCGACATCCTGGTGGACCTGTCCGGCCACACCGCGCGCAACCGCTTGCCGCTGTTCGCGCGCAGAACGGCGCCGGTGCAGGCCAGCTGGCTCGGCTATTGGGGCAGCACCGGGCTGTCCGCCATGGACGTCGTGCTGTCGGACGCCGCCACGGTGCCGCCCGGACGGGAGGACGGCTACAGCGAGCGGGTGGTCCGCCTGCCCGGCTCCCGCTTCTGCTTCGCCCCGATCGACGGCGCGCCCGCGCCTGCGACGCCGCCCTGCACCCGCGGCCGCCCGCCCACCTTCGGCAGCTTCAACAACCTGGCCAAGGTCGGGCCGGAGGTGGTGCGTCTTTGGGCAAGGCTGCTGCACGCGGCGACCGGGTCGCGCCTGCTGCTGAAATGGACCTCGCTGGTCGACGCCGGCATGCGCCGCCACCTGACCACGCAGTTCGCGGAGCTCGGCATCGGCGCGGACCGGCTGGAGCTTCGCGGCCAGTCCTCGCACCTGGACACGCTGGAGCAGTATGGCGATGTCGACGTGGCCCTCGACCCGTTCCCGTTCTCCGGCGGCCTGACCAGCTGCGACGCGCTGTGGATGGGCGTGCCGGTGGTGACGCTGCCGGGCGACGCGCCGCAGTCGCGTCAAACGATCGGGTTCTTCCAGGCGATCGGGATCACCGGCTGGGTGGCGTCTTCGCCCGAGCAGTACGTGTCGATCGCGCTGTCCCTGGTGTCGGAACCCGAGGAGCTGTGCCGGATCCGGACCACGTTGCGCGACCGGATGGCGGCGTCCTCGTTGTGCGACGGCCCATCCTTCACCCGCGGCCTGGAGGATGCCTACCGGGCGATGTGGCGCGACTGGTGCGGCCGACGGATCGGCGATCCCGACGCTTCGTGAACATGGTTCATGGGTATGTCACCCGGCGAACCGTTCCGCATGCCGTGCCGGATGGACCGCACCGGGCGCCGGTGAGACACTGAGCCGCAGCAACCACGGGCGCGACGGCTGACGGATGACAGGGCTGGACACGATCATCGGCATCGACCTCGGCACCACCAACAGCCTGGCCGCGGTGTGGCGCGACGGCGCCGCGGTCCTGATCCCCAACGCGCTCGGCGCCGTGCTGACCCCGTCGGCGGTCAGCGTGGCAGACGACGGCAGCACCCTGGTCGGGCAGGCCGCGCGCGACCGGCTGTCCACGCAGCCGAACCGGAGTGCGGCCTCGTTCAAGCGCGCCATGGGCACCGGCCACGTGTTCGAGCTGGCGGGCCGGGCGTTCCGCGCCGAGGAGCTGTCCGCCCTGGTGCTGCGCTCGCTGAAGGACGACGCCGAGCGGTTCCTGGGCGCGCCGGTCGAGGAAGCGGTGATCACCGTGCCGGCCTATTTCAGCAATGCGCAGCGACGCGCCACGGAGGCGGCGGGGCAGCTCGCCGGCCTGCGCGTCCGGCGCCTGCTGAACGAGCCCACCGCGGCCGCCATGGCGTACGGGCTGCACAGCGACGCGGCGGAGGAGCGCATCCTGGTGCTCGACCTGGGCGGCGGCACGTTCGACGTGTCGATCCTGGAGGTGTTCGAGGGGGTGATGGAGGTGCGCGCCACCGCCGGCGACAACCGGCTCGGCGGCGACGACTTTTCCGGCGTGCTGATGGAAGGGTTCATGGCGGCGGTCGGCGAGGCGGCCGGGCTGCCGTCCCTGCACGACGAGCGGGGCGAGGTGCGCGGCACGCTTCGCCGGGCGGCGGAGGTGGCCAAGCGCGCCCTGACAACAGGGCACGAGCACGAGATGGTGCTGGTGCATCGCGGGCAGGCGCTGAGCTGGCCGGTGACGCGGGACGGGTTCGAGATGCGGGCGCAGCCGCTGCTGGCCCGGCTGCGCGCGCCGGTGGAACGCGCGATCCGCGACGCCCGGCTCAGGCCCGACCAGATCAGCCACCTGGTGCTGGCCGGCGGCGCCACCCGGATGCCGATGGTCCGGCGCCTCGCGGCCCAGCTGTTCGACCGGTTTCCGGTGGCGAGCGTGGACCCGGACGAGGTGGTGGCGCGCGGCGCCGCGGTGCAGGCCGGGCTGGTGGCCGAGGACGCGGCCCTGTCGGACCGGGTGATGACGGACGTGGCGCCGTTCACCCTGGGGGTGGAGGTGTCGAGGTCGCGCGAAGGCAAGGTGCTGCTCGACGGGCTGTTCTCGCCGCTGATCGAGCGCAACACGGTGATCCCGGCCAGCCGCTCCACCACCCTCACCGCGACGGGCGACTACCAGAAGCGCATCGTGCTGAAGGTGTACCAGGGCGAAGGGCGGCTGGTGCGCGACAACATCCTGCTGGGCGAGCTCGCCGTGCCGATCCCGCCGGACAAGGCCGGGAAGCAGCCGGTGGAGGTCCGCTTCACCTATGACAGCAGCGGGCTGCTGGAGGTGGACGCGCTGGTGAAGAGCACCGGGCTGCGCCGCTCGGTGGTGATCGAGAACCAGCCCGGCGTGCTCACCGCCGACGAGATCGCGGCGCGGCTGCGCAAGCTGGCGCCGCTCAAGGTCAACCCGCGCGAGCAGGCCGAGAACATGGCGGTGATCGCCCGGGCCGAGCGGCTGTACGGCGAACGGCTGGCGGAAGAGCGCGAAGCGGTGGCGGCGGCGCTGGACCAGTTCCTGCTGCTGCTCGACCGTCAGGACCCGGCCGCGATCGAGGCCGGCCGCACCGGCCTGTCCGCCTGGCTCGACGGCATCGACACCTCCGTGTTCTGAACCGGGCGGGGTTCGGGATGGCAGGCATCTGGGACGAGCTCGGCATCGCGCCCACCGGCGAGGCGTCCGCGATCCGGCGCGCCTATGCGGTCCGGCTCAAGGTGGTGCGCCCCGACTCGGACCCGCAAGGCTTCGCCCGGCTGCGCCAGGCGTATGAGCGGGCGCTGGCCAACGCCGGCACCGTTTCGGTCCGGGACAAGCCGGCGGCACCCGAACCGGCCATGCCGGCGCCTCTGGTGCCCCCGCCCGCGGCGGTCGAGCCGGCCGAGACGGGCGGCGGTCGTCCGCTTGGGCCGGCTCCGGCGCCGCGACCGGCGCCCGATCCCCTGGCGGAGCACCTGCGCCGACGCGACGTGCTGGCGGCGGCGGACTGGCTGGCGGGCGCACGCGTCGCCGGCGTGCTGAACCTGTCGCAGGACCTGACCCTGTCGGATCGGCTCGGCTGGACCATGGCGCAGGACCGTAGCCTGCCGGCCGACGCGGTACGCGCCGCGGCGGCGCGGCTCGGCTGGCCGGGGAACGGCGCTGCCGAATGGGCCGGCGCGTTGCGGGCACGGCTGGACGCCGAGCGCTGGCTCGACGCCTTGCGCCGCGACGCGGCGTCGCGGAAGCGCTGGCTGGGCGCCGCGGTGCCGATCGTGGCGCGGATCATGCTGGGCCGTGGCCGGCTCGGCTTCGCCCGGATCATGGCCCGGGACCCGCGGTTGAAGCGGCGATACGGCGAGTACTGGCTGCACGCTCCCGTGGTGGGCGACCAGTTCGACGCGGCGCGCACGGAGGCGATCCGGCGGCTGCTGACGATGCAGCCGCATCCGGTGGTGAACGTCCTGGTGGGCCTGTGGTGCGCGTTCGTGCTCGCCTGGCTGGCGGGAATGGCTGCGGCGCAGATCGATCCGCGGCTGCAGGACGGCGCGTCCGGTGCGGTCGTCCTGGTGCTGGGGGCGTTCCTGTCCAACCGGCGCCGGCGCCACTGGCTGCAGCGGACGCTCGGGCGGCTGAACCGGCGGTAGCGCGGCCGTCGCGGGTCCGGTTCCGGCACCGACAACAGCGTTCGGGCCTGGCTCGCGAGCCGGGTGGCGGGAGGCAACGCCGCGCCTTGCGGCGGTGGCGTACCTAGGAGATGAAGCCGTTCGGGACGATGATGCTCCTGAGGCCGATATCGGCCTGGATCTCCGTCAGCCGCTCGGGAGACAGGGTTGGCCGCCAGTCTGCCGGTGGCAGGTCGGCTTTGCCCGCCGCGGTTCCGCAGGCGCGCAGCAGCCGCTCGTAGCCCGGCGCCGTGTGGATAACGAGGCAACGCGCGGTCTCGCTGGTCACCCGGATGGCGTGAACGGCGCCGCGCGGGACAAAGGCGAACGAGCCCGGCTTGAGGGAATGCACCACGTCGTCGACGAACAGGTCGAGCGCGCCGTCGAACAGGTAGATCGCCTGGTCGGTCTGGTCGTGGACGTGCAGGCCGTTGGCCGGTCCGCGCGCCATCTCGACCTCGAACGCCCCGTAGCTGCCGCCGGTGGACGCCGAGTCGGCGAGGACGCTCCAGCAGCTCCGGTCGAACCAGATGGCCTCGGCGTTGCGCCGAGACCTGACGGTGGGGAGCGCCGGCGCGTGGGGGTTGGCCGAGGTGGTGCGCTCCTTGGTGAGCGGCAGCCCGCCGTACTGGTCGGACAGCTGCTTCGTGTGCTCGTACGGCGGCATGGGGGTGTCGGCGGGCGGGACCTCGTTGCGCTGCGCGGGTATGGCCGAACCGATCAGCCAAAGGTCGAAACCGGCCGGGAAGTAGAAGTTGACGAGCACCGCCTGCTCGTCGACGACGAAGGAATGCTCGGTGTGGCGCGGAATGGTGACGAGGGACCCGGCGCCGGCGCGGATCTCGCTGCCGCCGGCGCTGAAGGTCACCGCGCCGCTGGCGACGTACAGCCCCTCGTCCTGCGCGTGCACGTGCCGGGCCGGGCCCGATCCCTTCGAGCAGACCTGGTCCAGCAGGCACATCGAGTTGCCGGTCTGCACGCCGGTCGCCAGCACCCGCCACAGCACGCCGATCATCCAGTAGCCCGGCGCGGTGTCCGCGTGCGTCAGAAAGGACCGGGAGGTTCGCTTGGAGATCATGACGTTTCCTGACCGTTGCCTCGGGTGGTCATGAGTTTGCCGACGCCGCCCTCGCCGCCAATGGCTGCGGGAGCACGTTCCTGCTGGATTCGTCGGCGGCCGGAAGCGGCGGCTAGGGCAGGATTTCGGCGCGGAACGCGGCCGGGGTCACGCCGGCGACGCGGCGCATGTGGCGCGCGAGGTGGCTGGCGTGGGTGAACCCGGCGCGGCAGGCCACCTCGTCCACGGACAGCCGGCGATCCGCCAGCAGGTGCATGGCGCGCTCCACCCGTCGGCGGACCAGGTAGCGGTGCGGCGGGGCGCCGGTGGTCCGGGCGAACTCGCGGGTGAAGTGGGCCGGGCTCATGCCCGCCTCGGCGGCCAGGATGGAGGATGACGCGGCGACCGGCAGCGCCGCCTCCATGCGCTGCAGCACGCGCCGGAGCCGGGCGGCCGGGATGCCGCCCTTCCCGGACGCGCCGACCGGCGCGCTTGGCTCCGCCGCGTGACGCGCCGCGAGGTGGGCGACGATGCTCGACAAGGCGGCGGGAACCGCCCCGGCCTCGGCGGCGGCCGCGATCAGGAGCAGCCGCGACAAGGCCGGGTCGTCCGCGTTCAGCGCCGGCCGCAGCGCGATCGGGTTCGGCCAGGGAAGCCTGAGCTGCAGCACCCGGCATTCGCCGATGATGCTGACCGTCGCCGGGCAGCCCGGCGGCAGCACGGACACCGAGCCGATCCGCGCCACGTCGCTGCGCACCCGGCCACCGGTGCGCTGCTCGACGCGATGGGAGCCGCTGAGGTTGAGCACGAGGCCGACCTCGTCGACCGCGTCGATCGTGACCGACACGCTGCCGTGGCGGACGCGCCGCAGCGAGCCGTGCCGGGTCGGGCGCACCACCGCGCCGCTGCCGAGCGGAACGTCGTACAGGCTCGTCATGGTGGCTCGGTCCTCCCGGCAGGCATCGCGTCGGCGCTGGCCGTCCTGGCTGCGACGAGTGCGGGTGCGAAGGCGGCGGCGGGACGGGCGAGACGCGCGGTGGCGGCGCCCCGTCCTCCCGGCAGGCGACGCGTCGGCGCTGGCCGTCCTGGCTGCGACGGGTGCGGGCGAAGGCGGCGGCGGAACGGGCGAAGGGCGCGGTCGCGGGGCCCCGACCGCCGGCTGGACCAGTCCCCGTCCCCGGGTGCCGTCGCAGCCCGACGGCCAAACAGGTCGCGGTTGTTCTATATCGGCCGCTCCGGCTGCGGCAAACACGAGGAGCGTGCGTCGCGTCGGCGTCGGCGAGCGGGGGTGCGGCTGCGTATCAACCTGTCGCCGCAGG
>CAXTMS010000199.1:0-6547 GCA_964245345.1 uncultured Acetobacteraceae bacterium | reverse complement strand
CCCGTCCTCGCGCCACAGCCGCTCGTGCCGGGCCGGGTGCGGCAGCCGGACGGGGGTGTTGTAGTCCGGATGCGACGGGTCGTCGCACCAGCCGTCATCCGGGGCCAGCGCCTCGCGCGGCACCGCGCAGGCCGGCGCTGGGCCACGGTCGGCCCGGTAGAGCACGCGTCGCAGCCGGAGCAGGCCCGCCGGCGTGGCGCCGTCGCCTTCTGCCTTGTCTGCTCGCGTGCCGGCCGCTCCTAGCACTGCCGGCAGCGCAAGCCGGCCCATCCGCAGCATCGCCCGTTCCCCGGTCCGCTCGATCCAGGCTTCCGTCATGCCGCTGCTCCCGTTGTCCTCGCCGAACGATCCACCCGGAGAATTCACGTGAAAGTGTGCTTTGCCTGCGTTGTTGCGATGCGCACACGGCCATGGTCACCGCGTTGTGAATGGGACGCGTGGCCTTGCCGCTCGAACGGCCGGACAGGACCGCGTCGTCGCATCGTTTCGGTAGCCTGGTCGCTGGACCCGTTGCCGGTCAGGAGAGCGTTTCTATGGCGGGTGAACGTCCCATTCTGATCGTGGACGATGACCATGCGCTGCGCAAAGCGTTGGTCGAGCAGCTCCAGCTCGAAGGGGAGTTCGGGGTTGAACAGGCGGAGTCGATCGCCGAGGCGACGCGGCTGATGTCCGAGCCGTCGGTGCGCTACGACGCCCTGATCCTCGACGTGTCGCTGCCGGACGGAGACGGCCGCGACTTCTGTGCCGAGCAGCGCAAGCAGGGTCGGCGCATGCCGATCATCATGCTCACCGGCTCGGACGACGAGGCCGACGTGGTGCGTGGCCTCGATGCCGGCGCCAACGACTACGTCGCCAAGCCCTTCCGCATCGCCGAGCTGCTGGCCCGGCTGCGCGCGCAGATGCGCATCTTCGAGAACAGCGAGGACGCGGTCTTCACCATCGGGCCGTACGTGTTCCGCCCGTCGGCGAAGCTGCTGCAGGAGCCGACCCGCAACCGTCGCATCCGGTTGACCGAGAAGGAGGCGGCGATCCTGAAGTTCCTGTATCGCGCCGGCACCCGCCCGGTGGCGCGCCAGGTGCTGTTGAACGAGGTGTGGGGCTACAACGCCGCCGTCACCACCCACACGCTTGAAACCCACATCTACCGCCTGCGGCAGAAGATCGAGCCCGATCCCACCAATGCCTGCCTTCTCGTCACCGAGGGCGGCGGATACCGGCTGGATCCTGCCGGCGGCGTCGCCTGACCACGGCGAGCTCCGGGCGTCACACCGCGATGTCCACCGCCACCGGGACGTGGTCGGAGGGCTGGGGCCAGTCCCGTGCCACGGCGTGGACGATCAGGCCGCGCAGGGACGGGACCAGGTCCGGCGTGACCCAGACATGGTCCAGCCGTCTGCCGCGGTTGGAGCCGCGCCAGTCCTGGTTGCGATACGACCACCAGCTGTAGAGCTTCTCCGTAGGCGGCACGAAGTGGCGCATCGCGTCGACGAAGCCGGTGTCCATCCAGGCCTGCATGCGCACGATCTCCGGCTCGGTGTGGCTGACCACGTCGCGCAGCTGCCGATGGCTCCACACGTCGTGCTCCCCCGGCGCGATGTTGAGGTCGCCGACCAGGATGCAGCGCCGGTGCGCCGGATGGGCGGCGAAGTAGCGCGTCGCCTCCTCCACGAAGCCGAGCTTGTGGGCGTATTTCGGGTTCGACACCGGGTCGGGCACGTCGCCCCCGGCCGGCACGTAGAAGTCGTGCAGCGTGACCGGTCCGCTCGGCGTGTCGAGCACGGCGGCGACGTGCCGGCGGTCGTCCTTCAGGCACCAGTCCGGCGCGGTGTCGTCGCCACGCATCGGCACGCGCGACAGGATGGCGACGCCGTTGTAGCCCTTCATGCCCCGGCGCAGATGGAACGGATACCCGAGCCGGGCCGGCGCGTCCTCCGGGAACAGCGCGTCCGGGACCTTGGTTTCCTGCAGGCAGATCACGTCCGGCGACAGCTCCGCGACCAGCCGTTCCAGCAGGGGAAGGCGAAGCCGCAGCGAGTTGATGTTCCAGGTGACGACGCGCATCCGGCACCGGATCGCGCAACCGGCGCGGCCTGGCAAGCACGCTTGCAAATGCGTCCGGCTGGGCGTTGCGTGGCGCGATGAGCCACCATCCCGAGCTGCACGCGTCCCTTCTGACCCTCGACAGCCACATCGACATCCCGTGGCCGGGCGGCGACGACCCGTTCAGCAACGGCACCAGCCGGCGCGTCGACCTGCCCAAGATGCGCGCCGGCGGCGTGTCCGCCGGCTGCTTTGCCGCCTACATCCCGCAGGGGCCGACCGACGCGGCCGGCCACGCCGCGGCGCGCGAGCGTGTGTTCGCCATGCTGGACCGGATCCGGGAAATGGGAACCGAGCGGGACAGCCTCCGGGCCAGGGTGTGCGCCACCGCCGACGAGATCGAGCAGGCCAAGCGGGACGACGTGATCGCGGTCGTGCCGGCGGTCGAGAACGCCTACGCTCTCGGCGAGGACCTGTCCGTGGTGGCCGCGATCCGTGCCAAGGGTGCCCGCTACCTCACCCTGACCCATAACGGCCACAACGCGGTCGCGGACAGTGCCATCCCGCGTCGCGACCTCGGCGACGCCGAAGCCCGCCACGGCGGCCTGAGCGGGTTCGGACGCGAGGCGGTCGCCGAGATGAACCGCCACGGCCTGCTGGTCGACGTGTCGCACCTGTCGCGCGACTCCATGCTGCAGGCGGCGGCGCACTCCTCCACGCCCGTGGTGGCGACGCACAGCTGCGTGCGCGCCCTGTGCGACCACCGCCGCAACCTCGACGACAGCCAGCTCGACGCGCTGCGCGACACCGGCGGCCTGATCCAGATCACCGCGATGCCGGGCTTCCTGCGTCCGCGCGGCGAGCACGCCGGCGGCGGGGAAGTCGACGTGTCGGACCTCGTCGACCACATCGACTACGTGGTGCGGCGAATCGGCGTCGCCCATGTCGGCATCAGCTCCGACTTCGACGGCGGCGGCGCCATCAAGGGCTGGAGCAACGCGGCCGAGACCCCGGCGGTGACGGCGGAGCTGCTCCGGCGCGACTACGGCCCGGTGGAGATCGCCGGGTTCTGGAGCGGGAACTTCCTGCGCCTGCTCCGCCTGGCGGAGGATGCGCAACAAAAATAGTAGAAGGGGTCTAACCTTACCATCTTGTGGCGAAAACCCCCAAGCCTTGCTGCGATGCGCCAGGTCGAGGAAAACGCTCGCAAGGCGCGGCGATGAAAACCAAGTGTTTGCAATGGGTTGTACCGGCGATTGGCTCTGGCACAGCGGCTGCAATGTTCTTGGCACGGGCCATCGTGGTCCGCGCCAAGGAGATGACGCCATGACCACCCTGAGCTTCGACGCCGGCTACGCCGTGTTCCACAGCGACAGCGCGCTGTTCGGCCGCCCGGCCGGAACGTCGGCGCTGCAGCGTCGGCTGGGCCGGATCGCCTCGTCCCGGCAGGCGCAGGCCGCCGCCGACTGCGCCGGTCGCGTTGTGCTGGCCCTCCTGCCGTTCTCGGCGCTGGCGTGGATGTTCGTCGCCCGCTGAGCCGTTGTTCTGGGACTGCCGGCGCACGACCCGGATGTCCGGTGGTTGCCGCACCAGTTGCGGCGGCGAGTTTGAACGCCGTTCATCTGGCGGCGCGCGACGTCGTTTGAAGGCTCCGCCGGCAGGTCGGCGCTTGCGGCGCAGCGCCGGCAACGGCTGCCTCGCGATCAGGGTGCGGGATCGTCAGCCAGCGCCGATGCCAGCACCCGTGCCGCGTCGCCGTCGATCACCAGGCCCTGGACGGTGCCGGTGCGAAGCAGCGCCCGCACCGCGTCCACCTTCTGCAGGCCCCCCGCCAGAAGCACCACGTCGCGGCCGCGCAACCCTTCGAACTCCAGCGCCAGGGTGCGATGCGCCAGCTCGTGCTCGACCTGCGCACCGTCGCGGTCGAACAGCCGCCCGAGCGAGTCCGCCACCGCGCCGCGTGCCCGCACGCTGCCGAGCTCGTCCGCCGACAGCATCCCCTGGGTGCGCAGGAACGAGGTGTCCAGCAGCTCGCCGACGCTGATCAGGAACAGGTCGGCCGACCGCGCCAGCGCCAGCGCTTCCGCCACGCTGCGCTGCGACATCAGCACGGCGCGGTCGGCGACGGAATCGGCGATGAACGGCACCGGCAGGAAGTGTCCCTCGC
Source organism: uncultured Acetobacteraceae bacterium (assembly GCA_964245345.1). Taxonomy (GTDB): domain Bacteria; phylum Pseudomonadota; class Alphaproteobacteria; order Acetobacterales; family Acetobacteraceae; genus Lichenicola. The sequence goes on along the minus strand of CAXTMS010000199.1, from coordinate 2,340 downwards.
CGCCGGTCCGCGCCGCCAGCGCCTGCACCACCTCGAACGGGTTCGACGCGGAGTTGCGAGTCAGCGAGCCCATCAGCGACACGAAGCGTGCGCGCGCGTTCTGCACCCCGGACAGGTGCACCGTCATCTGTTCCAGGGTGCGGCCCCAGCTGACGCCCACCGTGACCGGGCTGCCGGACGCCAGGGTGCCGCGCAGGAAGCTGGCGGCGGCGCTGCCGACGGCGCGTCGCGCGATCATCTCCTGGGCCGCCGCCAGCTTCGGCTCCACAGGCCCCGGCTCGAAGCCCATCGCCGGGGTGACCAGGCAGAACTGCAGCCCGTGGGCGCGGGCGATGGCGCCTTCCAGGTCGAGGTCGCGCACGGAATCGTGGTTGATGGTGACGCTCACCAGGCCGCGGTCGCGCGCCTCGCCGAGCAGCCGCACCACGCGCGTGCGATGCACGCCCAGCCGGCGCGCCACCTCCTCCTGCGTCATTCCCCCGACATGATACAGCCACGCCGCCCGGGCCAGGATCGCGGCGTCGGGCTCATGCGCGAGATTCAGGGTCAGCATCATTGTCCCGTTGCAGGATCACGGTTGACAAGTGTCGCGGGACGCGATGATTGTCCACTCCAGAGCAAATGTCGTCCCACGCATCAGATGTGCAGCATCGTGCGTGAACGGGGACGGCGGGAACGGGGGCGGTCCGGACCATGGCCTATGTGGTCGGCATCGATGGCGGGACGGAAAGCCTGCGTGCGACGCTGTTCGACCTCCAAGGGCGCCGGGTCGCCTCGGCGTCGTCCACGTATCCGACCCGCTTCTCACCCGGCGCGCGGGCCGAGCAGGATCCCGAGCACTGGTGGACGGCGCTCGGCCTGGCGGTAAGGCAGGCGGTGGCCGAGGGCGGAATGGCGGCGCACGAGGTCGTGGCCCTGTGCGCCACCACCACCTGCTGCACCGTGGTGGCGCTGGACCGGCACGCGCGGCCGCTCCGCCCGGCGATCATCTGGATGGACGTCAGGGCCGGACAGGAGGCCGACGCGGTGCTGGCCACCGGAGACCCGGCGCTGGCGATCAACGGAGCCGGGCACGGGCCGGTCTCGGCCGAATGGATGATCCCCAAGGCGCTGTGGCTCCACCGGCACGAGCCGGACACGTTCCGGGACGCCCACACGGTCTGCGAGTACCAGGACTTCTTCACCTGGAGGCTGACCGGCCGTCGCGCCGCCAGCCTCAACAACGCGTCGATCCGCTGGCACTATCGCAGCGACGCCGGCGGCTGGCCCGACAGCCTGCTCGCGGCCCTCGACCTGGAAGCGCTGCGGGACAAGTGGCCGGCGGAGGTGCTGGCGCCCGGCGCGGTGGTCGGGCCGCTTTCCGCCCAGGCGGCCGACCATCTCGGCCTGCCGGAAACGGTGCTGGTGGTGCAGGGCGGCGCGGACGCGCTGATCGGCATGATCGGGCTCGCCGTCGCCCGGCCCGGCCAGCTGGCGCTGATCACCGGCTCGTCGCACCTGCAGTTCGCGGTGGGCGAGGCGACCGCGCACGTGCCCGGGCTGTGGGGCAGCTATCGCGACGCGGTGTATCCCGGTCGCACCATCCTGGAAGGCGGGCAAACCTCCACCGGCTCCATCGTCGCCTGGCTGCGCCGGCTGGGCAACGACGCGCTCGACCTCGACGCGCTGAACGCGGACGCGTCGCGGCTGGAGCCGGGCGCGGACGGGCTGCTGGTGCTGGACCATTTCCAGGGCAACCGCACCCCCTACACCGACCCGCTGTCGCGCGGCGCCATCACCGGGCTGTCGCTGCACCACACCGCGGCGCACCTGTTCCGTGCCGTGCTGGAAGGCATCGGCTTCGGCACCCGCGCCATCGTCGACCGCATGGCCGAGGCCGGCTCCGGTGCGGCCGAGATCACCGCAGGCGGCGGCGCCACCCGCTCCGCGCTCTGGCTGCAGATCCACGCCGACACCTCGGGCCTGCCCGTGGTGGTGCCGGAGGTGGCGGAAGCGCCGTCGCTGGGGGCCGCGGTGCTGGCGGCGCACGGCGCCGGGCACTTCCCCAGCATCGACGACGGCATCGCCGCCATGGTCCGGCCCGGTCGCCGGATCGAGCCGATCGCCGCCAACGTTCGACGCTACGACGAGATCTACCACCGCTACGCAGCGCTTTATCCCGCCCTGCGGTCGCTCCGGGAGGACGCAGCACCTTGACCCTGCCCAACACCCAGCTGCCCGAGTTCTACCGCACCATGCGACGCATACGCACCTTCGAGGAGCGGGTGGCGGAGCTGTACGCCCGCGGGCTGTCGGCCGGCTCCATGCTGCACCTGTCGATCGGCGAGGAAGGGGCGGCGG
>CAXTMS010000198.1:0-6628 GCA_964245345.1 uncultured Acetobacteraceae bacterium | reverse complement strand
GGTATTGGTTCAGCGCCACGGTGACGGTCTGGTTGGCGAGGTCGACCGCCTGCTGCTGCGCCCGGGCCTGCTGTTCCAGGATGCGCAGGGCGGCCAGCTCGTCTTCCACGCTCTGGAACGCCGACAGCACGGTCTGGCGATAGGTGGCGACGCTCTGGTCGAAGCTCGCCCGTGCGGCGCGCACCGCGGCAGTCCGCTCGCCGCCCTGGAACAGGGTTTCCGCCGCAGACGCGGCCAGCGACCAGGACCGGTTGGCGACCTGGATCAGCGAGCCGAGCGGGTCGCCGGCGTAGCTCGCGGCGGCGGACAGGCTGATCGTCGGGTAGAAGGCGGCGATCGCGACGCCGATCAGGGCGTCCTCCTGTTCCATGGCGCGCTCGGCTTCCGCGATGTCGGGGCGCCGCTGCAGCAGCAGCGACGGCACGGTGACCGGGACCGCCGGGATCAGGGTCGTCAGGGGCGCCGGCGGCAGGCTGAGATCGGCCGGCGGATGACCGGTCAGCACCGCGATCGCGTGCTCGTACTGGGCGCGCAGGATGCCGACCTGCACCGCCTCGGCCTTGGTGGTCGCGGTCTGGGTTTCCGCCTGGAGCAGGTCCGACGGCGCGGATACGCCCGCCGCGGCGCTGTTGCGGGTGATCTGCTCGCTCTGCTCGTAGAAGGCGACGAACTGGTTGAGCAGGGTCTGCAGGCTGTCCTGGTAGCGCATCTCGAAGTAGTCGGTGGCGAGCGTCGCCTGTTCGGACAGCCGCGCCGCGTCCAGCGTCGCCTGGCTCACCTGTGCCGCGGCCACCTGGCTTTCCACCTGCCGGCGGATCGCCCCCCACACGTCCAGGTCCCAGTTGGCGTTCCCGGGCAGCGAATAGGTCGTGGTCTGGTAGCCGCGGCTGCCCGTGTCCAGCACGGAGGTGGTTCCGACGCCACCCAGGCCGGTCCCGGTCGCGGTGCTGCCGAAGCTGCTGCCGCCGCCGCTGCCCTGGCGGGTGATCCCGGGGCTCAGCGTCGCGGTCGGGAACAAGCTGCTGCGCGCCTCGTCGACCAGCGCCCGGGCCTGTCGAAACGCCGCCTCGTCCGCCTTGATGGTCTGGTTGGACACGTTGATCTGGGCTTCGAGCCGGTTCAGCACCGGGTCGTCGTAGAGCGTCCACCAGTGGCCCTTGGGCAGCTCGGCATAATGCGGGTCGGCGAAGGCCCAGCCGGGCGGCGGCGTGATCTCCTTCAGCCGGGCCGGGGTGATCGCCGCCGGACGATGGTAGTCGGGACCGACCATGCAGCCGCCCAGCAGGGCGGCGAGAAGGACGGCGGACGGAGCGCGCGCGCGGTCGGTGCGGCGGGAAACGGGCTTCATCCGGCAGTGACGTCCTGTTCAAGGGTCCGGGGCAGGCGGCCGGAGCGGCGGAGCCCACGGCTCCAGAGCCGGTTCCACCAGCGCGACAGCCGGTCGAGATAAAGATAGACCACCGGTGTGGTATAAAGCGTTAACGCCTGGCTGACGATAAGGCCGCCCACCACCGACAGGCCGAGCGGCCGGCGCAGCTCGCTGCCGTAGCCGGTGCCGAGCACCAGCGGCAGCGCGCCCAGGGCGGCTGCGAAGCTGGTCATCATGATCGGCCGGAAGCGGAGCAGGCAGGCCTGGAAGATCGCCTCGTGCGGCGTCTTGTTGTTGTCGCGCTCCTCGGTCAGCGCGAAGTCGATCAGCAGGATGGCGTTCTTCTTCACGATGCCGATCAGCAGGATCACGCCGATCATGGCGATCAGGGAGAAGTCCTCGCCGAACAGCTGCAGCGCCAGGATCGCGCCGACGCCGGCGGACGGCAGGGTGGACAGGATCGTCAGCGGGTGGATGTAGCTCTCGTACAGGATGCCGAGCGTGGCGTAGACCGCGGCCAGTGCGGCCAGCACCACGAGCGGATAGGTGCTGGTGGTCTGCTGCAGCTGCTGCGCGTTGCCGGCGAACGCGCCGTGGATCGCCGCCGGCACGTGCAGCTGCACCATGGTTTCCTGGATCGCCTCCTCGGCGGCACCGAGCGAGACACCTGCGGGCGTGTTGAACGACAGGGTGGCGGCGACGAAGCCGCCGTCGTGCGACACCTGCAGCGGCGTGGTCGCCGGGATCACCTTGGTCACCGCCAGCAGCGGCACCATGGTTTCCGCCGCCGACGACACCGCGGCCCCGCTGGAGGTGTTGTTGCCGCCGGCGATGCTGTTGCTGGCGGAGTTCTGCTGCGACTGCTGGCTGGTGGTGGTGGTGGTGTCGCCGAGCGTGGTGCTGACGCTGGTGCTGGAGGTGCTGGACGTGTTGCTGGCAAGCGGCGTGGTCCGGATCAGGTTGCTGGCGGTGCTGCCGTTGGTGGTGCCGCCGGCGGTGCTGACGTAGATCTGCTTCAGGATCGACGGGTCCTGCCAGAACCGCGGCGCCACCTCCATCACCACGTGATACTGGTTCAGCGTGTTGTAGATGATCGACGCCGAGCGCTGGCCGAAGGCGTCGAACAGGGTGTTGCTGACCAGCTGCGGCGTGATGGCAAGGCGGGCGCCGGTGTCGCGGTCGATCTCGACCATCTGCGACAGGCCGCCCTGGGCCACGTCGGAGTCGACGTCGACCAGTTCCCTGCGCTGCTTCAGCGCCGCCTCGATCCGCGGCGTCCAGCTGTAGAGCAGGTCGGCGTCGTCGGCGGACAGGGTGTACTGGTACTGCGAGTTGCTTTGCCGGGCGCCGGCCCGCACGTCTCCGGCCGAGAAGGCGAAGAAGCGGGCGCCGATCATCCTGGACAGCTTGGCACGAAGCCGAGCGATGGTGGCGTCGTTGCTGTCGTGCCGGACGTCCTTGTCCTTGAGCTGGATGAACACCTGCGCCTGGTTGGTGCCGCGTCCGCCGGTGAAGCCGGCGACGGTTGACACGTCCGGATCGGACAGCACCGCCTTCTGCACCGTCACCAGCTTGGCCACCATGTTCTGGAACGAGATGCTCTGCTCGCCCTCGATGGTGCCGATCAGCAGCCCGTTGTCCTGCACCGGGAAGAACGACTTCGGCATGCGGTAGACCAGCGCGACGGTCAGCACGATCGTCAGCGGCAGCGTCAGCGCCACGAGGCGGCGGTGTCGCAGCGCCCAGAGGAGGCTGGACTCGTAGCCGGCGAGCAGCCCATCGAGCAGGCGCTCGATCAATACTGCGAGCCAACCGAGCCCGCGCCGCACCAGGCCCGGGCGGGTCGCGGCGCGCTGCCGGTCGGCTTCCACCTGCCCGGGCGACACGCGCGGCTGCACGCGCAGGAACAGCGCGCACATCATCGGCGTGACGCTGAGCGCCAGCAGCAGCGAGATGCTGATGGTGACGATCAGCGTCATCGCGAACTCGTAGAAGAACTTGCCGGCGATGCCGGGCAGGAGAAGGATCGGCATGAACACCGCGATCAGCGACACGGTGATCGACAGCACGGTGAACGCGACCTCGCCCGCACCCTGCAGCGCCGCCTGCAGGCGCGGCATGCCGTCCTCCATGTGCCGGGCGATGTTCTCCAGCACCACGATGGCGTCGTCCACCACGAAGCCGGTGGCCACGGTGAGCGCCATCAGCGACAGGTTGTCGAGCGCGAAGCCAAGCATGTACATCGCGCCGAAGGTGGCGATGATCGACACCGGCACCGCGACCGCCGGGATCAGGGTGGAGCGAAGCGTGCGCAGGAACAGCAGCACCACCAGCACCACCAGCACCACCGCGATCAGCAGGGTGTTCTGCGTGTCGTGCACCGAAGCGCGTATGGTGGTGGAGCGGTCCAGGCCGATGTGCAGCTGCACGTCCGCAGGGAGTGCCGCCTGCAGCGTCGGCAGCAGCGCCTTGATCGCGTCGGTGGTCTTGATGATGTTGGCGGATGCCTGCGGGAACACGATGCAGATGATCGCGGGCTGGCCGTTGTAGTAGCCGGCGTTGCGAAGGTCCTCGACGCTGTCGTCGATCTCGGCGATGTCCGCCAGGTGGATCGGCGCGTTGTTGCGGTAGCCGACCACCAGGCCCTTGTAGTCGGCGGCCTTGCGCGCCTGGTCGTTGGTGTCGAGCTGGAACCGCTGCGAGCCGACGTCGATGAAGCCCTTGGGGGTGTTGGCGTTGGCGGATGCCAGAGCTGCGCGCACGTCCTCGAAGCCGAGCCCCTGCTGGAACATCGGCAGGGGGTTGAGCTCGACGCGCACCGCCGGCAGCGCGCTTCCGCCGGGCTGGAAGTAGCCGACGCCCTGCACCTTGGACAGCTGCTGCTGCAGGATGTTGGTGGCGAGGTCGAACAGTTCCGGCGCGGTCTTGGTCTTCGAGGTCAGCGCCAGGATCATGATCGGCTGGCCGGACGGATTGAACTTCCGGTAGGTCGGGTTGGAGCGGATGCTGCTCGGCAGGTCGGCGCGCGCGGCCTGGATCGCCGCCTCGACCTCGTGCGCCGCGTTGTCCACGTTGGTCGACAGCTCGAACTGGATGGTGACGCGGACCTGGTTCTGCGTGCTGGTCGACGTCATCTCGGTGACGCCGGCGATGGTGCCCAGATGCCGCTCCAGCGGCGTCGCCACCGTTTCGGCGATTTCCTGCGGCGAGCCGCCGGCCTGCGTCGCCTGCACCTGGATCACTGGGAACGCAACGTTGGGCAGCGGCGCCACCGGCAGCTTGGTGTAGGCGAAGGCGCCGGACAGGGCGAGCGCCACCGTCAGCAGCGTGGTCGCCACCGGACGCAGGATGAACGGCCTGGAAATGTTCATGGCCACGGCCTCATGGCAGGCGGGGTGCCGGGCCCGGCCGAAGCGCGCCGATGTCGGGCGGCGGCGCGTCGTGCCGGTTCAGGAACCGGCGCGTCCGCTGGCCGAGCCGGTCCATGAACAGGTAGATCACCGGGGTGGTGAACAGGGTCAGAAGCTGGCTGACGGCGAGGCCGCCGACGATGGCCAGTCCCAGCGGCCGTCGCAGCTCCGAGCCGGTGCCGGTGCCGAGCATCAGCGGCAGCGCCCCGAACGCCGCCGCCAGGGTGGTCATCAGGATCGGCCGGAAGCGGAGCATGGCGGCACGGCGGATGGCAGGCATCGGCGCCAGGCCGTCCTCGCGCTCGGCTTCCAGCGCGAAGTCGATCATCATGATCGCGTTCTTCTTGACGATGCCGATCAGCAGCACGATGCCGATGATGCCCATCACGTCCAGGTCGGCGCCGGCCAGCATCAGCGCCAGCAGCGCGCCGATGCCGGCGGAGGGCAGGGTGGACAGGATGGTGACCGGATGGATGAAGCTTTCGTAGAGCACGCCGAGCACGATGTAGACCGCGGCCAGGGCCGCCAGCACCAGGAACAGCTCGTTGCCGAGGCTGGACTGGAACGCCGACGCGGTGCCCTGGAACGAGGTCTGGAAGCTTGCCGGCAGGCCGATCTGCTTTTCCGCCCGTTCGATCGCGTCGACCGCCGGCCCCAGCGAGGCGCCGGGCCGCAGGTTGAACGAGATCGTGGTGGCCGGGAACTGGCCGAGATGGGAGATCAGCAGGGGTGCGGTGCCGAGCTTCACCGACGCCACCGCGTCCAGCGGCACCAAACCGCCGGTCGGCTTGTGGGCGGCGCCGGTGGTGGTCGTGGTGCTGGTGCCGGTGCCCGGCAGGTAGAGCTGGTTGAGGCTGGACAGGCTGCGCGCCAGCGACCGGTCGGCTTCCAGGATCACCCGGTACTGGTTGGACTGCGTGTAGATGGTGCTGATCTGGCGCTGGCCGTAGCTGTCGTAGAGCGCGTTGTCGACCGTTTCGGGGGTGATGCTGAACCGGGCGCCGGTGGCGCGGTCCAGGGTGACCATGGCGACCAGGCCGGTCGCCTGCAGGTCGGAGGTGACGTCGGCCAGCTGCGGCAGCGCCTGGAGCTTCGCCACCACCTTCGGCACCCAGGCCTTGAAGTCGTCGTAGTTCGGGGTTTCCAGCACGAACTGGTACTCGGTGGCCGACACCGCGGTGTCGAGCGACAGGTCCTGCACCGGCTGCATGAACAGCTGGACGCCGACCACGCCGGCGACCTCGCTTTGCAGGTGCCGGATCACGCCGGACGCGGTCAGGCTGCGCTGGTCGTGCGGCCGCAGGTTGATCAGGAACCGGCCCTGGTTCAGCGTCATGTTGCTGCCGTCGACGCCGATGAACGAGCTCAGGCTGGTCACGTCCGGGTCGGCGAGGATCGCTCGCGCCAGCGCCTGCTGGTGGCGCGACATCGCCGCGAGCGAGGTGTCCTGCGCCGCCACCGAGATGCCCTGGATGACGCCGGTGTCCTGGACCGGGAAGAAGCCCTTGGGGATGACCACCGCCAGCACCACGGTCGCCGCCAGCGTGGCCACGAACACCAGCAGGGTGAGCGGCTGGTGCCTGAGCACCACGTCGAGCGCACGGCCATAGCCGGCGATGGTGCGATCGATCGCGGCTTCCGACACACGCGAGAAGCGGCTTCCGGATTGCAGCTTGGCACCCTGCGGATGGTGCGGCTGCTCGCGCAGCATCCGCGCGCACAGCATCGGCACCAGGGTGAGCGACACCACCGCAGACAGCACGATGGTCACCGACAGGGTGATGGCGAACTCGTGGAACAGCCGCCCGACCACGTCGCCCATGAACAGGAGCGGGATCAGCACCGCGAT
>CAXTMS010000197.1:4493-6634 GCA_964245345.1 uncultured Acetobacteraceae bacterium | reverse complement strand
CGCCGGCATGACCTTCGTGATCCTGACCGGCGGCATCGACCTGTCGGTGGGCTCGATCCTGGCCGCGTCCGCGATGGGGGCGCTGATCGTGTCGCTGCTGCCCGCCTTCAGCGGGCTGGCGATCCCGGCGTGCCTGCTGATCGGCGCCGGGATCGGGCTGCTGAACGGGGCGCTGATCGCGTTCGGCCGGCTGCCGCCGTTCATCGTCACGCTGGGCTCGCTGACCGCGGTGCGGGGCCTGGCCCGGTTGATGGGCGCCGACAACACGGTGTTCAACCCGCAGCTGAGCTACGCCTGGCTCGGCAACAACGGCATCCGGGTGCTGCCGGGCGTGGTGGTGCCGTGGCTGGCGATCGTGGCGGTGGTGGTGATCGTCGCCTCCTGGTACGTGTTGCGACGCACCGTGCTGGGGGTGCGGATCTATGCGGTGGGCGGCAACGCGTCGGCGGCGCGGCTGGCCGGGATCAACGTGCCCAGCATCCTGCTGTTCGTGTACGGGCTGTCCGGGCTGCTGGCGGGCTTGGGCGGCGTGCTGTCCTCGGCGCGGCTGTATGCGGCGAACGGGCTGCAGCTCGGCCAGTCCTACGAGCTGGACGCGATCGCAGCCGTGATCCTGGGCGGCACCTCGTTCGTGGGCGGCATCGGCTCGATCTGGGGCACGCTGATCGGCGCGCTGATCATCGCGGTGCTGAGCAACGGGCTGATCCTGGTCGGCGTGTCGGACATCTGGCAGTTCATCGTCAAGGGGCTGGTGATCATCGGCGCGGTGGCGCTGGATCGCTTCCGGCAGGGCAGCGGCGTGCGCACCTGACCCGAGACCGGGCGCGCGGCGGGAACCGTCCCGTCCGCCGGGCGCGCACCTGGATGGAAACGGGACGGTTCGGGGGAAGAACATGACCAAGACGACCGGCCACACCAGCACGTGGTCCCTTTTGCGCAGCACGCTCCTGGCCGGGGCCGCCGTGGCGGCGATGCCGGTGCTGGCACACGCCAAGCCGCTGCAGGCGGTGGGCGTGACCATGGGCTCGCTCGGCAACCCGTACTTCGTGGCGTTGACCAAGGGCATCACCGACGCCGCCAACGCCGGCGGCGGCCATGTCAAGGTGATCGCGGTGTCGGCCGACTACGACCTCAACAAGCAGTTCACCCAGATCGACAACTTCATCGCTGCCGGCGTGAACCTGATCGTGCTGAACGCGGTGGACCCGAACGCCATCCTGCCGGCGATCAAGCGGGCACAGGCGGCAGGCATCGTGGTGGTGGCGGCCGACGTGTCCGCGGCCGGCGCCGACGCCACGGTGGAAACCGACAACACCGCCGCCGGCAACATGTCCTGCGCGTACCTGGCGCAGAAGCTGGGCGGCAAGGGCAACGTGGTGATCGAGAACGGGCCGCAGGTGTCGGCGGTGACCGACCGCGTGAAGGGCTGCAAGGCGGCACTGGCGAACTCGCCGGGGATCAAGATCCTGTCCTCGGACCAGGACGGCAAGGGCTCGCGCGACGGCGCGCTGGCGGTGATGCAGGGCTACCTGATCCGCTATCCCGACCTGAACGGGTTGTTCGCGATCAACGACCCGCAGGCGATCGGCTCGCAGCTGGCGGCACAGCAGCAGCACCGCGACAACATCATGATCACCTCCGTCGATGGTGCTCCGGACATCGTGGCGGCGCTGAAGTCGAACGGTCTGATCATCGCCTCCGCATCGCAGGACCCGTACGGCATGGGCCAACTCGCGGTGAAGGTCGGCAAGCAGATCATGGACGGCCATCCACCGGCGCAGAAGGTGACGCTGATGCAGGCCAAGCTGGTGACCAAGGACAACGTCAGCAGCTATGTCGGCTGGACCAACCACTAGCAATCGCCGCAACCGGATGCCGGCCCGCTTCACAACGGGCCGGCATCCGGTCCCGCGATCCTTCATGCGGCCGATGCCACGGCTTCTAAGGATGGTAGAGGCGCCCGCGGCCGGGCCTGTCGCTGCCGCTCGCCCACTACGCCACCGACTGCCTTCGAGCTTCTCCAGACGGATCTCCAGCTTGCCCACTTTGGGCAGCTTCAGGCCGATCTCGGCACCCACGCCGGCGCCGTCGAAACGGAAGTTCCGTTGCTTGTGCGACGGGTCGAGAAAGTCGATCGAGCT
>CAXTMS010000197.1:0-4483 GCA_964245345.1 uncultured Acetobacteraceae bacterium | reverse complement strand
CGATGCCACGGCTTCTAAGGATGGTAGAGGCGCCCGCTGCCAGGCCTGTCGTCGCTGCCGCTCGCCCGGCTGCGTCCTAGGTTAGGTATCCGATCGTGCCGGTGACTCCGCCGCCTGCCTGAATGCCGGCGTTCAGCCCGTGGGTCACCAGCACGGCATTCGGCTCCGCCTGCCTTAGCAACAGGCTCATGATGGGGAAGGCGACCTGCATGGCGAAGCGCACCGGATCGAGGCCAAGCAGCATCAGCGTGCCCGAATATCCTACCAGCAGGCCCGTGCCGGGTCGATCACGATGCACAGGCCCCGCAGATCGGCAGCAGCCAGTTCGCGTCCGCTGAAGAACGGCGTCATGTAGAGGCTGCCAGCGTTGGGAAACACCTTCGGCGCCACTACGCCACCGATTGCCTTGCCGAGCTTCTCCAGACGGATCTCCAGCTTGCCCACCTTGGGCAGCTTCAGGCCGATCCCGGCACCCACGCCGGGGCCGCCAAAACGGAAGTTCCGTTGCTTGTGCGACGGGTCGAGAAAGTCGATCGAGCTTCCGGCGGCGGCGAAGATGTCGACGTTCAAGCCGCCCGTGCCGGAGGTCACGAACGTCCAGCTGCTTGGGGCCCAGGAACATCGCCGTTGATCCCGCTATGGTCTAGGCGGACGGGAACGCTCAACGCCCCTTCAGGTAGAACCCGATCGGCAGGCCGAGCGAGGCAAGCCCGAGCGCCAGCAACGCCGCTCCGCACGTTGCCAGCATCAGGCTGGTGCCCCATAAGCTGCCGAAGCTGCGCACCCTCGCCGTGCCGGATGGGTCCACAGCGTCGTAAAGCACCTGGATTGCCTGCCCGACACGGAACCCGGCAATCATGCCGCCCTGCGGATAGCTGATTATCGACCCGTTCTGCGTGCGGAATGCGATTTCCGGATGCGATCCCCCGGCGTTCAGCCGGGTAACGGTTCCGCTGCCCCGAAGGGCACCGGCCATGAAGCGGCTGACCTGGAGGGCGCTGACCGCAGCGGCGACGAGCAGGATCGCACCGGTCCACAATGTTACGGCACGCAGCCTTGGGCTCATCTCAGGTCGTTGCCCGACACTCAGACAGGAACATGCCCGGATGTGCATTGTCCGGTTGCACCGCGCAGGTGACGTAGCGCGTGTCCTGCTTCAGGAGGTAGCCGAAGCCGCTCAACCCGATCGCGATGTTGAGCACCTGGAAGCCGTCCTCGATCAGCTACTGCATCGACCGCGTCACCGGCTTTGTCGCCTGTGGGCCGTCGCCGCCGCGGCCATCGGTGGTTGTGCCTGCAACGTCGCAGCAATGGCGAGCAGACCGACCGTCAGGATCATGTTCCTTTCTCCGCATGCGCAGCCCAAGCGCGACCCGGACCAGGGGTCGACATGGACCGGTCAAGCCATGACGTTTCAGAACTAGGGCCCTGTTTCGGCCAAGGATACCAAGCCCCATCACGATGCGAATGGATGGACCGGCCGCCGTCTCACGGCAGCCGGTCCGGGTCGTCAGTGCGGAAGGACGAGCCGGTAGATCGCGCCCGGCCCTTTGAGCAGGGCGTAGAGCTCGCCGTTGCGGTCCTCGCCCATGCGGAAGTCGGAGCGGGTGCCTTCGCCGATCGGCGACTGGTTCAGGGAGGTGTAGGTGACCCCGTGATACTGCATCGGGACCGAGAACACCTCCATCGCCGTCGACAACGGAGCGTTGGCGTTGATCGCCAACAGCTTGCCCTCGACGAACTCGGTGAACACGTAGATGCCGCGATACTGCGGCGCCAGCGAGCCCTGGTAGACGAAGCCGCTGCCGATGCCGCTGGCGACGGTTCCGCCGTCCCGCGCGTCGTCGCTGTGGTCGTATTCCGCGATCGGGTAGCTGAAGCCGTGGGCGGCGTCGCCGGCCGGGATCGGATAATCGGAGTAGTCGTTCTTGCCGCCCGGGCTTCCGGCGCCCGTGCCGGTGGCGAAGGTGCCTTCGCGCATCTGCCAGCCGTAGTTGGCGCCCCGGGCTCCGAGATCGACCTCCTCGACCTGGTTCTGGCCGATGTCGTCGATGAACATCCGGGTCTGGCCGCCCAGCTCCCAGCTGAACTGCTGCGGGTTGCGCAGGCCGTAGGCCCATACGAGGGGAGCCGCCGAGGCCATGGTGCGGAACGGGTTGTCGGCGGGGATGCCCCATTTGGCGCCGTTGGTGCCCGTGAGCGGGTTGATGCGCAGGATCTTGCCCAGCGGCGAGGTGATGGTCTGGCCGTTGTTGCGCGGATCGTTGCCGTCGCCGCCGTCGCCGAAGCCGATATAAAGGTTGCCGTAGTCGGGCGAGCCGAAGAAAGCGTTGGGGTTGAAGCGGATGACGCCGCCGTTGTGGTTCGAGGCGAACTTGCCGACGCGGAGGACTTCGCGCGACGTGCCCGCGAAGCTGGTCGCGAACGGGTTGCTCGCAGTCCACTCGCGTATCACCTGGTGATGATCGGCGTCGTCGTTGGCAAGGAAGTCGGGAACCCCGCTCGAACGGTCCGCGCTGTAGGCGGTGTAGAACTTGCCGTAGCCGGGCCTGGACGGATCACCGGCGAAGTTCGGGTGGAACGCCACGCCGACCAGTCCTTCCTCGCCGCTGGGCGAGATGATGGAAAGTCCCTGGGTGCGCAGGTCCAGGTAGGGCGTGATGCGAGAACCATCCGCGCTGATCCGGTAGATGATCCCGACCATGTCGATCACGAACAGGTCTGTTGTGTTGTCCGGAGCCTGTGTCAGGAATTGGACGCGTGCCGAACTTCCGTCAGCATGTCTCGGAAGTGTCGCAAAATCCTGAAGCTGGATCAGCACGCCTGACGGCGCAGGCTTGGGAAGAAGCGGTTCTGGAAGCGGAACGGGCGCCGCGAACGCGAAACGACTGAAAGACAGCGCAACAAGGGTGGCCGCTGCAGTCGAGGCGGATCGGATCGACTTCATTGTTTCTCTCCCTGAATTATTTCGAGCATATCCATCCGATCCGCTCCTGACAAACTCTGGATCGTCCTGTTTCGACGTCCACAAGCTTTGTTGAAGGTGAACGTCGGGCGATGTCCGGCTGCTAGCTCTCTTGCAACGCGTGCACGAGCTACGTGCCGTAGTCTTGCAGTTTCCGCCTGAAGGACTGGGCGTTGACGCTTGTCGAGCTGCTGCTGGACTTTCGCCTGCTCCACTTGGATCGGCAGCCACGATCGGGTGCATCGTCGCCGCACGTGGCGGGAACGTGCTCCATTCTTCCGCAAACCTTCCCGGGCCTTCCACCGCGTGGGTCGGGATCGAGGACCAGCAGCCCGCGAACATGCGCTCAACGAAGCCGTGATCCACTGCTTGTGCGCACGCATGGCGCCGCGGGTTGGGGATCGCGTCGAACCGGCGCGGAGGTGAACGCTGCCAGTATCGGTTTGCTGCCTCACAAGCAGCCGACGCGGCGCGCCCTTCGCGCTGTTCGAGGATCTGCGGCCTCGTGCAATGTCGCTGCGCTTCGCGCGTGAATGCGGCCTGCGGTGCGTGCGGAACAAGGCTGGAGGCACGTCAGCTTGGTTAACAAGGGGAAGGCCAGGGCTCTGCCTTGGACCCGCTCAAGGCGGAGCCTTGAGAATCCAGGTGTTGGGTTTCGAAGGCGCATCCTTGGCAGCGTCCATGGTCTTGCTTGAGCCCTGCATCCCATGCTGCGATGCTTGGCGCACGAGGGATGGGGTTCCCCTTCCGCCCGTCGTGGGCTGATGACTCCTGGTCGATCCGGGCTCGTGAGCCCGAGCAAGGGAGTGCGTCATGCGTTCTGTTTCCCCGACCGCGGCCACGCGATGAGTCCCTTGACCTATGCGCTGGTCGCGCTGGGCGGCGCGCTCGGCAGCGTTGCCCGTGCCTGGCTGGGCACGGCGCTGGTCGCCCTGACCGGCCCCGCCTTTCCGTGGGGCACGATCGCCATCAACGTGCTCGGCTCGTTCGTGATCGGGTTGTTCGGCACCCTGACCGCGGCCGATGGGCGCTTCGCCTTGCCCTTCGACGCCCGCGCCTTCGTGATGGTGGGCGTGTGCGGCGGCTTCACCACCTTTTCCTCGTTCAGCCTGCAGACGCTGGAGCTTCTGCGCGACAACCGCGCCGGGCAGGCGCTGGGCAACGTTTTGCTGTCGGTGGCGCTGTGCCTGGCGGGCGTGGCGGCGGGCTACTCGCTGGCGCTGGCGGTCCGCACCTCCCGGCTGGCGGTCGCCGTTGACGCGCCCGGCGTGGCGGGCAGCACGCTGGTAGCGCTGCACCGTCCGGAAGCGGTCGAGGGGATGCTGGCGGCGGCCAAACGGCTGATGGAGCGCGAGGACGGCCGCATCACCGTGCTGGTGATCGACGGCCCGGCGCTGGCCGGGTTCCAGCCGACCGAGGAGGTGCTGACCAGCGAGCGCCGGCAGGAACGGGCTGCCTGGCGGGCCGGATGGGCCGGAACCATGCGTTCCGCGCTCGCCCGCTGGGCGGCGGGGGACC
>CAXTMS010000196.1:317-6655 GCA_964245345.1 uncultured Acetobacteraceae bacterium | reverse complement strand
AGGATCACGGTGCGGAACTTCTCGTCCTTGTCGAAGGTGGACGTGTCCTTCGCCAGCTCTGCCACCACGGTATCGACGCGGCGATACAGGTCGGAACTGTCCTCGGCCGGGCCCGAGATGATCAGCGGCGTGCGCGCCTCGTCGATCAGGATGGAGTCCACCTCGTCGACGATGGCGTAGTTGAACGGCCGCTGGACCATGTCCTCCAGCCGGTACTTCATGTTGTCGCGCAGGTAGTCGAAGCCGAACTCGTTGTTGGTGCCGTAGGTGACGTCGGCGGCATAGGCGGCGCGTCGCTCCTCGTCCGGCAGGTTGGGGATGATCACGCCGGTGGACAGGCCGAGAAACGCATACAGCCGGCCCATCTCCTCGGAATCGCGACGCGCCAGGTAGTCGTTCACGGTGACCACATGCACGCCCTTGCCGGACAGGGCGTTGAGGTACACCGGCAGGGTGCCGACCAGGGTCTTGCCTTCGCCGGTGCGCATCTCGGCGATTCGGCCGGAATGCAGCACCATGCCGCCGACCAGCTGCACGTCGAAGTGGCGCAGGCCCAG
This sequence comes from uncultured Acetobacteraceae bacterium, assembly GCA_964245345.1. Lineage (GTDB taxonomy): Bacteria > Pseudomonadota > Alphaproteobacteria > Acetobacterales > Acetobacteraceae > Lichenicola. The sequence goes on along the minus strand of CAXTMS010000196.1, from coordinate 6,098 downwards.
CACGCGGCGCGACGCCTCGCGCACCACCGCGAACGCTTCCGGGAGCAAGGAGTCCAGGCTGTCGCCGCCCGCGATGCGGGTGCGGAACTCCGCGGTCCTGGCGGCGAGCGCGGCATCGTCGAGCGCCTGCATCTGCGGCTCCAGCGCGTTGATCTCCGGCACCCGGCGCTGGTGCGCGCGGAGCGAGCGGTCGTTGGCGGAGCCGAACAGGGAGCGGGCGAGAGACGCGAACATGCAGGCCTTCCGGATGGCGTCCGCCGACGGCGCTGCCTGGGAACCGGTCCGGCGGCACCGGTTCCGGCGCGCCACCGCCCGGGCAGGGCCGCTTGCGCACGATCGGGCGTCCGGCAAACCGCCGGGCGTCACGCGGTGTTCCAGATAGGACCGGGGCCGCCGCCGGTCAACCAATCCCGCACCAGGCGGCGGGCTCCAGGGGGTCGCTTGTGACGGCGGCGCGGTTTTGCCATCATCGGTGGACGCGTCATTCGAGGGTTTCTTGTCCATGCGGCTTTCCAGCCCGGCTGCTGCCATCACGGCGGCGGCCCTGTTCGTTTCTGCCTCCTCGGTCGCGGCGTTCGCTGCGCCTGCCCACAAGAAGGATGCCGCCACGCCGGCCGCGGCCCCGGCTGCGGCACCGGCCACGCCACGCAACGAGAACCCGGTGGTGGCCTCGGTGAACGGCGACCCGATCCGGCTCGACCGCGTGCGCGCGGCGGCGCAGTCGCTGCCCGACAACGTGCGCGGCATGCCGCCGCAGATGCTGTTCCCGATGATCGTGAACCAGCTGGTCGACCAGAAGGCGCTGCTGATCGAGGCGCAGAAGGAAGGGCTGGCCAAGGACCCGATCGCGCAGAAGGCGATGCAGAACGCCGCCGACCAGGCGCTGCAGAACGTGTACCTGACCCGGATCGTCGAGCCGCAGGTCACCGACGACGCGATCAAGGCCGTCTACGCCAGGGACTATGCCGGCAAGCCCGGCGAGAAGGAGGTGCACGCGCGGCACATCCTGGTGCCAGACGAGAAGACTGCAGACGACATCATCAAGAAGCTGAAGGGAGGCGCCGACTTCGCGGCGCTGGCCAAGCAGTACTCGACCGACAAGGGCACGGCCGCCAGCAGCGGCGGCGACCTCGGCTGGTTCAAGCAGGGCGACATGCTGCCAGACTTCTCGGCCGCCGCGTTCGCGATGAGCAAGGGCCAGATCTCGGACAAGCCGGTGCACACGCGCTACGGCTGGCACGTGATCCAGGTGCTCGACACGCGCATCTCCACGCCGCCGGCGTTCAACACCGTGGCAATGCAGATCCGCCAGAAGCTGATCCAGAACGCGGTGCGCGGCGCGGTGGACAAGGCGGTCGCCCAGGTTAAGGTGGTCCGATACAACCCGGACGGCACGCCGGTCAGCGACAAGACGCCGCCCGCCGCCGGCGCCGCTGCCGCGGGCGCGCCGCCGGTGCCGCGCCCCGGCGCGCCCGCGACCCCGGGTGCGCCGCCTGCCGGCGGCGAGTGACGCGCTGAGCCGGGGTTCCGCCGGGACGGGACGAGGGTGATGGCCATTCCGGTCTCGCCGCTAGCGATGCCCTTCCCGGCGCTGCCGCCGCTCGCGGGGGTGCGGCTCGCGTCGGGAGCGGCGGGCATACGCTACAGGAACCGCGTCGACCTGGTGCTGGCCGAGTTCGCGCCCGGCACGGGGGTCGCGGGCGTGTTCACGCGCAACCGGTGCCCGGGGGCGCCGGTCGACTGGTGCCGCGCGGCACTTGCCGGAGGGGTCGCGCGCGGGCTGGTGGTCAATGCCGGCAACGCCAACGTGTTCACCGGCAGGGCCGGACGGGACGCGACCGAGGCCACCGCCGCGGCGGCCGGGTCGCTGCTGGGCTGCGCGCCGTCGCAAGTGTTCCTGGCTTCCACCGGGGTGATCGGCGAGGTGCTGCCGCACGAACGGATCACCGCGGCGCTGCCGGCGCTGCACCGGCAGTTGTCCGGCACCGGGTGGGATGATGCGGCGCGCGGCATCATGACCACGGACACGTTCCCGAAGGGAGCCCATCGCACGGCGCGGATCGGCGGCACGGTCGTGTCGATCCAGGGCATCGCCAAAGGCAGCGGCATGATCGCGCCCGACATGGCGACCATGCTGTGCTTCGTGGCCACCGATGCCGCCCTTCCGGTTCCGGTGCTGCAGGCGCTGCTGGCGGCCGGGGTCGGGCGGAGCTTCAACTGCACCACAGTGGATTCCGACACCTCCACCAGCGACACCGTGCTGCTGTTCGCGACCGGCCAGGCCGGAAACGCCCAGGTGGCCGACGCGGCCGACCCGGCGCTGGCGGAGTTTGCCACGGCGCTCGACTCCCTGCTGCTGGAGCTGGCGCTGCTGGTGGTGCGCGACGGCGAAGGGGCGGCGAAGCTGGTGCGGATCGAGGTGTCGGGCGCGGCGAGCGACGAGTCCGCGCGCAGGGTGGCGCTGGCGGTGGCGAACTCGCCGCTGGTCAAGACCGCGATCGCCGGCGAGGACGCCAACTGGGGCCGCATCGTGATGGCGGTCGGCAAGAGCGGGGAGCCCGCCGACCGCGACACCCTGTCGGTGGGCGTGGGCGGGGTATGGATGGCGCGCAACGGCGCGGTGGTGCCCGGCTACGACGAGGCGCCGGTGGTGGCGCACATGCGCGGGCGGGAGCTGGAGATCGCGGTCGACCTGGGCCTGGGCGACGGGCGGGGCCGCGCCTGGACCTGCGACCTCACCCATGGCTACATCGACATCAACGGCAGCTATCGGAGCTGAGCATGTCTGCGACCTTTCCCGGACCGGCCGAGCCGCCGGAACGGCTGGTCTGGACCTATGCCGGCTTCTGGTGGCGGGTGCTGGCGTGGCTGCTGGACTCCGTGATCCTGGGGCTGGTCGCCTCGCTGATCGGCTGGCTCACCGGGCTGAGGCAGGTCGGCATCCGCTTCGAGCCGTCCGACGCCGGTCCTGCCACCGCGGTGTCGTTCACGCCTATGGTTGCGCAGGGCGTGCAGTTTCCGGTGCCGGGCCATCTCCATGTCGGGGGCGGCGGGTTGTCCCTGGTGTCGCTGCTGCTGGCGATCGCCTACTTCACGCTGCTGGAGTCGTCGCGCTGGCAGGCGACGGTGGGCAAGCGGGTGTGTCGCCTGCGCGTGACCGACCTGTCCGGGCGGCGGATCGGCGTTGCGCGCGCGCTCGGGCGGTACCTGGCCAAGTTCGTGTCGGCGTTCGTGCTGGGCATCGGCTTCCTGATGGTCGGCTGGACCCGACGCAGCCAGGGGCTGCACGACCTGATGGCGGATACGCTGGTGATGCGGCTGCGGCCGGCCGACGCCGTGTTCGCGTTCCAGCCGCCGACGACGCGCTGACGCGGGCGCCGGTCATGACCGCATTGTTGCAGACGTGGGGCCCGCGGATGCCTATCATGCCGCGCCGTCAGGCCACGACGGCGCGCTGCCAGATCGAGGACCGATGAACCATTCCGTCACCCCGGCCAGTCTGCGGCCTGATCCGGTCCTGCCCGCGCCCGACCTGCGCCGGATCAATGCCCATCCCGACCATTGGTATCCGCTCGCCTGGTCGCGCGAGCTGAAACGCGGCGGCACGCTGGCGGTGTCGTTCGCGGGCGAGCCGATCGTGCTGGTGCGGCCGAAGGCCGGGCCGGTGTTCGCGCTGGAGGATCGCTGCGCGCACCGGCAGGTGCCGCTGAGCAAGGGCACGGTGGACGGGTGCGCGGTGCGCTGCTGCTACCACGGCTGGGCGTACGAGGCGTCCGGCAAGTGCGTGGACGTGCCATACCTGCGCGACCGGCTGCCGAACGGGGTGAAGGCGTATCCCTGCCGCGAGGAGAGCGGGCTGATCCTGGTGTTCCCGGGGGATCCGGCCCTGGCCGACACCACCCCGCTGCCGGGGCTGGGGTCGCTCGCCAACCCCAAGTACAAGACCCGCCGCTTCGGCCGCGTGGTGGGCTGCCACTACAGCTTCATGCACGAGAACCTGATGGACATGAACCATCAGTTCATGCACGCCAAGCAGATGGGCCAGATCCGCCCCCGCTTCCTGGGCCAGGACGCCGGCGAGGACTGGATCGAGGCGCGCTACAGCTTCGCCCGCACCGGCGGCAAGCAGCCGATCGGCGAGGCGCTGATCTTCAAGCAGCGGCGCGGCACCGAGAAGCAGCACGCCGACCGCGACGTCATGACGATACGCACCGAGTACCCCTACCAGACGCTGCGCATACGCACCTCCGGTGCGGAGCCGGTGATGGACCTCTGGATCGCCTACACGCCGCAGGATGCCGAGCAGCGTCGCAACCGCACCTTCGGCCTGCTGTCGGTGCGCAAGCCGAAGATCCCTGGCCTGCTCAACGCCGCCTGGCCGCTGCTGGTGCTGTTCACCGAGCGGATCTTCCGCGAGGACCGCGACATCGTCGAGCTGGAACAGGCGGCGCACGACGCGCAGGGCGAGGATCGCAACCAGGAGGTGTTCCCGGTGATCCGCAACCTGCGCGGCCTGCTGATGGCGCGCGGCATCGAAGCGGCGTGACCGCGGAGGCCGGTGCCGACGGCTCCGCGCTCCGGCTCGCCACGCGGCACTTCGTCCTGCGGCCGCCGCTGCCGCAGGACGCGGAGTCGATACACCGGCTGGTCAATGACTGGGGCGTGGTGCGCATGCTGCCGCGCCTGCCGTTTCCCTACCCGCGCAAGCTGACCGACGAGTGGATCGAGGCGGCCAGCGGTCAGGCCGCGGCCGGCACCGCCTACCACTTCGTCATCATCTCCGAGGCCGGCACGTCCGAGCGCGTCGGCGGGACGGTTCCGCAACCGGCACCGGATGCCGGCACCGCCTCGGGCGCCGAGGCCGCCGGACGCCTGCTCGGCTGCGTCGGGCTGCGCATCGACCCGGTCGCCCGCACCGGCGACCTCGGCTACTGGATCGCGCGCCGCTACTGGAACCGGGGCGTCGCCGGCGAGGCCGCCGGCAAGCTGGCGCGCTGGGCGCTGGCGCGGCTCGATCTCGACCGCCTGGTCGCCCAGGTCGCGACCGACAACCCGGCCTCGGCGGCGGTGCTGCGACGCATCGGCTTCCGAGAGACCGGCACCTCGCGGCAGCTGTTCCTGGCCCGCGGCGGCAGCCACCCGGTGCTGCTGTTCGAGGCGGGGCACGCCGACCTGCACCCGGGGCCCGACGCCGCGCGGCGCGACCGGCCGCCGGCCGCGGCCACGCCGGCCGCGGGCCGCCCGGTGCTGCTGGTGGCCGCCTGCGCGCTGATCGACGGCGACGGCCGCATCCTGCTGGCGCGACGCCCCGAGGGGCGCAGCATGGCGGGGCTGTGGGAGTTCCCCGGCGGCAAGGTCGAGGCGGAGGAGACGCCCGAGCAGGCACTGATCCGCGAGCTGCGCGAGGAGCTCGGCATCGAGCTGTCGCGGGCCTGCCTCGCGCCGTTCAGCTTCGCCTCGCACGGCTACGCCGACTTCCACCTGCTGATGCCGCTCTACCTGTGCCGGCGCTGGAGCAACACGCCCCGGCCCAGGGAGGGGCAGACCCTGGCCTGGGTGACGCCGGACCGGCTGGCGGACTACCCGATGCCGGACGCCGACAAGCCGCTGGTGCCGATGCTGCGCGACTACCTCTGAGCCGGTCCGGCACGCGCTTCAGCTCGCCGGCGTCTGCGCCAGGCCGAGCGACATCTGGGCGGGCTTCGGCGGCGCACCGAGCCGGCGCGCCTGCTCGGTGCGCGCGCTGAACCGCATGTCGCCGTTGCCGCCGGACTCCGTCTC
>CAXTMS010000196.1:0-307 GCA_964245345.1 uncultured Acetobacteraceae bacterium | reverse complement strand
GCGGTGACGTAGGCGTCCGGCGCCGCCCGGTGCGCCGGCAGGCCGAGCGCGCGGTCGAGTCCGGCCGGCCGGCGCCAGTAGCGCAGGCCCTGGTTGGAGTGGCCGGGTGCGTCGGGCCACAGGCGCAGCGCGCACTTGTAGGTGCAGATCCAGCGCGCCCGCCCCGAGAGCGCCGGCAGGCACCAGCGCTGCTCGAAGGCGGCGCGGTGCGCGACCAGGGCCAGCGGCGCGGCCTCGGCATCGCCGCGCAGGATGGGAGGCGCCGTCTCCAGCCACGACGCCGCGCCGGCCACGTCCTCGTCGACGA
>CAXTMS010000195.1:0-6662 GCA_964245345.1 uncultured Acetobacteraceae bacterium | reverse complement strand
TAGGGAAGAATGGCGGACAGGGTGGGATTCGAACCCACGGTACGCTTTCACGCACACACGCTTTCCAAGCGTGCGCCTTAAGCCGCTCGGCCACCTGTCCAGCCTGTGCGACCGGGCTCACCCGGGCGGCGGCACTACATAGCAACATCCCCTGCCGAGGCAAGGGCGCGGACGGACCGTCAGAAGGGGCCGCGTCAGGCGTCCATCTTCAGCGCCGCCAGGAACGCGGTCTGCGGGATCTCCACCTTGCCGAACTGGCGCATGCGCTTCTTGCCTTCCTTCTGCTTGTCCAGCAGCTTGCGCTTGCGGCTGATGTCGCCGCCGTAGCACTTGGCGGTGACGTCCTTGCTCATCGCGCCGATGGTCTCACGCGCGATCACCCGGCCGCCGATCGCCGCCTGCACCGCGATCTTGAACAGCTGGCGCGGGATCAGCTCCTTGAGCTTGGCGCAGATCGAGCGCCCGCGCGCTTCGGCGGCGGATCGATGGGCGACGAAGCTCAGCGCGTCCACCGGCTCCTGGTTGACCAGGATGGAGATTCGCACGAGGTCGCTTTCCTCGTATCCGTCCATCGAATAATCGAACGAGGCGTAGCCGCGGCTGACCGACTTCAGCCGGTCGTAGAAGTCGAACACCACCTCGTTCAGCGGCAGCCGATACACCGCCATCGCCCGGCCGCCGACATAGGTCAGGTCCACCTGCTGCCCGCGACGGTCGGAGCACAAGGTCAGCACCGAGCCCAGGTAGTCGTCCGGCACCATGATGGTGGCCCGGATCCACGGCTCCGCGATGCTGGCGATCTGCATGGTGTCCGGCATGTCGGACGGGTTGTGCAGCTCCTCCATTGCGCCGTTGGTGCGGTGCAGGCGATACACCACCGAGGGCGCGGTCGCGATCAGGTTGAGGTCGAACTCGCGAGACAGCCGCTCCTGGATGATCTCCAGGTGCAGCAACCCCAGGAAGCCGCAGCGGAAGCCGAAGCCGAGCGCTGCCGAGGTTTCCGCCTCGAAATGGAACGACGCGTCGTTCAAGCGCAGCTTGCCCAGGGATTCGCGCAGCTTCTCGAAATCGTCGGCGTCGATCGGGAACAGCCCGCACCACACCACAGGCACCGATGGCTTGAATCCCGACAACGCTTCGGCCGCCGGACGGCGGTCCTCGGTGATGGTGTCGCCGACGTTGCAGTCGGCCACCGTCTTCATCGCCGCGGTGATGTACCCCATCTCGCCCGGACCCAGCTGGTCCACCGGCTTCATCGCCGGCGTGAACACGCCGACCTGCTCGACGTTGTGCACGGTGCCCTTGGCCATCATGCGTATCTTGGCGTGGCGCTTGAGGTGCCCGTCCTTGATGCGCACCAGGATCACCACGCCGAGATAGGCGTCGTACCAGCTATCCACCAGCAGCGCCTTGAGCGGCGCCTCCGCGTTCCCGGTCGGCGGCGGCAGGCGCGTCACCAGCGCTTCCAGCACGCCCTCGATGTTGAGCCCGGTCTTGGCCGAGATCTCCACCGCGTCGTCGGCCGGGATGCCGACCACGTCCTCGATCTGCTGCCTGACCCGCTCCGGCTCGGCTGCCGGCAGGTCGACCTTGTTCAGGATCGGCACGATCTCGTGGTGGGCGTCCAGCGCCTGATAAACGTTGGCCAGCGTCTGCGCCTCCACCCCCTGGCTCGCATCCACCACCAGCAGCGAGCCCTCGCACGCCGCCAGCGACCGGCTCACCTCGTAGGCGAAGTCGACGTGGCCCGGCGTGTCCATCAGGTTGAGCACATAGGTCTGCCCGTCCTTGGACGGGTAGGACAGCCGCACCGTCTGCGCCTTGATGGTGATGCCGCGCTCGCGCTCGATGTCCATGTTGTCGAGCACCTGGTTGGTCATCTCGCGCTCGGTGAGACCGCCGCAGAGCTGGATCAGCCGGTCCGCCAGGGTGGACTTGCCGTGGTCGATATGGGCGATGATCGAGAAGTTGCGGATCAGCGAAAGCGGCGTGTCGGTCATAGGCCGGAGCAATAGGCGATCCGGCCGCGAAAGTCAGCCGTCCGCCTCCGCAAGCAACGGCAGGGAACCTGCCGCCGAGGCTGCGACGGGCAACGCCTCCGCCAGCGCCCGCACCCCGCACGCTTCCAGGAACGCCGCCACCCGATCCAGCACCGCCGGATCGCGCGACGGATCGTCGCGGTCGCCGCGCGGCACCCAGATCAGCGTCTCGTAGCGCGCCCGGGTCAGCAGCACCCGGTAGGTGTTGAGCCGCCAGGCGATCTTCTCCGGGTTCCGCGCCACCTGCCATCCGGTGCCGCGGAACGACCGCACCTGCCACGCAGGCCCGGACCCTTCGCGCACCAGATCGCCATCCCAGCACACGCCAACATGGTCGAGCTCCAGCCCCTGCACCGAGAACTGGGTCGCCACCAGCTCCAGCGCGTCGGACGCCCGCACGTCGCGGTCGCGTATCCAGCTGTTGAGGAACCAGGCCGACACCGCGGCCGGATCCATGTGCGGCACCTCGCAGCCGAGCCCTTCCGCCCGCAGCCGGCGCGCGCCGGCACTTGCAACCAGGCCCGCACGATGCAGGCCACGTGCCTGCGCACGCAGCCCAGATCGAAGCGCCGCCAGATCCCGCGTCAACCGGAACGGCACCTCGCCGCCCGCGTCGATCACCATCTTCGCGGCCCGTGCGTCGCCACGCAGCACGGCATCCACCCAGGCCGGCGCCGCCTCGTGACGAAGCGAGCGCACCGGCACCGAAAGATGCAGGTCCGGTTGCACGCACAACCCGGCCAGCCTTGGCAACCGGTTGCGCGGCTCGGGATCGGCCAGGACCGCGTCCGCCGCGAACACCGTCCAGCCTGGCCGACTCGCCAGCGCCTGTCCCCAGGCGGCCAGACCCCCTTCCCCGTCATGGATTTCCTGACCCTGCCCGATCAGGCACACGAGGGCGGCAAAGCCCTCGTGCCGATCCATGATGTCGAGCAGATGCGCCGGCTCCGACCGATCGAGCGGCACCGGCCGGGTGCGCGTGCCGGCGATCGCGTGCGCTTCGGTCCAGCAGCGCTGCGCCTCGTCGATCACCACCACCCGGTCTGGCGGAAGGCCGCCTGTCCGCACATACAGGTCGCGAAACTGCGGCAGCGGCTGGATCACCGCCTTGATGCGGTGAAACGCCACCGTCCGCTTGCCGTCATCCTCGATCGCGCTGCGCACCAGCGCCTCGCGCAGCACGTGCACCAGGGACGGATTGCCCGTGAGGAAGGTGGATCCGGACCGCCTGAACGCAGCGTTCAGGCCGCACAACGTCTTGCCCGCTCCCGGAATGCCGGTGACGAACAGGATGACATGCTGGCGCTCGCCCTTCGCACGATCCAGGATCGCCTCGATCCGGTTCGCGGTGAGCGACAGGTTGAACGCGTCCGCCCGCATGCTGGCGATCTCGGCCACGTCGTGCCGCTGGTAAAGGCGGCAGGCGGCCTGGATGACGTTGAGCACTGGCGCATAGGGCGCCGCTTCCCATTCCGCCACCACCACCGGTGGAGTCGCGGTTGTTCTCGCGGCAAGCGCCCCCAGCCGACGAAGCAGACTCGGAAAGTCGCTCGCGTTGGTTTCCATGACGGCTGCGGCACCACCGATGAGCAACGGCAGCGCGAGCGGACGCGATGATCCTCCCGTCGCCACCAGGATCGGCAGGATCAGCCGGCTGCGGCTGCCACCATGGAAGTCCTGCAGGTCGAGCGCGTAGCCGTGCAACTGGGCGCGTGCCGCGTTGTCGACCCGGGCAGCCCCGATCTTGAACTCGACGGCGAAGATGGCGTGCGGCGACAGCAGGACCGCATCGAGCCGTCCGCCGAGGCGCGGGATCTCGAACTCCAGCAACACCCGCCACGACCCGAGATCGGACACGTCGCGCAGAGCGTCCCGCAGCAACGGCAACTCGGCCTTCCAGGCCCAGACCTGTTTCGGCTCGTTGCCGCGATACCGGGCGGACTGCCGGTGCGACAACACCCCCAGGATCGCCGCATCATCGACCTCAAGGAACGAGCGGGCGTCCGCGGACCACCAAGCGCTCATTCCCGTCCTGTCACAGCGTCGCCAGGGCGAACCACATCGGTCGAGTGCTACCCGACGAACCCGTACAGATCGGTGTCCCGCAACAGGTGTACTCGCTGCCGCGCCGCCTCGTCCCGCGCCGCCTGCGAGAACGCGGCGTTGGACGCCAACACCACCAGGCTGCCCGGCTGCTTGCCGCCCATGGTCGCCGCCTCGTTGATCATCTCGCTGCCGATCACGCTGCGCGAGGTCCGGCAGCGCACCACCAGCAGCTTCTTGTCTCGCCGCCCGACGATGTCCGGCCCGGTGCCGTCGCCCGGAAACGCGATCCGCGTACTCCAACCCGCCTGTTCCAACGCTGCCGCGCACAGCGTGCGGAACGCATGCGGCGATGGCAGCGGCGGCGGCACCTCAACGGCGGGCGCGCTCGGCTGGCGGTCGAGCGACGGCCAGTCCTCCTCCACGCGGGTGAAGTGCCGACGTCGCCGCGCCACCATCCAGGCGGTCGCGATCGACGCCGCCATCAACAGCAGCACCAGCAGCCCGATCAGCAGCGGGTAGCCGGTCCGATGTACCGCCCTCGCCGTTGGCGGCCAGGGTGCCAGTATACGGGCGGACGGAGCAGGCTGCGGCGCCGGCACGACCGGCGACGCGGATGGAGGTGCCACAGGCGACGCTGGAGCGCTGGTCGATCCGCCGGCGGCGGCAGCCGGCGGCGGCGTAGCCGGGGTCGCAGCCGTGCCGGCTCGGTCTGGACCCGCTCCGGCCGTCGGAACCGGAACGGCCGTGCTGTCGGGCGCGGGCGCGGCGCTGTCCGGCGACGCGGTGTCGAACCCCGGCGGCGACGGCGGCGGCACGGCGACCGGCGGCGTGGAGGTTGCTGGCGGCGCTTCCGTCCGGGCCGGAGTACCGGATGGCACCACGGCTTGCGGCCCATTCTGGATCGCCGGTGGCGGCGCAACGCTTGGCGGCGCGGGCAGCACCGGAACAACAGGCGGCGCACTGGCCGGCTGCTCGGGTGCAGGGGCCTGCGCCGGGGCCGCATCGGTCGGCGGCGCCGCGGTTTCGGGCAGCGCCTGCGTCGCCGGCGGCACGACAAGCGGCGGTGCTGGTTGCGAGGAGGCGGTCGGGGGCGTGGCGGTTTGCCCGGGAGCCGCAGGAACCGCATCCGGTGCAACCGGCATCCGGATCGGGCTCACCTCGCCCGCCGGCACGAACAGAAGCAGGTCCCTGCCGTGTTTCGGAAGGCGGCGCAGCAGCAGAAGCCGTCCCTGACGCGCCACCAGCTCCAGCTGCGTCGACGGCGTCAGCATGGTGCAGCGCCCATAGGCCCGCTCGAGATCTGCCCATCCTTCGGGGTGCAGCGGCCCGGCGTCGCCGCTCAGCGCCAGCATCACCCGTGGGTTGGCGCAGCCATAGACCGGGTGTCGAACCTGGTAGAGCTCCCCCGGCGCCGCCAGGGCAGGCATCGCCGTCCCCAGCCCCGCCAACAGCAGGCCCGACGCCAGCATACCAGGCGCCAGCACGCCCGGTGCCGGCGCCTTTGGTAACGGCGCCGCTGTTCCGGGCGATGGCCTTGCCACCCTGCACCGCTTCATCTTGGCTCCCCTTACATGGTCGAGGACGCGCGAGCCTGGCGATCGTTCCGGCGTCGCCATGCCTCCCGCGTCAGCTGCGCAGCACCGCCCCCGTCGCCTTCGCCACCGCGTCCACGATCCTGGCCGACGCCGCGTCCAGCTCAACATCGGTCAGGCTGCGCTCGCGCGGCTGGAACACCACCTCGATCGCCAGCGACCGCATCCCGCCCGGGACCTTGTCGCCCTCGAACACGTCGAACAGCGAAACTCCCGCGACCAGCGTCCGCTCCGCCCCCCGCGCCGCACGAAGCAGCGCGTCCGCCGTCACCTGCTTCTCCACCAGGAAGGCGAAGTCCCGCCGCACCGGCTGCAGCGCCGGCAGGTCAGGCGCCCCCTTGCGACGCCGCTTCGGATCCGCCACCGCGTCGAGGAACACCTCGAATCCCACCGCCGGCCCGTCCAGCCCGGTCGCCGCCAGCAGTCCCGGATGCAGCTCGCCGAACCGCCCGAGCACGATCCTCGGCCCCTGCCGGAACACGCCGGAACGCCCGGGATGATAATGCGCCGGCGCGTCCGCCGTCACCGACACCGCGTCCGCCGGTACCCCCAAAGCCGCCAGCAGCGCCGCCGCGTCCGCCTTCGCGTCCCACAGCGACATCGCCCGCGCCGCCCGTCCCGGGTGCCGCGCCGTCCGCCCGGTGCGCAGGCCCGCCGCCATCACACGCTGCCCGGTCTCGTCGAACCCGGCACCGATCTCGAACAGCGCCAGGTCGGCCGTGCCGCGTGCCAGGTTCCGCCCCGCCGCCTGCACCAGCGTCGCCAGCGGCGTCGGCCGCATCTGGTTCAGGTCGGCCGCGATCGGGTTGAGGAGGCGCAGAGACTCCGGCACCGCTCCGAACCGCGCCGCATGCTCGTGTGCGGTGAAGCTGAAGCCCACGCATTCGGTCATCCCGCGCGACGCCAGCACCCGCCGCGCCAGGGCGTTGCGTCCTTGCCGCAGGGTCAGCGACGTGTGCTTCACCATGCTTATCGGCGGCAGCGT
>CAXTMS010000194.1:3661-6681 GCA_964245345.1 uncultured Acetobacteraceae bacterium | reverse complement strand
GGGCTGAACTTGGTCGTGGCGGCCATCATCCTGTGGAACACCCGCTACCTGAACGAGGCGTTCACCAGCCTGGGTACCAGTATGCCGCAGAAGCTGCGGAAGCACGTTGCTCCACTCGGCTGGGAGCACATCAGCCTGACCGGCGACTACATCTGGACCGGAGATGCCGAGCCCGAACGCGGCGGCTTCAGGCCGCTACGCCGGCTTCAGTCCCTTCTAGCAGCATGAAGTTCCGCTTCCGTTTAGGTCTGGCATACGTAAAGTCATCTATCGTGTAGTGACCTCTGAATGCCCGTGCGCAGCACGAAGAGGATGCCAGCCAGGGCAGCACGATCCGCCGCTTGCGGTCGCCCGCTTAGCCTATCGAACGGGAGGAGGCGGGGACCGCTTGGTTGTGACGACAGCGGCGACGGAGGAAATTTCCAAGTTCGCCATGCTTACGGCAGAAGCGGTGGACGGCATCGCCACTCTTGAAGCCTCGCACGCAGCGGATCCTGCCCTTGGTGCCGCGATGGTCTGCTCGAGCCGGTTGTTCAGGGTGGCGCTGGTGCGGTACCGGACGGCCTCGCCCAACACGCCGCGGATCGCCCTCGGGTAGGATCCATGACTGTCTGTCGTCATCGGGTTCGGCCGGAAGCCCATGGTCGCGTAGGTCCTGCCGGAGCTCAGTAGCAGCCATACTTATTGTTTCGTGGCGGCGTCGGGATAGAAGTAGCGGGCCACCCGCTCCATCGTCAAACCTTGTATCATGATCGTGTAGACGACCACACTATAGCACACTGCCAAGAGAGCGGGACGGACCTCATTGTCCGGGAGACTCAACGCGAGCGACACCGAGATGCCGCCACGCAGGCCACCCCATGTCAGCACCGTAAGCACGGCGCCTCGGCTGTGGCCGCGCAGGCGAGCCAGCGTCGTCGCCAGGAACACGCTGAACCCACGCGCTGCGACGGAAAGCGGGATCGCGATCAGGACCGCGATCAGGTGGAACTGGCGAAAGGCGATCGCCACCACCTCGAAGCCGATCAGCAGGAAGAGGAGCGTATTCAGCACCTCGTCCACAAGGGACCAGAAGATCATCAGATCGCGGCGCCCGTCATGGGTCAGCGCCTTGCGGCTGCTCCTGCTGCCCAGGGTCAACCCTGCCACGACTACCGCGATGGGGCCCGACATCCCCAAGCTGTTGGCCAGGCTGAAGGCTCCTGACGCCAAAGCCAGGGAGATGATGAGTTCCAGGTGGCCGTCATCCACCCAGCGCATAAGCTGAACTGCCCCCCATCCGAAGCCGAGGCCCGCCAGCCCTCCACCTACCGCCTGCAAGAGGAAGGTGATGACGATATCTGTTCCGCTGACGGCAGATCCACCCGTAGCAACACCCAGTGCAACCCCGGAGATCACGACGGCGATCCCGTCGTTGAACAAGCTCTCGCCGGCGAACACCGCTTGGATCGCCTCAGGCAGCCCGATCCTGCGCAACATCGCGACCACCGATACGGGATCGGTCGGCGCAAGGATGGAGCCGAGCACGATGCACCAGATCAAGGGCACCGATGCCCCAGCCAGGGGGAACACGAACCACATGGCACCGCCGAATACCGCTACGGCCAGGACGGTGCCGACCAACGCCAAGGCAAGAACGGTGACCTTTCGAGCCCAGAGCTGCCGCAGGTCGACCTGAAGCGCCCCGGCAAAGAGGAGAAAGGAGAGGGCGCCGTTGAGCAAGGCTTGCGAGAAATTGATCTTGCCAAGCAACCCTTGCGAGACGGCCTGGAGGTCTATGCCAGGGATGAACGGGTTGACCGCCAGGATCACGAGGGACACCAGCAGGGCGATGGCCAGCACGCCGATGGAGGGCGGCAGCCGTAGCGTGCGGTTGTTAATCACTCCGAACACGGAGGAAAGCGTCAGCAGGACGCCGAACAAGGCCAATGGTGTCATGCCGAGAGCACTCGAAAGCTACTCTCCAACGCATGACATGTAGAAGACTGGCTCAGCAAGCGTTGCAGCTGCTGCCTTTGCTGCTGTTCAACTGACGGTAGTCCAGAAATCCTTGGTCTATCTGGTTGGCATCACGATCCGTTTAACATCCTCTGCTTTATATTTGTTTGTTTGATGCTCCGAGGACGTAACCCTTGGGCTCTGTTTCACTACGGGTGGCCGCTGGTGCTCCTGGAGGAACACGATCCCTCCAAAGGTAAAGGCAGTCGTCAGGACGATGACGTGACGTCGGATCGCCGCGACTTGGCTGCCGGTGCTTGCCCGAGCAACGGCTTTCCTTGGCAGCAGCACCAGCAGATGTTTCGCTATGAGTTCGGCCTCTGCATGCGTATGGCTGGCTGTCGTCGAGAAGATCAGCCATCCAAGGCGACTTATCGCCGCATGTTCCGGCATTGCTGACAAAGCTTGGGCCTCATCCCACGGCTCCATGTTCATCCGGGAGAAGAGGGACAAAGGCGTCACGGGCATCAAGTCGCCCGCCTCCTTGATCTCGCAGTAGAGGAACCGTGAGAGCTGCCGCCGCTGCGAGGCAGTCAAAGCTGACGGCGTTCGCTTGTCGCTCATCCTGATGAGATCGGCTACCTGCTGGTTGTATCGAGCCACCTGATGGGCCTTTCCGTGCTCGACTGGAAACGCCGGCAGCAAGACCAGCCAAAGCTAGTGGGCGTTAAACCTGCTTAAGCCTCATCAACATAAAGGATCCATGTGCAATTTCTGGTTCAGGATATGAGCAGCATAAGTTCGGGCGCTGCCGATGGAGGTCGTGTCCCGGTTTCTCCTGAGCGGGCCGCGCGTTCAGGCTGCCACGGGCGGCAAACCGATGGGCCGAGCATCGCTCAACGGCGCGAGCGTCTTCAGGGACATGTAGTGGCGCTGGATGGCCCCTTCATCGTGCTGTTCCAGCAGCAGGGCGCCAACCAGCCGCACGACGGTCGTCTCGTTGGGGAACACGCCTACCACATCGGCGCGGCGCTTGATCTCGCCGTTGAAACGTTCGAGCGGGTTGTTGCTGTGGATCTTGG
>CAXTMS010000194.1:0-3561 GCA_964245345.1 uncultured Acetobacteraceae bacterium | reverse complement strand
GAGCTAGAGCTTGTCCTTTTCGCCACACTCTTCTCGAACAGTTCACGCAGCCGGTTCGAGCCATACTCTACACCCGCCGGCATGACACGCTTCTCGCATCACGGCTTCGGGCAAGCTCGGCCGACCATCCTGCCGCCGCACGCGATGCAGTCGCCGCTTTACGCCGGCAGCCCGTTCCAGCCCTTGCCTGCGCCGACCGGCACGAAACCGTTCCGGCTTGACCTCGGCGACATCGTGCCGGACGCGGTGCGCGCGGCTGAAAAGGCCGGCGGCATGGCCTTCCACATGGTTGGCGATACGGGCGGGGTAAAGGATCCCAACCCACAGCTCCTGGTGGCGCAGGGACTGGAGCGTGACGCAACCGTTGCCGGCCCGTTCGGGGTCCCGGCCTTCTTCTTCCATCTGGGCGACGTGATCTACTTCGACGGCCAGGCGCAGGAATACGTTCCCCAGTTCTATGAGCCCTACGCGCACTACCCGCTGCCGATCCTTGCCATCCCCGGCAACCACGACGGCGACGTGTTCGACGACGGCACCCGGACCAACCCGCTGCCCTCGCTCGCCACCTTCGTGCGCAACTTCTGCGCCACCCAGCCGGGCACCCGGTCGGTGGATGCCGGCGAGGCGCCGCGCACCGCGATGATCCAGCCCAACGTGTACTGGACGCTGAACAGCCCGTTCGCGACCATTGTCGGCCTCTACACCAACGTTCCTGAGGGCGGCTGGGTCGAGCCCGACCAGGCGGACTGGTTCGCGGGCGAGCTAGCGGCGGCGCCGAAGGACCGCCTGCTGATCGTGGCCCTGCACCACCCGCTGTACTCGCTCGACACCGAGCATTCCGGCAGCAAGCCGATGGCGACGCTACTGGACAACGCAATCACAAAGGCGAAGCGGCGGCCGGACGTGGTGTTCAGCGCGCACGTGCACAACTACCAGCGCTTCACCGTGACCGACCCTGACGGCAAGGGGGTGACGCCGTTCTTCGTCGCCGGCCAGGGCGGCTACCACAACCTGCACAAGGTGGCGAAGGTGAACGGCCAGCCTCTGGTCACGCCCTACCCGGTGCCGGGGCAGAAGGGCGTCACGCTGGAAAGCTACTACGACGACCGGTTCGGTTTCCTGCGCCTGGAGGTATCGAAGGCCGAGCTGCTGGTGCAGGCCTTCACCGTGCCGCGGCCGCAGGAGAAATGGGACCAGGCGCCCAGGCTCTACGACACCCTGCGGCTGGACTGGGCGCGACGGTCCATCCTGCGCGGATAAGCCTGCGGCGATCCGCGATCCAGCTCAGGCCGTGGCGCCGGACCGCTCGCCAAGGCGCTCCCGATGCACCGGCACCCCTGGCTGGGTCACGACCCAGTAGGAGGCATCGATCCTGTCCGACATCAGGTCGAGCAGGACGAAGCCGTGCGCATAGGCCCCATCAACGAGGTCGATCGACGGCGTGGCCGCAAGTGCCGGCGGATCCTTCAGTTCCGCCACAGGCCGATCGATCGCGGCCTCCACCGGAATGGCGCCGTTGCCGATGTTCCGGCCGGCCTCGACTCCACGGTACGGCGCATACAGGCGCAGCGCGTGCTCGTGGCCCCAGAACCACGCGGCGATCCGGCCGGACTGCGTCAAGCGGCCATGGGTCGCCATCAGGTTCGGGTTGACGGGATCATGATCGGCGATGGGACCGATCCGGGAGAAGGCGGAAAAGGGCTGGTGGTGGCTGAGAAACAGCGTGCGACCGGGAAAGCCTTGCAGCTTGTCGGCATGCCACCGCTCCTCGTCCGGCTCGATCCAGGTCACAGTGTCGGCTTCGTCGAGCGGATCTCGGTCGTGCAAGCCGGTGTCCGCGGCCAGGATCTGCCAGGACAGGTCCGGGCTGCGCAGGCAGAAGTAGCTGGCCGGCTGGCCGATCCGCCTCAGCAACCCATAATAGCCGTCGCCGCCGCTGTAGACGTCGTGGTTGCCGCACAGGCTGAACAACCGCGCGTCGGGCAGCGCCCCGCGTAGCGGCGCCAGGAAGTTCACGTCGCATTCCTCTGCAGTCCCGGCGTAATAGATGTCGCCAAGGTGGATGACCGCGTCCGGTCGATGCGATGCGAGCTGACTGGCCACCGCGCGGGCCGCCGCGGTGCCAGTACCCCAATCGGAGATCAGGCCGATCCGCATGGTCGCCGCCGGGGCCGGCACGACGAAGTCCGACAACAGAACATGCCGGATATAGGGGATGGCGTGCGGACGGCCATTGGAGCCGAGACCCCGGGCATAGTCGAGCAGCGTTTCTGCCCAGCGCGGATCGCAGGCGGAGTAGGACAGCCGGTCGTGCAAGGTTTGCACCCGGCCTGCGTCACCGGCGATCCATGCTTCCAGCAGCTGCAGCCCAAGCCCGGCGCAGGTCAGTGAAGGTTGGGAGAGGCGGCACTGCGGCGCAGTGAGGCTCAGGCTTGAAGCAAGACGGCCGGCCGCTTGTACAAGTGGATGAGCCGCGGGATCCTGCCCATCCAACCGGGCAAGCCGGGCGGCGGCGGACTGCAGCAGCGAAAGCAGAGGGTCGCGGACGGTTCGAATGGTGCTGGTCATGCCGCCCAGGCTAAGGCCTGGGCGGACAGATAAGATGTCCGTCTGGTGACGTTCATGCGATTGGCTCGGTCAGGTCACGAGACAGCCAGCCTCGGTCATCCTTCTGCGCGTCCGCTCGGCGTTCTGGCACACGCCGCGCGGCTTCCGTTCTCTGCCACCGTCGGCGAGACGGTCCTGCCATACCAGACGTCACAACCACGTCGACGCAGGGCCATGACTTCGTCGAAATCCGCCAAGAAGGGGGCAACAACCTCGAACCTGTTTCCGGGCGACTCGTGCGACGCAACGCGCAGAAGCATCAGAAGCGCCCCATAGCTCGGGCAGGTCCGCGTCCAGCTGCCGGAGGGCTGGTCCGTCTGTAGCATGGATAGCTGCCACATGGGGGTCCGCTTGTCATATCCGGCCGGGCTCATGAGCCGGACCGCAATCCGAATTCTTACACGCCTTCAACCCTTCCTGCTGGACGCCTGCTGACGTCGTCCGGCAATCATGGTGCCGGCGATGCCGGACGTAATGATGTGGGTCGTGCTGACCGGCAGGCCGGTGAAGCCGGCGGTGCCGATCAGGACGGAGAGCCGACGAGTTCCGCGCTGCCGCCCTGCCCATAGCAGTCCGCAACGTCTTCGCCGGAGCGGCTGTCTTGTTCCCAGCGACATGCCGGAGTTGCGCCAGGATGTAGTCGCGGAGCCCGGACGCAGCCGACGGTGCGCGTTCTGGCGACGGAACAGCGTTCATGCGAGACGCCCTGGCGCGGAAGCGGATCGTGATCGGAACGGACGGCATCCGCTGCTCCCGACCGGCGCCATGCGCCGGGAGAAGCGGCGGACCTCCTCAGTGGGTGACGGTGAGGCTAGTCGCGCCGTTTCCTGCGACGGACTTGCGGACTGCGCGGTCCATGACGATGCACCCGTTCGAGGCGCTGAAGTTCTGCGATGAGTTGTCGCCGTGCATGTAGAAGCCGCTGCGGCCGTTAAGGCCGGCGCCGTTTCCCGC
>CAXTMS010000193.1:0-6705 GCA_964245345.1 uncultured Acetobacteraceae bacterium | reverse complement strand
GGTCCGACGGCAGCAGGCTGGTGGCCGCGTTGATCGCCGCCTGCACCTCCTGCTCCGCCACGTCCAGGCTGAGGCTCAGCGTGAACTGCAGCGTGATCACCGAGGCGCCGCCGGAGGAGATCGACGACATCTGCCCCAGGCCCGGCATCTCGCCGAACTGCCGCTCCAGCGGCGCCGTCACCGCCGTGGTCATCACCTCCGGGCTGGCGCCGGGCAGAAAGGTCTGCACCTGGATGGTCGGGTAGTCGACCTCCGGCAGCGCCGAGATCGGCAGAAAGCCGTAGGCGATGATGCCCACCAGCAGGATCGCCGCCATCAGCAGCGTGGTCGCCACCGGCCGCAGGATGAACAGGCGCGACACGCTCACGACAGGTCCGGATCGCGGCTCAGCGGGCCGGGGCGGCAGGCCGGGCGCCCTGCTTCTTCTGCGCGCCCGCGACCACGATCCGGCTGCCGTCGCGCAGCCGGTCCAGCCCGTCGATCACCACCTTGTCGCCCTGCTTCAGCCCTTGCGTGATCTGAACCCGGTCGCCGTCGGCCGGCCCGGTCTTCACCACCTGCACCGCCACCGTGTTGTTCGGCCTGGCGAGGTACACGAAGTCCCCCGGCGCCCCGTGCTGCACCGCCGCCTGCGGCGCCACCACCACGCCGGTCAGGGTCTGCAGCAGCAGGTGCGCGTTGACGAACTGCTGCGGGAACAAGGCGTTGCCGGTGTTGGGGAACATCGCCCGCAGCTCGACGGTGCCGGTGGTGTTGTCGATCTGGTTGTCGGTGGTGGCGAGCGTGCCGGTGGCGATCAGCTTTGCGTCCGCCCGGTCATAGGCCATCACGGGCAGCGTCCGCCCGTTCATCTGCGCCTGCACCGCGTCGACGTCGTCCTCCGGCAGGGTGAACAGCACCGAGATCGGCTGCAGCTGCGTCACCACGAACAGGCCCGTGGTGTCGCTGGTCTGCACGTAGTTGCCGGGATCGACCAGCCGTATGCCCACCCGTCCCTCCACCGGCGACACGATGTGGCAGTAGGCAAGGTTCAGCCTGGCGCTGTCGATCGCCGCCTGGTCGGTGACCACCGTGCCCTCGTACTGCTTGATCAGGAACAGCTCGTCCTGCGCCTGCTGCTGCGCGATGCTGTTCTGCCGGCTCAGCAGCTGGTAGCGGGCGCTGTCGGCACGTGCCTGGGCCAGCAGGCCCTGGTCGTGCGCCAGCGTGCCCTGCGCCTGTTCCAGCGCCACCAGGTACGGCCTGGGGTCGATCTGCGCCAGGAACTGGTTCTTGTGCACCAGCTGGCCCTCGGTGAAGCCCAGCGACTGCAGCTGGCCGTTGATCTGCGTCCTGACGGTGACGGTGTCGAGCGGCGTCACCGTTCCCAGCCCGGTCAGCATCACGCGTATGTCGCCGGTCCCGATGGTGGCCACCGACACCGACTGCGGCGGCCCTCCTGCGGCGCGACCGGTCGGCTTCGCGGCATGATGCCCTCCCAGCATCCGCCAGCCTCCATAGGCCCCGAGCAGCACCAGCACGAGGCCAGCCAGCAGCAGCCACAAGCGGGAGCGGCCCGTCCGGACCGTCCTGCTGCGCGTCAGGGGGTGCGCTTCGAGCGGCTGGTCAGGCGTGGCACGACTCCGCGGCAACGGGTTGAGCATTACGATACCGGGATGAATTAGCCGACCTGGACGGATCCCGCCAGCCGCACGTTCGGTTCACGTGGCACGTCATGACATGCCGCCGGTCCCGGCCGTTCAGGAAGCAGGAAACGCAGCCCCGCACAAGATCGTTTCCTGCACCGCCATTACTTGACGAAGCTTGACGTATTGTAACCGATACGCCTCCACACGCGCTCGATGACTTCGGCTGCCGCGTGTGGAGGTTCCGTTTCCGGCTCGTGCTTGCAGATCGTGATGGCGGGCTCCGCCAGCCGATCACCTGCCTAGAAGACGGCGATCATGACCACGCTGCCGATCGCCAGCAGGCCGCCCACGAGCCTGAGCGGCGTCGCCGGCCGCACCGGGAAGCCCATCAGGCCCCAATGGTCCAGCGCCAGCGAGGTGATCACCGCGGCGATCACCACCGCAGTGGTGAAGGTGGCCGAGCCGAGCTTCCTGGTGACGAGAAGGGTGCACATCAGGAACAGGGCGTTGCACACCCCGCCGATGAAGGCCCACCAGGGCAGCCCGAGAAGCTTCCCGCCGGCATTCCGGACGGGAAGGCCAAAGAACGGGATGCAGGCGAGCACGCACAACCCGCCTACGAGATAGACGACCAGCGCCGACAGCACCGGGCTCGCCACCGCCTTGTTCAGCACCGAGTTGGCTCCCGACTGCAGCGGGTTGGAGATGCCGGCGAGCACGGCGAAGACGCCCAGGATCCACTGCATCGGTCAGTCCTCCAGCGCCGGCCCGCGAAAGGCGTCCAGCCCCTCGACCGGCGGCAGCGCGACCGGCCGGTTCTCCCGCGCGGAACGGTAGATCGCCTCCATCAGCCGATGGTCCTGCACGCCTTCCTCGCCAGGCGTGCGCGGCCGCCGCCCGGTCAGCACGCATTCGGCCATGTGGTCCATCTCGGTCGCGAACTGGTCGCGCTCGCCGATGATGCGCTCCTCCGACAGCTCCGTGTCTTCCCGATCCGGCGCGCGGCGATGCACGTGCAGGCGCAGGCCGCGATAGGAAAAGGCGGGCTCGAGCGCCACGGTCGCACGCTGGAAATAAAGCCTGGCCGGACGGGCCTCGTGCGCGTCGTAGGCCGCGGCCAGGCGCGCCACGGTGCCGGACGGGAAGCGCATCATCCAGGCGATGTTCTCCTCGACCTCGTTGAAGCGCGGGTCGCCCGGCGTGCTCCAGCTCCAGGCCATCACCTCGACCGGCTCCTCGCCGGTGACGAAGCGTGAAAAGTTGAGGCCGTAGATGCCGATGTCCGGCAGCGCGCCGCCGCCTGCCAACGCGGCGTTGTGCCGCCATTGCGGCGCCGTGTCCTGGACCTGCCCGTCATGCGCCTCGATCAGCTTGAGCGCGCCGAACCGGCCCGATCGGACGAAGCGGATCAGCTCCCGGTGGTGCGGCTCGTACTGCAGGCGGTAGGCGACCATCAGGATCACCCCGGCGGCGGCGCAGGCGGCCACCATCGCCTCCGCCTCGGCCGAATTGTTGGCCATCGGCTTCTCGCACAGGACGTGCCGGCCGATCCGGGCAGCCTCGCTTACCTGATGCAGATGCAGGCCGTTCGGGGTGACGACGTAGACCGCCTGCACCGTGTGGTCGGTGGCGAGGCGGTCCCACTCGTCGTAGCCGTACACCGCGTCCTCCGGCAGGCCGTGCTGGCGGGCGACCCGCAGGCCCTTGTCGCGGTCGCCGGTCATCACCGCGCGCAGCCGGCACAGCCTGGTCGTCGCCAGGGCGGGAAGGATCGCCTCCAGGCTGAGCCGACCCAGGCCGACCAGGCAGAACCCGACACGGCGTCCGGGCGGCAGCGGCGGCATGGGCGTGGGAGCGCGGCGGTCGGTCGGGCCGACGAAGGGCGGGGAGGCCTCGGGAGCGTCCTGTCCCGGCACGCGTGGTCCCGCCATCCCTGCTCCTCGGTCGTCAGGCTGCCCTCGGGTTAAGCGTCGCCGCTGGTCGGCGTTCCCGGTGCGACGGCGTCGAATCGTAACAAACAGGCGGGGTCACACCACCGGCGTGGGCAACGGCGCACCGGCAAGGAATGCGTGGAGGTTGGCGAGCATGAGGCTGCCCATCGCCAGGCGGGTTTCCTGCGTGGCGCTGCCGACATGCGGCGCCAGCGACACGTTGGGCAGCGACAGCAGCGCCGCCGGCACGTGCGGCTCGTCGGCGAACACGTCGAGCCCGGCAGCGCCGAGGCGGCCTTCCGCCAGCGCCTCGACCAGGGCCGGCTCGTCGATGATCGAGCCGCGCGCCACGTTCACCAGCACGCCCCGCGGTCCGAGCGCGTCCAGCACCGCGCGGTCGACCAGGCCACGGGTGGCGGCGGACGCCGCGGTGGCCACGAACAGCACGTCGGAGGCGGCGGCGAGAACGCGGATGTCGTCGTGGTACTGGTGCGGCGTTTCCTTCCGGTTCGGCCCGGTATAGGCGATGGAGCCGCCGAAGCCCGCCAGCCGCAGCGCGATCGCCTGGCCGATCCGGCCCAGCCCGACGATGCCGTAGCGCAGGCCCGACGCGCGGCGCGCGAGGGCGGGCTGAGCGCCGGGCCACAGCCCGTCGCGGACGTGGCGCTCCGCCGCCGGCAGGCCGCGCATCACGTTCAGCATCAGCGCGATCGCCAGGTCGGCGACGTCGTCGGTGAGCACGTCGGGCGTGTTGCTGACGCGTATGCCGAGACGCTGCATCGCGTGAAGGTCGACCCGATCAAAGCCGACGCCGTTGATGGCGACGAGGCCGAGCGCCGGCAGCCGCTCCGCGAGGGCCGTTTCAATGCCGAGATGGCCGCCGGTCACGACGGCACGGATCGCCGCCCCGTGCCGCGACAGGCAGTCCTCCTGCGCCGCCGGCTCCGGCCAACGCACCACGTCGAAGGTCTCGTCCAGCGTCGCTTGCGTGGCGGGAAGCACCGGGCAGAGCTGCAGCAGCGTGACAGCCATGTCGCGTCTCCTCACAGAACCGACAGCACGCCGCCGTCGACATAGATGACCTGGCCGTTGACGAAGTCCGACGCGGCGGAAGCCAGGAACACCGCCGTGCCGGCCAGCTCCTCCACCCTGCCCCAGCGCCCGGCCGGCGTGCGGCGGCGCAGCCAGGCGTCGAACTCGGGATCCTCGCGCAGCGGCCGGTTCAGCTCGGTCTCGAAATAGCCCGGGCCGATGGCGTTGACCTGCAGGCCGTGCCGGGCCCAGTCGGCGCACATGCCTCGGGTCAGCATCTTCACCGCGCCCTTGGACGCGGTGTAGGGCGCGATGGTCGGCCGCGCCGCCTCGCTCTGCAGGCTGGCGATGTTGATGATCTTGCCGCGCCCGCGCCCGATCATGCGCTTTGCCACCGCCTGGCCGACAAAGAACACGCTGTCGAGGTTGGTGCGCATCACCTCGCGCCAGGTCTCCACCGGAAACGACTCCAGCGCCATGCGACGCTGGATGCCGGCGTTGTTGACCAGGATGTCGATCGCGCCCGCGTCGCGCTCGATGCGCTCGACGCCCTGCTCCACCGCTTGCGGATCGGTTACGTCGAACAGCCCGAGCCCGTCTGCCGGGTCGTGGGCAGCGTCCCCGATGG
This sequence comes from uncultured Acetobacteraceae bacterium, assembly GCA_964245345.1. Taxonomy (GTDB): domain Bacteria; phylum Pseudomonadota; class Alphaproteobacteria; order Acetobacterales; family Acetobacteraceae; genus Lichenicola. The sequence goes on along the minus strand of CAXTMS010000193.1, from coordinate 1,486 downwards.
AGGCGGCGGCCTGGGCCAGGCGCTCGGCGCCGCGGCCGTTCAGCACGACCCGGGCGCCCGCCGACGCAAGCCCCTGCGCGATCGCCAGGCCGATGCCCCGGCTCGATCCGGTCACCAGGGCGAGGCGCCCGGACAGGTCGAACGCCGTGATGCCGGTCATCGCCCGCTCCCGCGCCGACGGACGGAGTTCCGCCGTGTGCGATAAGGTGGCATAGCGATGGCAATGGTCACGTGACAAGAGCCGGCGCGACCGGCGGTGACCCGGGAGGCGACATGCTCGCTGCGGTACTGCACGGGGCGCACGACCTGCGCGTCGAACATCGGGACGAGCCCGACCTGCTGCCGGGGGAAGCCCGCGTGCGCGTCGCCGCCGGCGGCATCTGCGGCTCGGACCTGTCCTATTTCAACAAGGGCGGCGTCGGCGACTTCCGCGTGCGCGAGCCGCTCACCCTGGGCCACGAGGTGTCCGGCACCGTGGTCGAGCTGGCGCCGTCGCCGGACCGGGCGCTGCCGCCCCCGGTTTCGGTGGGCGCGCGCGTCGCGATCAACCCGAGCCGGCCCTGCCTTCATTGCCGCTATTGTCGCGCCGGGCGGGGCAATCTGTGCCGCAACATGCGCTTCCTCGGCAGTGCCGCGCTGACGCCGCACGTCCAGGGCGCTTTCTGCGAGCATGTGGTGGTGCGCGCCGACCAGTGCGTGCCGGTACCGGCGGAGATGGAGTTCCGCGTCGCCGCCTGCGCCGAGCCGCTTGCGGTGGCGCTGCACGCGGTGGAGCGCACCGGGCCGCTGGTAGGTCGGCGGGTGCTGATCGCCGGCTCCGGCCCAATCGGGCTGCTCTGCCTGGCCGCCGCGCGCCATGTCGGGGCGGCGAGCGTCACCGTCACCGACCTGGTGGACCCGCCACTCGCCATCGCCCGGCGCATGGGCGCAGCCGAGACCATCAACGTCCAAACCGATCCGGAGCGGCTGCAGCGGGCGGCGGATGCGGTGGGCGGGTACGACGTGGCGATGGAGGCGACCGGGGCCGCGGCCTCGGTGGCGGTGCTGCCGTCGCTGTGCTGCCCGGGCGGACGGATCGTGCAGCTCGGCATGCTGCCGCCGGGCGCGGTGCCGCTGCCGGTCAACCTGCTGATGGCGCGCGAGATCGACCTGGTCGGCTCGTTCCGCTTTCACGGGGCGTTCGCCGTCGCGGTCGAGGCGCTGGCGGGAGGCCGCATCGACGTGTCGCCGATCCTGTCCGCGAGCTTCCCGCTCGCCGACGCGACCGAGGCCTTCGCGATGGCGGGCGACCGCACCCGGGCGATCAAGGTGCACCTGGCTATCGGCTGAACCGGAGCCGGTATCGGAGTCCTCGGATGGAGCAGATTGGCACGTCGCTGCTGGAGTTCGGGGCGATGTCCAAGCGCTTCGGCGGCACGTTGGCGGTGGACGAGGTGTCGCTCCTGCTGTCAGGCGGCGAGATCCTGGCGCTGCTGGGCGAGAACGG
>CAXTMS010000192.1:0-6749 GCA_964245345.1 uncultured Acetobacteraceae bacterium | reverse complement strand
GCGGAGGTTGACGCCGAACCGGATCACCAAGCGCGCGCTCCTCGGAACTGCTGTTTATCGTCACCGCCAGCTTCGCAAGGTGTCAGAGCGGGGTCCCTCAAGCTTCTGCTGCGCTGTAGGACGGAAGACGCCCGTCCCGCAAATGGGCAAAGCGACAGTGACCGGAGGCTGTCCCGAAGGTTGAGCATGACCTTTCCTCCCAATCTTGAACATCATCTGCTGCCATAGCGAAACTTCCTGGTGAAGAGCGAGGTGCAGCTCCTGCACCAGGCCCGAGACCGCATGACCGGCCAGCGTATGGCGCTGATGAACCAGATGAGCAGCCTGCTGCTCGGTCGCGGCGTCATCATCCCGCAGGGGACGCCATAAACTGCAGGTCCAGCTTGTCGAGATCCTCTCGAGCGAGGTATCGGTCGTGAACGCCAGGATCAAGCGCCTGCTCGAGGACATGCAGGGGCAGTGGCAACTGCTGGGCCAGCGCATCGCGTCGTTCGATGAGGAGTTCGCCGCCATGGCCTGCACCGCCCCGGCTGCCCGGCGCTTGGCGACGATCCCGGGCATCGGGGTGCTGAACGCGACCGCCCTGGCGGCGGCGAGCGGCACCGGCGAAACGCTCGGACATCGGTGGGACCTCGGTGCCTGGCCCCGGCTGATGCCGCGACAAGCGACCATCGGGAGCAAGCCGAAGCCGCTGGGCACCACCAAGCGCGGCACCGGATATCCGAGCAAGCTGCTGATCCGGACGACACGAGCGGCCATCGGGCCGAGCCCGTCGTGAGCCCGTACCCTTCCCGCTTCCAGCGCTGGCTGCTGCCGGCCCTCGCCTTCAAGGCGGTCGTGATCGGAGGGGGTTACGCCACGGGCCGGGAGCTGGTGGAGTTCTTCCTGCCGTCTGGCCCGCGCGGTGGCCTCCTCGGCATGCTGCTCGCCACCGCGGTTTGGAGCCTGGTCTGCGTCCTGACCTTCCTGTTCGCGCAGGAAACCCGCAGCGATGATTATCGAACCTTCTTCAAACACCTGCTCGGGCGGTGGGGGTTGAGCTTCGAGCTGGCCTACTTCATCTTCCTGATTCTTATCCTCGCGGTCTTCGGTGCGGCCGCGGGGGCCATCGGACAGGCCGTGTTCAGCTGGCCGGCATTGGCGGGAACCCTGCTGCTGACGATCCTGATCGGGGCCTTCACCGCCTTTGGCGACGCCGCGGTGGAGCAGCTGTTCAAATACGTCTCCATTCTCCTTTACGCCACCTACGCGCTCTTCCTGGTGCTGTGCCTCAGCCATTTCGGTGGCCCCATCGCGTCGGCGTTTGCAAGGCCGATCCCGATCGGGACAAGGTGGGCGATCGGCGGCCTCACCTACGCCGGCTACAACGTCATCGGTGCCGTCGTGGTGTTGCCCGTCGTGCGCCACCTCACCAGCAGACGGGACGCGGTGTTCGCCGGACTGGCCTGCGGCCCGATCGCCATGATCCCTGCCGCGCTTCTCTACATTTGCATGAGCGCCGACTACCCCGGGATCGGCCGGGCGACCCTTCCTTCGGACGTGCTGCTCCGCCAGCTGGACCTGCCTGCCTTCCGCGTCCTCTTCCAGCTGATGATCTTCACGGCCCTGCTCGAAAGCGGGACCGGGCTGGTGCACGCGGTCAATGCGCGCCTCGCCCACACTTGGCTCCGGTGGCGCGGCGGTGTGATGCCTGGGGCGGTACGACTGGCAGCAGCGCTCAGCCTGCTCGTCGGGTCCATCTTCGTCGCTGCGCGCTTCGGCCTCGTGACGCTGATCGCCAAGGGCTACACCCTGCTTGGCTGGATATTTCTCGCCGTCTATGTCCTGCCCCTGCTGACGCTTGGCCTATGGCGTCTGCGCCGCCGCCCGCGTGCCTTGCCCGATGCGGTCGCTCCGGAATCCGCCGGATGAATTCTGCCGCCCTTGCCATCCGACATCGAAAACATCAGAAGGAGCAGGCCATGACGAGGTTGATACGAGGACGTCGCATCGGCCTGTCTCGCCTGGCGACCGCGGCGATCCTGTCGCTCCCGCTTTCCGCCGCGCGCGCCCAGTCCAGCCCAGCGCACGACTTCACCCTGAAGCAGGTGCTGAGCGCTCCCTTTCCCTCATCCTTGGTCGCGTCGCCTCAAGGAGGACGAGCCGCCTGGGTCTACGACACCGAAGGCGTTCGCAACCTGTGGGTCGTCGAGAAGGCTTCGGACGGAAGCTACCGCAGCAGGCCGATCACCGCCTACACCGGCGACAATGGCTACGACATGGGCGAGCTCGGCTGGGACGGAACCGGTCATACCGTGGTCTACACCCGTGGCGGCAGCCTGGAGGGCGGTGGCCCCGTCAACATTATGAGCCTCCCCTCCGGAGCGCCGGCCCAAACGGTCTGGGCCGCGTCGGTCGATGGCTCGAACCCGCGGCAGATCGGCCCGGGCCATTCTCCTGCCGCCTCGCCCCGGGGCGACGTGGTCGCCTACATGTCGGACGGACAGGTCTGGACCGCGCCCCTGGCCGGCGGAGCGCCGAGCCCGCTGATCCACGACCGCGGCGAGGACAGCGCGCTTACCTGGTCCCCGGACGGGACGCGCCTTGCCTTCGTCAGTAGCCGCACGGACCACAGCCTGATCGGGGTGTACGACCTGGGCAGCCACCTCATTACCTGGATGCAGCCGAGCTTCGACAACGACGGCGCGCCGGAATGGTCGCCGGACGGGCACAGCCTCGCCTTTGTTCGCGTGCCGGCGGGTGCGAGGACCACCTTGTTCAGCCGCCGCCAGGGCCAGCCCTGGTCCATCTGGGTCGCTGACCCGGCGACGGGCGCCGCTCGTCGGATCTGGACGGCCGCACCCGGCCCAGGCAGCGTGTTCTACCCCCTCCTCAGCGACAGGGCCCTGATGTGGGCCACGGGCGACCGGATCGTCTTTCCCTGGGAGCGGACCGGCTGGGCACACCTTTATTCCGTGCCGACGGCCGGAGGCGCAGCCCAAGACCTGACGCCCGGCACCTATGAAGTGTTCAACACCGCCCTCAGTCCCGACCGAAGCCGCGTCGTTTATTCCGCCAATGCGGAGGAGACCGACCGTTGGCACCTGTGGGAGGTAGGCGTCGCCGGCGGCGCTGCCCATGCTCTGACCCACGGCACGAGCATCGAGGATTACCCGGTCGTGTCCAGCGACGGGCAGGTGCTGGCGCTGCACAGCGATGCGCGCAATCCGATGCGGCCGGTCAGGATATCGAACGGCACCGCGACCGACCTTGCTCCCGGCACCATCCCTGCGGAGTTTCCGGCGAGCCGGCTGGTCGAGCCCCAGCCGGTGGTGTTCACTGCCGCCGACGGCCTAGCCATCCACGCCCAGCTCTTCCTGCCGCCGCCCGGCCGCCGGCACGTACCTGGCCCGGCGATACTCTTCTTCCACGGCGGCCCATCCCGGGAGATGCTCCTCGGCTGGCACCCCATGGACGCCTACACCTTCATGTATGCGATGAACCAGTATCTCGCCAACGAAGGCTACCTCGTTCTGTCGGTCAACTATCGTGGCGGCATCGGTTATGGCCTGGACTTCCGGGCGCCGCTTAATTTCGGAGCGAGCGGCGCCAGCGAACTGAACGACATCCTGGGCGCGGCGCTCTACCTGCGCTCCCGCCCGGACGTCGACCCTGCCCGGATCGGCATCTGGGGCGGAAGCTATGGCGGGCTGATGACCGCGCTGGGGCTCGCACGCGCTTCGAGCCTCCTGGCGGCAGGGGTCGACTACGCTGGCGTGCACGACTGGCGCAGCATGCTGCCTGGGCTTGACCGGCCGGGTGCCCCAGCCGGCGCCGGTCAGCTTGCCTTCGACTCCTCGGCCATGGCGACGATCGACCAGTGGCGCTCGCCTGTTCTGGTGGTTCATGCGGACGACGACCGCAACGTTCCCTTTTCCCAATCGGTGGAGTTGGTTGCCGCACTTCGCAAGCGCGCGGTCGACGTCGAGCAGTTGGTGATCCCTGATGAAATCCATGACCTCCTGCGGGGGAACTCCTGGCTGACCCTGTTCGGCGCGACCGACGACTTCTTCGCCCGCCACCTGAGTCCGCCGTCGCACACAGCATCGAAACCGTAGCTGCCGTGCAAGGCGTCCGTCGGCGAGCACCGTCGGGCCGGCAGCAGGCCTGACAATGTTCTGGAGGTTCGGCGGGGGGCTGACCGTGGATAGGCGTTGAACATTGGCCCTGACGCGGTTTCACGAGGAAAGACTGCGCCGCGAGTCGCGCCGCGTGATAGGTCTCGACCGCGAGAATGCTGGCAGTGGCACCGAGCTAGGTCTTGCTTGTGTGACCAGGGGCGCAGCACGCTCATGAAGCAGTGACGCCGGCATCTTGGAACACATAGGAAACGAGTAGGACGCTCAACTCGTCGGCAAACGAGTTAAAGGCTGACAACCCGATCGCCTGACCGAGCGTCAGGAGGTGTCGGTAAAGTCGACATCAGGTTCGGGAACCGCAGCGTTTCGAGGCTGGAATGCTGAGAGAGCACATGATTGGCCTCATCACGGGCCATGTTGGCGAACAGCTTCTGCTTCTGGACGGATGGGATACGCGCTCGGCCGGTCACGGCGGCTGTGTCGTTGCCTCCCTCTGTTACTGCCAAACCTAAACCACAGCTGGCTGACCAAATGGTTCGAGTTCCGACCACGTGTCGCGGCAAGCGCAAGCAGCAGCACCACGTCCGCACAACGGCAACATAGGAGCCTGCTCCAGCGATAGCTCGCTGAGGTGAGCTTCGGGGCCTACAGAAAACCATCGACGTGATGCCGGCAAGGACCGAAGAGAGAGCTATCGCCTTATCAAGCTATCGGGCGTGCGGTGATTGCGGTGACGGCCGTGGCGGGGGCGGGCGGCACCAGAGCGCAGAGGCAGGAGGAAGCCGCTACCACTAATGTCTCGGCCTCCGAACCGGTCGCGCACCAGATCGCAACGGCATTGGTCAGCACGATCACCAGGGAGCAGCCAGCACTACTCTCAAGCCGTCGGACTGCTGGAGGCGCGGTGTCGCAGCCAGTTTGCATTACTTGGACCGTTAGCTAACCAGCCAAGTTGATCAGGCCCGCGCAGACCTGCAAGCCCGGATCGACCTCGACCGGCACCGACTCACCGGTCATGTCGAGGCTCACCAACCCCTTGAGGAAGACTGCGTCGGCCGACAGCCGTCTGTTATCAGATGGCGGACTGCAGACGCTTTCACCTATCCAATCTGACAGATCAAGCAGTTTGCTGACAACCCTCCAGGAAGCCTCAAGCCAACGCATCCATAGTTCAGGCCACGAGACTCTTGAGCGGGACGTCAGTGTTCGAGAGCAGTAAGGGATCGATGCTGACTCCACGATCAACCAAGGCTTTTCCTTGCACGAAATCCCGCACCATGTTGATGCAGTCAAGTGCTATGATCCGTGAAGCCCGCAGGTAGATTAACGAGAACGACCTTGACTCGACCGTTCCGCGAATGACGACTTGGTCATGGCCTTGGGCAAGCCCCACGGTCTGTAGCCGAAGGTCATACTGGTAGGACCAGAACCAGGGAACCGCGAGATAGGGAGTGGGTTCACCAATGATGGAGGCAACTGCGGTATCCGCCTGATCGACGGCATTCTGCACCGATTCAAGACGGATCCGTCGGCCGTCAGCAAAGCGGTTGATGTGGGCTGCACAGTCGCCGATTGCATAGACACTTGGAAGGCTGGTACGACAGAACGTATCGACGTCGACCCCGTTCTCGCCTGCGGCGCCAGCCGCTCGCAGTGGCTGCGTCGACGGGATGATACCGACGCCAACAATGACGATGTCGGCAGGTAATATTCTACCATCACCCAGCCTGACGCCGCTGACGCGCCCATCCCGCTCCTCGATGCAGGACACTGCAGCCCCCAACTCGATCGTCACTCCATGATTTCGATGCTCGACCTCATAGAAGCGAGACAGCTGCTCACCAGCCACCCTGGCCAGCACGCGGTCTTGCATCTCCACCACGGTTACCGCCTTACCTAACTTGGTCAGGATCGCCGCCGCTTCCAGCCCAATATAGCCGCCGCCGATCACCACCACGGTGACGGCACTTCGCAACTCTTCGCGCAACAGGTCAACGTCTTGGCGAGTCCGTACTGCATGAACGCCGACCAGGTCATGTCCGGTGCAGACCAATCGGCGGGGTGCTCCTCCGGTTGCCCAGATCAGCGTGCCATAGCCCAGCTCGATGCCATTGACCGCCCGCAACACGTGCATGTCGGGATCAATGCTGTTGACACGCATGCCCCTGTGCAGCGTGATGTCGCGCGTGGTCCAGAAGCCTGGTTGCTGCAGCAGCATTTTATCAAACGGCGTCTCGTTGGCGAGATAGCCCTTCGACAAAGGCGGCCGTTCATAGGGCCAGTCGGCCTCGTCAGTCACTACGGCGATGGAGCCGATGAACTTCTTGCGCCGCAAAGTGCTCGCGGCCTGAACACCGCCATGCCCGGCGCCGACGATGACCACATCATAGCTGTTCATGGTGACATCCCTATACGCCTGTTAGTCCAACCGCCATCCGTCAGCCTTTACTATGACCCGACTTTGGTGATTTCATCCACATCATATCACCCTTACCCGCGAACTGGAACACAGGAACCGGCAGGACATCGCGGCGGTCGGGGTTCTGGCCGTCTTGAGCGAGCAGTTGCTACCGTTCTTGACCTTATGCAAGGTCAAGTGGATCAAATTGCCGGAGTTCATGCTGCGGCGGT
>CAXTMS010000191.1:0-6752 GCA_964245345.1 uncultured Acetobacteraceae bacterium | reverse complement strand
GCCGTAGGGCTGGGCGACCGCCTGTCCGGCGGCGGCGAGGCAGCCGAGCAGCGCCAGGGCCGGAACGATCCGGTTGCGGGTGCGCATGGGGTTGGTTCTCCATCGGTGCGGCCGCGCCGGGCGGCGCGGAACCGGCCCAACTTCGACAGCCATGATGGCAGCAACACGGCAAGGCCGGCGGCGGATCGCCGTCTTTACGTTATTTTAAGCCACCGATGCGAGGCTGCCGGTTATCGCCCGCAGCGAGATGCACGCCGATGGACACGATCTTTCTTGACCCGGACACCAGCAGCCGGACCGGAACCGGCTGCGCCGGATGCCGGGGCGACCGCTTCGACACCCCGATCGCGATGGCATTCCAGCCGATCCTGGACGCGACGGGGCGGGTGTTCGCGCACGAGGCGCTGGTGCGCGGCACCAATGGCGAAGGGGCCGGGGAGATCCTGTCCCGGGTGACCGGAACCAACCGCTACGCCTTCGAGCAGCTTTGCCGCATCACCGCCATCGACACCGCCGCCAGGCTGGGCCTGCGCGACGGGGGCGCCATGCTGTCCATCAACTTCAGCCCCAACGCGATCTACGAGCCGGTGCGCTGCCTCGCCAGCAGCCTGGCCGCAGCCAAGCGGGCCGGCCTGCCCAACCACATGATCCTGTTCGAGATCACCGAGAACGAGCGCCTGCGCGACCCGCGCCACCTGCGCGACATCGTGTCCTCCTATCGCGGCATGGGCTTCAAGGTCGCGATCGACGATTTCGGCGCCGGCTTCTCCAACCTCGACCTGCTGGCCGGCTTCCAGCCGGACCTCCTCAAGCTCGACATGCACCTGATCCGCGACATCGACGCCGATCCGGTGCGCCAGGCGATCCTGCGCAGCATGATCGGGCTGTGCCGCGAGCTCGGCATCACCCTGGTGGCGGAAGGCGTGGAGCAGGTCGCAGAGTACCGCACGCTGCAGGCCCTCGGCATCGCGCTGTTCCAGGGCTACCTGTTCGCCCGCCCGGGGCTCGGAACGCTGCCGGTGCCGGTGGTGCCGCCTGGCTGAACGGTTCGATCCCCGGGAGCAGGGCGCGATTTACAGCGGCACACGGAGCAGCGCTAATGCGCCATGCCCTCCGCTCGTCCCGCCGGCCGCCTTTCGTGAGCGGGCCGACCCAGCCGCGCGTCGTCCTGGTCACCGGCGCCTCGTCCGGGATCGGGCTGTGCAGCGCCGCCTTGTTCGCCGCCCGCGGCTGGCGGGTGGGGCTGGTGTCGCGCAGCGCCGAGGGCCTGCTCGCCGCCACCCGCCTGATCGCGCAGCGCAGCCCTGAGGCGGTTGTCGCTTCCGCCGTGGCAGACGTCGCAGACAGCGATGCGCTCGCCGCCGCCGCGCGTGCGGTTGCGGCCGCACTGGGACCGATCGAGGTCTGGGTCAACGCCGCCGGCAACGGCGTGTATGGCCGTTTCGGCGACGTGCCGGAAGCGGAGTACCGGCGCGTCACCGAGGTGACCTATCACGGCACCGTCAACGGCAGCCGCATCGCGCTGGCGCACATGATGCCGCGCAACGAGGGCACGATCGTCAACGTGTGCTCGGCGGTGGTGTTCCACGGCGTGCCGCTGATGACCTCCTATGCCGGCGCCAAGGCGGCGGTGCGCGCCTTCGGGCAGTCGCTGCGCATCGAGCTGCGCCTGGCCGGCAGCCGGGTGCGGGTGGCGACCCTGATCCCGCCTGCGATCAACACCCCGTTCTTCGACCACGCCCCGTCGCACATGGGCTTCCCGGCGCGTCCGGTGCCCCCGGTATACCGGACGGAGGTGGCGGCGCAGGGGGTGTGGCTGTGCGCCACCGGACGCGGCGGCGAGCTGCTGCTGACCGGTGTGGTGCAGGCGTATTCACGCATCGCCCGGCTGTCGCCGTGGCTGGCCGGGTATCTGGTGTCGCGGAGCGACTTCGCTTCCGAGCTGCCGCGCGACGAGGCCTGCGTGCGCGACCGGGTGCCGTGCCTGTTCGCCACCCGCGCGGACGGGCATTCCATGCACGGACCGTTCGGAACCCGCGCGCGCGGCTGGAGCAGCCAGCTCTGGCTCGCCGGCGCCTGGCGCCGGCTGCGACGCGTCAGCCGGGACCGGCCAGCCGCTCCGTTGCCGCCAGCACGCGGGCCCGCAGCGCCGGATCGCGCGCCAGCCGGTTCGGTGCAACCGGGACGCGCCGCTTCAGATAGCGTCCGCTGATCCCGTCGAGCTCCGGGGACAAGGCCGCATGGAGCGGCGTGTCGGCGCCCTCGGCCTCGCTCAGCGAAACCCGTGCCAGCAGCCGCCACACCGCCTGGTCGATGCCGCCGCTGCGCACCAGCCCGGTCGCGACCAGGCCGGGATGAACAACGTTCAAGGAGACGCCGGTGCCGGCGGTCGCGCGCGCCGTCTCGGTCGTGGTCATCAGCAGGGCGAGCTTGGAGCGGGCATAGGCACGCGTCATGCGCCAGCCGCGCCTCAGCTCCAGATCGTCCGGGTCGATCCGGGCCATGTCCGAGCTGGACGAGCCGGTCATCACCACCCGCCCGCGCCCGGAAGCCTGCAGGACGGGCAGCAGGGCCCGGGTGAGCACGAACGGCGCCAGGTGGTTCACCGCCAGGGTGAGCTCGTGGCCCTCCGCGGTCTCGACCCGTCGCGGGGACAACAGGCCGGCGTTGTTCACCAGCACGTCGAGCACCGGCGCCAGGGCGCGGACCTCATCTGCCGCCCGCCTGGTGTCCGACAGGAGCGACAGGTCGGCGGTAATCGTGAGCGGCCGCGTTCCGGTCCGCCCGTCGATCCAGCCGGCAGCGGCATGCAGCCGCTCCCGGTTGCGCCCGACCAGCACCACGCGCAGGCCGAAGCCAGCCAGGCCGAGGGCGATCCAGCGGCCGAGTCCGCCGGTGCCGCCGGTGACGACGGCGGTCCGGGGACCCGCAGCGCTCAGCGACGGGCCTTGCGTGCGGCGTAGCGCGCGTCGCGCGCCGCCTTCTGCTCCAGCTTCAGCAGGGCCTCCCGGCGCAAGGCTTCCGCGGCGGCCGCTTCCTCTTCCTTGCGCCGCTGCGCCTCGGCGGCAAGGGCGGCCTCGCGCTCGGCCGCCTGGCGGGCGGCTTCCGCTTCGCGCTCGAGACGGCGCTGGGCCATGCGGACCTCGCGCGCCTCGGCGATCGCCTTGCGCTCGGCCGCACGGGCCTGGACCTCGGGATCGTCCGCCGATGGGCGGGACTGGAACTTGGCCAGGATGGCGCGCTTGGCTTCCGCCGACGCGGATTGCCGCTCGCCGAACTTGTTTCCTTTGAAGATGGTGGTAGCCCTCGATCGTGGTGGTGGAACCCGCGACGGGCTCCTGATCATGGTCCCGCCGCTGTCAAGCCTTATAACAAAACCCGCTTGCGTCGCGACAGGGCGATCGCACATACCCGCCTGCCAGAAACAGGGACGCCATGCAGCGACAACAAGACGGGGGGCCGCACGACGTCCTTCTGACCGGCAGCAACGGGTTTCTTGGGTCGCAGTTCGTCACCGCCTGGCTGCAGCGCCATCCGGCCAGCCGGGTAGCCTGTCTGGTTCGCGCGCCGGACGACCCGGCCGCGTCGGCGCGGCTGAAGGCGGCACTGCTCCGCGCCGGCGAGGACCGCGGCGCGCAGGCGGGGCTCGACGAGGCGATCGGGCGCGCGACGGCGATCCGCGGCGACCTCGGCGACATGCGGGCCGGCTGGCTCGACGACGTCGTGCGCTGGCGCGACGGGTGCGACGGGCGACCGCTCCGGGTCGTGCACTGCGCGGCGAACCTGTCCTTCCGCCCGTCGGACCGCGACGCGGTGCGCGCGGTCAACATCGACGGCACGCGAACCATGCTGGACGCCGCCAGCCGCCTCGGCGCCTCGGAGTTCAACTACGTCAGCACCGCCTATGTCGCCGGCGACCGGGAAGGCGAGATCCTGGAGGACCAGGTCGGCGACCAGCCGCCCGGCTTCAGCAACGCTTACGAGGAAAGCAAGTGGGAAGCCGAGGCGGTGGTGCGCGACCACTGCGCCCGCACCGGCCTCCTGTTCCGCATCCTGCGCCCCAGCATCATCATCGGCCATTCCGTCACCTATCGCATGTCCGCGCTGTCCGGCTTCTACAAGGTGGCGGAAACCATGCTGGCGCTGGGCCGGATGCCGCGGACGCGCGGCAGGGTGATCCTGCTGCCGGTGCCGCGCGATTCGACGCTGGACCTGATCCCGGTCGACACGGTGGTGGCGGAGATGATGGCGCTGATGGACGCGGGCCCCTCCACCCTCGGCCACGCCTTCCACCTGACCAGCGACACGCCGCTGCCCCTGGTGGGGGTGCTGGACGCGCTGTCGCCGCTGGCGGGGCTCACCATCGGCCGGACCGACGAGGCGCCGGGCGACAAGCTGGCCGAGCTGGTGATGCAGCGGCTGCGGCATTACGCGCCGTATCTGGGCCAGATCCGCCATTTCGACCGTCGCAACGTTCGCGCCGCCGGCATCGCGCCGCAGCCGTTGTTCGACGTCGAGGGCCTGCGTCCCTACGTCACCAGCTTCATCAGCCAACCGGCCTGACCGGTCCGGCCGCGACGGCCGGCCATGCTCAATGCCCGAACCGCGAGGCCAGGCCGCCCGCGGTCGGGCTGGCGCCGGTATAGGCGGTGCCGAACGGGGCGATGAAGGCGCCGGTCTGGGCGTCGAAGCCATCCTTGGGGGTCTGGTCGCCCGAGATCTTGTAGCGTCCCAGATGCGGCCCGGGCTTGTCCGGCGGCGGTCCCATGGGCGCGCCCGGCACGGGTGCTGCCTCGAAATGGTGTCGGCGGCCGAGCACGGTGAGGCTTTCGTCCGGAGCGGCAGGAACCGGGCCGGACACGGCGGTGGCAGCCGGCGCCGGCCGGTCCTGCCGTGCCCAGGCGGCTGCCGCGTCGCCCAGCAATGCCAGCGCCAGGCCGATCGCGAGGGTGCCGGCCCGGCGCAACGGGTCGAGGTCGATCTGGGTCATGGGGATCTCCCGGTCGACCATGCGGTCGGTGCTGATGCTGTAGTCGTTCTGGTGGGCGCGGAACAAGGCGTGAGCAATGTCGAGGTCGGCGGTCCGGGAAAGGAGGTTGGCAGACCAGGGAACTCCTGCCTGGCCGGGGCGCTGGACCGGAAAATTTTCGTTAACAAGAACTTCGCTAACGTTGCTGACAAGGTACAGCCGCTTCATGCCCTTCATGCCTGCGGGGATCATGCCCCTGCTCGTCCCGTTGCTGATGGCGGTGCTCTGCGGGACGGCCTTGCGGCAGCAGCCGCACGTGTCGCTGCGCCTGCTGCTGTGGGCGTGCGTGTGTGCCGCGGCCGCGCTGGCGATGGTGACGGCACGGCTCGGGTCCTGGGTCACGGTGGCGGTGGCGCTCGGCCTGCTGGCGTCGGGGCTCTGCTGGCAGGCAGCCGCCGGGTTGCTCGGGCGCCGGCCCCATCCGGGCTGGCTGGCGGCGGCGCCGCTGACCTGGATGGCGGCGCGCATGTCGCCCTGGATGCCTCCCGGCGTCGGTTCCGCCGTGACAGCGTTGGTCATCGACCACGCCTTGACGCTGTGCTGCCTGTTCGCCCTGGTGCGTGCGCCCCGCCAGGGCATCGGCCAGCGCGGCCTGATCACGGCCACGGTCCTGCACCCGCTGGTGTCCGGGCTGTTCCTGGTTTCCGTGCTGGTTCCCGTTCCAGGCTGGATCGCGACGGCAACCGCGATCCTGACCGTCGAGACCCTGGCGCGCACCGTGCTCTGGCCCGGCTTCGGCCTGATCGCGGTGCTGGAGATGGCGGGCCTGCGCGACGAGCTGGGCGGGGTGCTGAACCGGCGCGGCTTCTGGCGGGCGGCGGAACAGCTCGGCCAACGCACGGTCTTGGTGTTCGACATCGACCACTTCAAGCGGATCAACGACACGCTGGGACACGCCGCCGGCGACGAGGCGATACGACGCTTCGCCGCCCTGGCGAGCCGAGCGCTGGGGGAGGACACCGTGTTCGGGCGCATCGGTGGCGAGGAGTTCGCCGCCGCCCTGGCCGGGGTGTCGCCGGTGCAGGCGCGCCAGCTGGCCGAACGGGTGCGGATCGCCTGCGCGGACACCGGGCAGGACGTCACCGTCAGCGTCGGCATCAGCCCGCCCAGCAGGCTCGGCCAGTCGCTCGGCGACCAGATGGCGCTGGCGGACCGGGCGCTCTACCGCGCCAAGCGGCTGGGCCGGAACCGCACGATGATGCACGTCGACGACCACGCCAACACCGTCGGCAGGCGCGCCGACGACAGGGCACGGCGGCGGGTGCGCGATCCCTGAGCCGCCGTCACAGCGCCGCCAGCACCGACTCGACGACGTGGCGCACGTCGCCCGCGTCCAGCTCGGGGTGCATCGGCAGGGCCAGGATCCGGCCGGACAGGGTTTCCGACACCGGAAGCGAGACGCCGTCATGGTGCGGCCGGTAGGCCGGCTGCAGGTGCAGCGGCCGCGGGTAGTAGATCGCGGTCGGCACGCCTCGGGTGCGGAGTGCCGCCTGGAGCGCGTCGCGCGCCTCCGGGGACGGCAGCAGGACGGCATAGACCGCCCAGGCGCTCCCGCCGCCCGGCACGCGCTGCGGCGGCAGCAGCCGCTCGGCGCCCGCCGCTGCCAGGCCGGCGTCGTAGGCGCAGGCGATCTCCTCGCGACGGGTCAGCTCGTGCTCGAACACGTCGAGCTTGGCCAGCAGCACCGCCGCCTGCAGCGTGTCGAGCCGGCCGTTCATGCCGG
>CAXTMS010000190.1:0-6771 GCA_964245345.1 uncultured Acetobacteraceae bacterium | reverse complement strand
CGCCTCGCTTTAACTGCAACGCTTTCGTCATTTGACGCTTGCACCGTCTCCACGTCCGGTCCGGCGTCTAGTGGAGGGACCAGGTGACGATCACGCAGGCTAAGGTGCTCCTGGTCGAGGACGAAGGCCTGATTCGGATGGTGATGGCTGAATTCCTCCAGGACGAAGGCTTTGACGTCATGGAGGCCTGGAACGGTGACGAAGCGGTTCGGCTTCTCGATGGTCCCAATGACGTCCACATCCTGTTCACGGACGTCCAGATGCCAGGCAGCCGGGATGGCGTCGACGTCGCCGTCCACGCACGGCAGCTTTATCCGCAAATCCCGATCCTGATCGTGTCAGGTTACGCTACCGCCCTTATCAGCCGGCTCAGCGTGCTGGATCCTGCGGCTCTGTTCATGTCCAAGCCCTACAGGCTGCGCGAGGTGGGGGAGGCTCTGCACAGGATGAGCCCGCAGCTCTGACGCACCTCGACATCGCCCCCAATCAGGCAGCGAGCCTATCCCGGTCCATCGTCAGGGTCGCGATCATGCCCATGGCGGGCCAGTGGTAGACGATCGATCCACCAAGCTGTCTCGACATGCTCCTCGCGATCAGCGAACTGCCGAACCCCCGCTCGACAGGCGCCTGCACGACGGGTCCGCCCCGCTCGGTCCAGACAAGCACCACCATGCTCCCGTGGTCGGCGCAGCTGAGGTCCAGGATGCCAGAGGGTTGGGCGAGGGCGCCATACTTGATCGAGTTGGTAGCCAGCTCGTGCACGACGAGGGCCAACGTCGTCACCGCCGTCTCCCCCACCTGCAGGCCCGGCACCGCCATGCGGATCCGGCTGTTGGACGCGGACCGGTGATCATAGGGCGCGAGCAGAACCGCCAGCAGCTCGTCGAGGCACGCACCCCGGCCCAAGGTGCCCCCGGACGAGGGAAGGACCAGATCATGCGCCTGACCCAGGGCATCCAGCCGCAGGGCGAGGTCCTCCGCCATTTCGGCTGCCGTAGCCGTGGAACGGGCGGCGATGGTGGTCAGCGCCGAGGCGATGGCAAACAGGTTCTTCACCCGGTGGCTCATCTCGCCCGCCAGCATCTCGCGTGCTTCCTCCGCCTGCCTGCGAGCGGTGATGTCCATGAAGACGGCGAACATGACCCGGTCGATCCTGCCCGCGTTCCCGGCCTGGCCGCGCGCGGAAATCCAGCGCTGCTCGCCGCCGGCCAGGACGCAGAAATCGATCTCGTAAAGTCCGTCCTGCCCCCGAACCGCCCGAAACGCCTTGCCAACCCGCTCGACGTCCGCGGGATGGATCCGCTCGGACAGGCTGCGGAAGGTGACCTGACGATCATCCGGCACACCCCAGAGGCAGCAGGCATGTTTGTCCAGGACGATCTCGTCGGTGTCGAGGTTCCAGGACCAGAAAGCCACTTTGGCCGCGCCGGTGGCCAGACGCAGCTGCTCCATCGTCCAGGCCAGGGAACCGAAATCCTTTGAAGCCATCACGATGAGTATCCTCAGCCACCGAATGCCGCTGGCCTGACCTGCTTGTAGGCTTTCTCAAGCCTTCTTGCCACACACCAAGTCGCCAGCCTTGGCCTGCCGCTGCGTCCGGCGGCAAAGACGGCAGCAGTGTCCTCATGGAACCACAGCACGTCCAAACGGGACACCTTCCCGTCACCGACCACGGAGCGCGCATCCACAAGGTTTGCGGACGCGAACTGAACGCGTCAGGCCACTTCCAAAAGCGTTGGCATCAGCCTCGACCTGATGGGTTTCACATATGCAAAACTCAAGGTTTCGGCACGAGGTCGTGGCGATCCGAGCCATGGGCCGGTGACGCCGTCGCCGCTCCACAAGTCGACCCGTCCGCCGACCTTGATCAATGTCCTGGCATGATCGACGGCCTCTGTGTCGCTCGAGCATTCGACAACAACAGTCTGTTGAAGGAAATTCCCGGCATCAGACAAATAAAGGCGATAAAGGCCCATGACATGGCTTCCATCGTGAGGCGTAAGACGAGATCCCCTCAAGCGCTGACGCCTCGTCGCGGGTAGACACGAGGCAACGATGGGACTGTGCCATTGCCGAATGATTTGTGATCTAAAATAGGTTGAATTCGATGGGTCTCGCTGCGGATTTGGGAATCGTCCGAGTCGGAGGAGACGGTTGTCATCGGTGGACTCAGGCGTTGCCGGGGCCTTGTGGCTCGACAACCGTTCTGTTGCCTATCGTCGGGGACGGGCCACGCCTCGCCCCGGTCCGAAGACGTGTTCGGACGCGGAAGCATCGCCTGCTCGTCAGACCCGACGGCTGGGCCCGTCCAGCCAGGAGATCGCGTCCGTCCTAGACGAGGCCGAGTTCAGCCGGACGATCTGCAAGGATCATGGACGACACCGAAACGGCCACAACGGACCGGAGGACCTGGGTTCTGTCCTCCCGCTCGATGCTGATCTCGACAGCCGCACTACGCTGACCGCGTTCGAGTTCATCGGCGATCAGGGCAATCGCGCTTCGCACGCCTGACGCCAGGGCGGCCTCAGGGTGGTCGTATTCGGCTCCCTCGTCACGGGAGCGGAACTCGGAATTAGCGGCATGGATGAAGAGCAACGGCATGGTCTTGCCTCCTACGAGGCGAAGGCTTGCGCCTTCAGCCGTCAGCGCCCCAGGTAACCGTGCTGGCGATGGCTCTTTCCTAACCGGAAACCCAGGTCCAGACAATATACCGTATCAATGTCCAAGATCTAAGTTGGTTGCGGTTGAGGCCGAAGCCGCCTGTGCAGGTAGTTGTCGTCGAAGCCGGAGATCCGGGTCAGGGCACCTGGATCGAGGATGCGCAGAACACCGCGCCGCAGCTCGACCACGCCGGATCGGCGGAAGTCCTGAAGCATCCGGTTGATGTGCACCGGCGTCATGCCCAGCGCATCGGCGAGCACCGCCTGGGACAGCGGAAACTCGATGGCGTTGCCATTGGCGATGCCGATGCGGGCACCACGGATGTAGAGTTCGAGCAGCAGGTGCGCCGCACGCTCGGCGCTGCTGCGCCGGCCTAGGCTGACAATCCAGGCCCGGAGCGTGCCTTCGTCCACGAGCTGCGCCACATACATCGCGCGTGCAATGCCAGGGTGCGCGGTCATCAGCTCGTCCATCGCCTTGCCCTCGATCTTCACCACCTTGGCGTGGGTCACGGTCTGGATGCTGTGATCCATCTGAGCCAGCATGCCGATGTGCAGGTCGCAGGCGTCGCCCGGCATCAGGAAGGCCATGATCTGCCGCGAACCGCTTGGCAGCACCTTGTAGCGGATCACCCAGCCTTCCAGAACGATGAACACGGGACCCGGCTGGTCGCCCTCCCGGATGAGGTCGGTGCGCGGTCTGAACGCTTGCGGCCGGCTGGTCGCCGCCTCAAGCGCACGGACGTCCTCGTCGGTAAGGTCGCCAAGTCCTCGGAGCTTTTCGACGAACCGGTTGGGCATCATCCGGGCCTACACGCAACCTAGATCATATATATTGCCGACGGTTAACAGCAGTTGGCAAGGTTGCAAAAGAGTCGGCTGTTTGTCGGGCCTGTCCATGACGTCGCGGGCGCCCTGCCCCGCTTGGCCGTCGCAGCCTGTGGGCGTCGCTCGACATACGACCTTCCTTGAGCCACGGACCCCAACCGTGCCTTGTTCCTGCGGCCGGGACGTGTGGCGTTCCTGCCCGACCTGGCGCAGACGGGCTCCTTCAAGCGCCTCGCTCAAGCCGTGTCCGGATCCAGGCGGAGCGGCCGACACCCCTGCTCCGGGCTGCCGCATCCACCTTGGCGAGCGGCGGCACGACGAAGCGCACCGTGGTCGCGATCCGGTCTTCGGCTGCCGCCTCGACCGGCGCGGCCGGACCGGCTGCAGCCATGGCCGCATCTCGATCATGCCGCGTCCCCGGTGAGTTGGTGTTCGGGTAGGTTCCTGCCGCACCAGGAACGCCGACGTCCTGGGGTGCGGACCGCACAAGAAGGACAGCACCGTTACGAGTGCCGCCAGTTTAGGAAGAAAACGCGAAACCATGGCGACCAGGGAACATGTCGCCCACCGTTCGGGCAAACTACACGATAGATCCTGATCGCCAGTTAAACTGGATTGGTTTTCCCCGCATTTGGCCAGACGACGTTGCGTCTCATTGCCTTCTTCCTGGCTTTGACGATGCCGATTCATGTTCAACCTGTCCGGATGAGAACCCACAACAGGATCGGGCAAAGAAACTATAACATGGTTTGTATAAATGAAAACAGCAGAATGCAATTAATGAGATAAAGTCGTTGTCCCACACCGCGTCCACAACATTTTCCTTCCCAGACGGGAGGTTCCGTCCCTCTGCCTTCCGGCGCCGTCATCTTGAGACTTCTTGTCCAACCAGAAGGCTGTTGAACGTTTGACGTACCGGTGGACGGGTTGAAAAGCTTCCTGGTTAGGATGCGGGTGTGGGCCTGGCCGACGTTCCGGGCAACTTGGAGGCGCCAGCAGACGAATAATGGATCAACAGGGAAAATCGTCCGTTCATGGCTCACGATCAGGATCGAGGAACGGTTGAGAAGGGGACCAACTCCCTGGAACCGAGCGATGATGAACGGGATCTGTTTCGGGATGCCTTCGAGGCCGCCGGGATCGCGATGATCGTTACCGGACCGGATCTCGATGCACCGGGTCCGACGATTACGTTCGCCAACCGGGCGATGACGGCTCTCACAGGATACCTGGCTAGCGAGCTCGTCGGACAGTCATCGGGCTTGTTGTTGGGATCGGGAAGCGACCGGGCCGAGACACGTCGCCGGAAACGCAAGCTGCTGCGTCATGGAACCTATACGGGAAAGGCGCTGAACTACCGGCGGGATGGCACCAGCTACGTCGCCGACTGGACGATCACGGCCATTCCAGGACGAAACGGCAACGTTCGCGGCTGGCTTGCGATCCAGCATGACGAGACGGAGCCACGAAGAACGCTCGAAACGTTGGTTGACGCCCAGGCACGTCACCATGTTCTCCTTGAGGGTATCCCGCATCTGGTTTGGCAGTCGCATGACGGCGGCAACTGGTGCGCGGCCAGCCCGCAATGGAAGGCCTTCACAGGGCAGAGCGAGGCGGCAAGCCATGGTGCCGGCTGGCGCAAGATGATCGACCCTCGCGACCTTGCGACAACCGACGAGGCATGGCGATCGGCCGTTGAAACCGGGGTGCTGACGGTCGAGCATCGGATCACGCGGCATGATGGCGTATCCAGATGGTTCCAGACCCGGGCACTTCCGGTTCCCGCAGATGCGCCTGCGCGTCACAACCGCCTCTGGATCGGCACATCGACCGATGTCGACGACTTGCATGGCGCGCAGGACCACATCCGCTATCTCGCGTTCCACGACGTCCTCACCGGTCTCGGCAACCGCAGCCTGCTGCAGGAGGAACTTGGCCGGATGACGCGTGGGGCGTCGGGCGGCGCGCCGTTCAACCTGCTCTGTCTGGACGTCGACGACTTCAAGCTGGTGAACGACCAGCTCGGGCATCGGGGTGGCGATGCGGTCTTGCGGGAGATCTCGCGGCGGCTGCTCAGCTGGTCGCGCGACAACGACGTCATCGCCCGGGTTGGCGGGGACGAGTTCGTGCTGGTGCAGGCGTCAGCGAGACCGGAGGACGGGTTGCGGCTGGCCGACAGGATCGCCGGCAGGATGGCGGAGCCGTTCGCGATCGACGGCAAGGAACTTCAGGTAAGCGCCAGCATCGGCGTCGCGTCGTTCCCGGCTGACGGCCCCGATGCGGACGAGCTGATCCAGCGGGCCGATCTCGCCCTGTACAGCGCCAAGATAGATGGCGTCCGCCGCGTGCAGCGCTTCGAGCCGCCGATGGAGTTCGCCCGCCAGGAGCGCCTGGCGTTGCAGACCGGCCTTGGCCACGCGATCGAGCGGGACGAACTCGCCGTGGCGTACCAGGTCGTCTGCGACGCACGCGCCGGAGCGGTCCACAGCTACGAGGCGCTGGCCCGCTGGACTCATCCGGAGCGCGGGGTCGTGTCGCCGGCCGCCTTCATTCCGGTCGCAGAGGAAAGCGGCCTGATCGGGCCAATCGGGCAGTGGATCCTGGAACGGGCGTGCCGGGACGCCATGGGGCCGGCCTTCGATGGTCGAACGGTGGCGGTCAACCTGTCGCCGGCGCAGTTCCGGTCCGGGATCCTGGCGCGAACGGTTGTGGACGTTCTGGCCCGAACAGGTCTGCCTCCGGAACGGCTGGAGCTCGAGATCACCGAGCGGTTGTTGTTGGACAGCGGCGAGGGGATAGACAGGACCCTGCGTGACATCAAGGCGGCTGGCGTCAAGATCGCGCTGGACGATTTCGGCACCGGCTACTCCAACCTCGGCTACCTGTGCCGCTTCCCGTTCGACCGGCTGAAGATCGACCAGTCCTTCGTGCGGCGGATGAGCGAGGATGAAGGTGCCCAAGCGGTGGTGGGTGGGATCATCGCCTTGGCGCACAGCCTGCGACTCCGCGTCACCGCGGAGGGCGTCGAGACGGAAGAACAGCTCTCGATGCTGCAGACGATGGGATGCGATCAGGTGCAAGGCTTTCTGTTCGGGCGGCCGGTGCCAGTTTCCGCTCTCTGAAACGCTCTCCTGAAACCTTGATGCGATTGGGACATATGCGCTGCAACCGGTCGGGAAGCCCCAAGCGGAAGCGTGCCAGCCGCGGAATAGATGGTTCTGTCAGCACTTGACCTGCCCCCTAGGAGTGAGCCGCCGGTGATGTAGGACCGGCAGGCGAACGG
>CAXTMS010000189.1:0-6802 GCA_964245345.1 uncultured Acetobacteraceae bacterium | reverse complement strand
CGACCAGGGCAGCGGCATGACCCCCGAGGTGGCGCAGCGCGCGCTGGAGCCGTTCTTCACCACCAAGCCGGTCGGCAAGGGCACCGGCCTCGGCCTGTCCATGGTCAAGGGCTTCGTCGAGCAGTCCAACGGTCGGCTCGAGCTGCAAACCGAGGAAGGGGCCGGCACCACCATCCGGCTGGTGTTCCCGCGTGTGCAGGCCGCCTGATCGGGGTATTGGGCCGACCTTCCCGGGTTCCGGTGACGGCTGACGGTCTGGTGCTTGGTTCACGACCGACCTGTTGACGCCCTGCACCGCCCGCCGCCAATTGTCGGCAGGACGACCCCGGGGGCGGCAGTGTCAACGATGACCTTCGATGGCCAAGCGCACCAGATCACGCTCAGGAACCAGGCTGGGATGGTTGTCGGCACGTGGTCAGCGTTCAACAACATAGACCGCCATGCGACGCTTACCCATTTGCCCAACGGAACCTACGCATTTCAGGACACCTTACGGCCACACCCACATCCAGCGAGCCCGAACGGGCCTCATGGATCGTATGGGATCCTGCGGTTCAACGTTCCTGGACATGTCGGCATAGGCGTCCATTCAGGTAGAGCGGATGCCGCTCACCTGCCGGGGCCGCAGCACCCAACCGAGGGATGCATCCGGACGACCGATACCGGAATGGCTGCGATCGCAACCGCTGTCCTCATGGACCCGCTGACGACGATCACCGTTCAAAACAATTCCCAGGTCGCTGCCGCGCGTGGGGCCAGCAGGCAACAGCTTCATGGTCATTAAAAGCGTGCTGCCGACCGCAGCCTTGATGGTCCTATGGAGCGGCACCGCTCTCGCCCAATCGCCGACCTGTTCACCTGCCAGAGCCAGTGCCGCAGAGGCGGCTGCGGACGCCTTAACGTCATGGCGGCAAGTGTCCGAGTATTACCAGCAGTACCGGGCCTGCGACGAGGGTGGCATGGCGGAGGCGTCTTCGGAAGGCATAGCGAGACTCCTGGCCGACCACTGGACCACCCTCCCAGCCCTATTTGTAGAAGCGAGGAAGATCCCTGGTCTTCGGTCGTTCGTCGCAGCTCATATCAACTCGACGCTCGACACCGGAGACGTCGAGAAGATTGCGCGGTCCGCCCGAACCGCCTGCCCAGGCGGTGAATCCAGGCTCTGTGGCGACATTCAACGCGCCGCCGCTGGAGCCCTCAAGTAACCGACGCCTCGACGGTTGACGAGCCGAGGATCGGCAGACACTTGCCCATCCGACGCCAACGTTGTGAACCGCCCCAGCGTCATCCCCTTCCGCCCCTCCGAATGCTCACGACCAACGAGACCATGTGCGGCCCCTGCCCAGCATTGACCGTTGCGGTGATAAACCAACGGCGGCCCGAGTGCATGTTGACGGTCGACCGCCGGCCCTGGCAGCCCTCGATGTTCAGCGTCGGCCGGTATCTGGTAAACGCCTTCGATGGCGTCCTACTCCAGACCTACACAAAGGAGCTGCGGGAGCTGGCGAACACGTTCGAGCGTGTGACTATGTGGTAAGGGGAGTCAGCGAGGCGGGAGCGAGGCAAGCGCCATCAGCTTCCCTGTAACTCTCTGATTAACTGGTCTTTTGCTCGGTTGACAGCCTTGGCGTCCCGTACGGGATTCGAACCCGTGTTACCGCCGTGAAAGGGCGGTGTCCTAGGCCCCTAGACGAACAGGACGAAGCCGGCGCCTGCGTAGCCGAGCGCCCCCCCCCGGTCAAGCGAAGGGGGTCAAGCGAGGGCGGCGTCGGCGATGAAGAAGCCGGCGGTGGTGGCGCCGTTCCAGGCTTCCGCGCGAAGCCAGCCGGCGAGATGCACCGGCGGCGCGCCGCGCTGCTCCAGCAGCGTCGCCAGCGGGCTTTCGTCGGCGCGAAACAGCAGCGCCTTGAGGCGCGGACCGCCGCCCTCCCCTTCAACCAGAAGCCGCAGCGTCTTGTTCTCGCGGCCGATCCGGTCGGCGCGCAGCACCCTCGCCCGAGGCAGCGCGAACAGCGGCTCGGCGTTGCCGGTCCCGAACGGTGCCAAACGGTTCAGCGACGCGGCCAGCTCCACCGTCGCCGCCGCCACGCCCAGCACCCCGTCCACCGCCAGCTCCTGCGACAGCGGCCGCAACCGTGCGTCGGACAGACGCTGGTCGAGGAAGCCGTGAAAGGCCTGGAGGTGCTCGGCACGCAGCGAGAAGCCGGCCGCCATCGCGTGCCCGCCGCCGGTCAGCAGCAGCCCGTTCTGCCGCGCCGCGATCACCGCGCCGCCGAGGTCCAGGCCCTCGACCGACCGCCCCGACCCCTTCACCGTGCCGTCCTCGAGTGCCGCACCCACCAGCACCGGACGGTTGTAGCGCTCCTTCAGCCGGCCGGCGACGATGCCCACCACGCCCGGATGCCAGTCGCTGCCGGACAGGAACAGCACCGCGTGGCCGGCGCCGAGCTGCGCCTCGCCCAGCGCCATCGCCCGCTGCAGGATGGTGTCCTCCACGGTGCGGCGCTGCCGGTTCACCGCGTCGAGCCGCTCGGCCAGTTGCTTCGCCTCGGCCGGGTCCTCGCACAGCAGCAGGCGCAACCCCAGGTCGGCCTCGCTGATGCGGCCGCCGGCGTTGATGCGCGGCCCGAGCGCGTAGCCGCAGGTGAAGGCGCTGGGCGCGTCCCGGACCGAGGCAACCTCCAGCAGCGCCTGGATGCCCGGTCGCGCCCGGCGCGCCATCACCTTCAAGCCCTGCGTCACCAAAGCGCGGTTCAGGCCGGTCAGCGGCATCACGTCGCACACCGTGGCCAGCGCCACCAGGTCGAGCAACCCCAGCAGGTCGGGTGGGTCGCGGTGCTCGAACAGCTTCTCGCGACGCAGCGCCCGCAGCAGCGCCACCCCGGCCAGAAAGGCGATCGCGGTGGCGCACAGCGTGCCGAGCCCGGACGAACAGTCGAGCCGGTTCGGGTTCACGGTGGCCAGGATCGGCGGCACCGCGCCGTCGGAGGCGTGGTGGTCGAGCACCACCACCTCGGCCCGCTGCCGCAGCTGCGCCAGCGGCTCGGGCGCCGCGGTGCCGCAGTCGACGCACACGACCAGGGTGGCGCCCTTGTCGGCGAGCCCGGACAGGGCCGGCGCGTTGGGCCCGTAGCCTTCGCGCATCCGGTCGGGGATGTGGGTGTGGACGACGCAGCCGAGCGAGCGCAGCAGCAGCGTCACCAGGGCGGCCGCGCAGGCGCCGTCCACGTCGTAGTCGCCGAACACGCCAACCGTTTCGCCGCATCGCACCGCCTGCGCCAGCCGTGCGGCGGCCACGTCCATGTCGGCGAGGCTGGATGGGTCAGGCAGCAGCGCGCGCAGGGTCGGCTCCAGATAGTGCGCCGCCGCGTGCGCCTCGACGCCGCGCAGCGACAACAGCCGGCCCAGCATCTCCGGCAGCGCCAGCCGCTGCGACAACAGAAGCCCCAGCCGGTCATGCGCGTCCGGATCGTGCGCGGCGCCGCCGGGGGCGTGGTGCCAGACCCAGCGCCGGCCGGACAGGCTCGCCTCCACCCCCAGGACCGCGTCCGGCCCCGGCGCCCGGCCCGGCAGCCCGTCCGGCATGGTCAGGCGGCCGCCGGCCCGCCCCAGGTCTTGGTGGCGAAGTTGTGGCGGCCCTCGATGAAGCGCACCGTGCCGGACTTGGAGCGCATGACGATCGAGTGCGTCACCGCGTGGTCGCCGCTTCGCGCCACGCCGCGCAGCAGCGCGCCGGTGGTGACGCCGGTGGCGGAGAACAGCACGTCGCCGCTGGCGAGGTCTTCCAGCGACAGCCGGCGGCGCGGGTCGCCGATCGCCATCTCCTGCGCCCGCGCCACCTGCGCCTCGTCCTCGAACAACAGCCGGGCCTGCATGCGGCCGCCGATGCAGCGAAGCGCGGCCGCCGCCAGCACGCCTTCCGGGGCGCCGCCGGAGCCTGCGAAGATGTGCACGCCGCTGTCCGGCATGCAGGCGGCGATGATGCCGGCCACGTCGCCGTCGGAGATCAGCATCACGCGCGCGCCCGCTTCCCGCGTCCTGGCGATCAGCTCCTGGTGGCGGTCCCGGTCCAGGGTGCAGAGCGTCAGGTCGCTGATGTCGCACTGGCGCGCCTGCGCCAGGCTGCGGAGGTTGCGGCCGATCGGCGCGTCGATGTCGACCACGTCGTCCGGCAGCCCGGGGCCGACCGCGATCTTCTCCATGTAGATGTCGGGCGCATGGAGGAAGCGGCCGTGCTCGGCCAGCGCCACCACCGTCAGGGCGTTGGGCGCGTTCTTGGCGGTCAGCACCGTGCCTTCCAGCGGGTCCACGGCGATGTCCATCGCCGGTCCGCCCGCGCCGACCTTCTCGCCGATGTAGAGCATCGGCGCCTCGTCCATCTCGCCCTCGCCGATCACCACGGTGCCGTCGATCGCCACCGTGTCGAACGCCGAGCGCATCGCCTCCACCGCGGCGCCGTCGGCCTCGTTCTTCTGTCCCCGGCCGGTCCAGTGCGACGCCGCGATGGCCGCCGCCTCCGTCACGCGGACGAGCTCGAGGGCGAGGTTGCGGTCGGTCTGGTAGCGGGAGCCGGACATGGGCGATACCTCGGGCTGCGTCGGTGAAGAAGGTACGGACCGGCTCAGCCGGGCTCGATCCGGATCATGGTCGGCTGGTCCAGCACCACCGACAGGGCGGCGATGCGGCCCACCGCTTCCTGCATGGCGGCTTCGCGTGTGTCGTGCGTCACCAGCACGATCGGCACCGCCCCGTCAAAGGCGACGCCGGACGCCGCATGGGCAGGGGCGACGTCGTCCTGGCCGTGCTGCAGCATGCTCTTCAGCGACACGCCGCAATCGCGCAGCACGGCGGTGATCTCCGCGATCACGCCGGGCTGGTCGCGCACCGACAGGCGCAGGTAGTAGCCGCCGCGGCGCTCCGCCATCGGCACCGAGACCAGCCGCGACAGCGCGCCGGAGCTGGCGCCCCAGGCCGGCACCAGGCTGCCGCGGGCGATGTCGATCAGGTCGGCCGCCACCGCGGTGGCGGTGGGTCCGGCGCCGGCGCCGCGGCCTTCGAGCATCAGCCGGCCGACGAACTCGCCTTCCGCCACCACCGCGTTGAACACCCCCTCGACCTGCGCGATCGGGGCACCCGCCGGCACCAGGCAGGGATGCACGCGGGTTTCCACCCCCTGCTCGCTGCGCCGGGCGATGCCCAGCAGCTTGATGCGGTAGCCGAGCTCGGTGGCGAAGGCGATGTCCACCGCGCCGATGCGCCTGATCCCTTCCACGTGCACGGAGGAAAAGTCCACCGGCCGGCCGAAGGCGAGCGCGGTCAGGATCGCCAGCTTGTGCGCGGCGTCGATCCCGTCCACGTCGGTGGACGGGTCGGCCTCGGCGTAGCCCAGCGCCTGCGCTTCCGCCAGCACGGCGGCGAAGTCGCGGCCGGTGTCGCGCATCTGCGTCAGGATGTAGTTGCAGGTGCCGTTCAGGATGCCGCCGACCCGGAGCAGCCGGTCCGCCGCCAGCCCCTCGCGCAGCGCCTTGATCACCGGGATGCCGCCCGCCACCGCCGCCTCGAACGCCAGCGCCACCCCGGCCCGCTCCGCCGCGTCGGCCAGCCGCGCGCCGTGGACCGCCACCAGCGCCTTGTTCGCCGTCACCACCGGACGGCGCCGCTCGAGCGCCGCTTCCACCAGCGCCCGCGCCGCCCCGTCCGCGCCGCCGATCAGCTCCACCACCACGTCGACATCCGGGTCGGACGCCAGGCCGAGCGGGTCCGCGTGCCAGCGCAGCCCGGCCAGCTCGATGCCGCGCGACCGGTCGCGGTCGCGCGCCGACACCGCCGTCACCGTCACCGGCCGGCCCGCGCGGGTCTCGATCAGCTCGGCGTTGGCCCGGAGCAGCCGGACCGTGCCGGCGCCCACGGTGCCGAGGCCCGCGATCCCGACCCGGAGCGGGCCTTGCGCCATCACACCGGTTCCAGCCGCGCATCCGCCGCCGGCACGGCCTGCCCGTTCTGCGACACGAGGAAGGACCGGATGTTGCGGGTCGCCTGGCGCAGGCGCTGGGTGTTCTCCACCAGGCCGATGCGCACGTAGCCCTCGCCGTGCTCGCCGAAGCCGAGCCCCGGCGCCACCGCCACGCCCGCCTCGCGCAGCAGCAGCTTGGAGAACGCGACGCTGCCCAGATGCGCGAACCGGTCCGGGATCGGCGCCCAGGCGAACATCGAGCCTTGCGGCGACGGCACGTCCCAGCCCGCCGCCGACAGCCCGCGGATCAGCACGTCGCGGCGCTCGCGATACAGCGTGCGCATCTGCTCCACGCAGTCCTGCGGCCCGTTCAAGGCAGCCACCGAGGCGACCTGGATCGGGGTGAAGGCGCCGTAGTCAAGGTACGACTTGATCCGGGTCAGGGCGTTGATCAGGCGCGGGTTGCCGGCCGCGAACCCCATGCGCCAGCCGGCCATCGAGTACGTCTTGGACAAGGAGGTGAACTCCACCGCCACCTCCTTGGCGCCGGGCACCTCCAGGATGGACGGCGGCACCAGGTCGCCGAAATAGATCTCGGCATAGGCGAGGTCGGACAGGATCCAGATCTCCTCGCGACAGGCGAAGGCGACCAGCTCGCGGTAGAAGTCCAGGTCGGCGAGATACGCGGTCGGGTTGGACGGGAAGTTCACGATCAGCGCGGTGGGCTTGGGCACCGAATGGCGCACCGCCCGGTCCAGCGCCCGCAGCATGTCCTCGTCCGGCCGCGCCGGGATCGAGCGCACCGAGGCGCCGGCGATGATGAAGCCGAACTGGTGGATCGGGTAGGAC
>CAXTMS010000188.1:0-6821 GCA_964245345.1 uncultured Acetobacteraceae bacterium | reverse complement strand
GGCCTGGCGCACGACTTCAACAACCTGCTCACCGGCATCGCCGGCAGCCTGGAGCTGCTGAGGACGCGGATGGCGCAGGAACGGTTCGACCAGGCGCCCCGCTACATCGAGGCCGCCCAGGGCGCCGCAGACCGCGCCGCCGCGCTGACGCACCGGCTGCTGGCGTTCTCGCGCCGGCAAACGCTGGAGCCCAAGGCGACAAACGTGAACCGGCTGGTCGCCGGCATGGAGGAGCTGATCCGGCGCACGGTGGGACCGTCCATCACCGTGGCGGTGGCGGGCCCGCCAGACCTCGACGCCATCCTGGTTGATCCCAACCAGCTGGAGAACGCGCTGCTCAACCTGTGCATCAACGCCCGCGACGCCATGCCCGATGGCGGCCGGCTGACGGTCGAGACCGGGCAGGTGCGGCTGGACGGGCGCAGCGCGCAGGAGCGCGACCTGCCCGCCGGGACCTACGTGTCGCTGTGCGTCAGCGACACCGGCGCCGGCATGACCCCGGACGTCATCGCCAAGGCGTTCGACCCGTTCTTCACCACCAAGCCGATCGGGCAGGGCACCGGGCTCGGCCTGTCCATGATCTACGGCTTCACCCGCCAGTCCGGCGGTCAGGCGCGCATCCATTCTACGCCGGGGATCGGCACCAGCGTGTGCCTGTACCTGCCGCGGCACGAGGGCGAGGCAGAGCCCGGACCCGTGCCGGCGGCGCTGACGGAAGCGCCGCGTGCGCGGCCGGGCGAAACCGTGCTCGTGGTCGACGACGAGCCGACGGTGCGCATGCTGGTGACGGAGGTGCTGGAGGAACTCGGCTACGCCGCGACCGAGGCGGAGGACGGAGCCGCGGGCCTTGCGGTGCTGCGCTCGCCGCGGCACATCGACCTGCTGGTGACCGATGTCGGGCTGCCCGGCGGCATGAACGGCCGTCAGCTGGCGGACGCCGCGCGCGTGCTGCGCCCGAAGCTGAAGGTGCTGTTCATCACCGGCTACGCCGAGAACGCGGTGCTGAGCCACGGCCATCTCGAGCCCGGCATGCACGTGCTGGTCAAGCCGTTCCCGATGGAGCTGCTGGCGCGCCGGATCAAGGAGGTGGTGACGAGCGCGTGAGGGTTTCGGCCGTGGCGATCCCGATCGGCACGCGCGGGGCGGTGGCGACCAGGGCGGCGCTGTACGGGTGGATCGGGCGCGCGAGCAGGACGGCGGTGTCCGCCATCTCGACGATGCGTCCGTCCTTCAGCACCGCGATCCGGTCCGCCAGCGCCCCGACGGCGGCGAGGTCGTGGCTAATCATCACGTACGCCACGTGCTCGGTGCGGGCGAGGTTCTGCAGCAGGCTCAGCAGCATCGCCTGCGTCGACACGTCCAGCGCCGAGGTGGGCTCGTCCAGCACGATGATCTCCGGGCGCGCCGCCAGGGCACGGGCCACCGCCACGCGCTGCGCCTGGCCGCCGGACAGCTGCCCGGGCAGGCGCCCGGCCAGCGACGGGTCGAGCCCGACCTTGGCCAGCAGGGCCGCCACCTCGCGGTCAAGCCGCACCCGGTCGAACAGGCCGCCCAGCCGGAGCGGCTCGGCCAGCGCGTCGCGGATGCGCAGGCGCGGGTTGAGCGACTCGCGCGGATCCTGGAACACCGGCTGGATCCGCCGACGCGCCCGCCGTCGCTCCGGCCCCGGCAGGTCGGCGACCGGCTGGCCGTCGAGCAGGATGCGGCCGTCATGGCGAAGCATGTGCAGGATCGCCCGGCCCAGCGTCGACTTGCCGGAGCCGCTTTCGCCGACGATGCCAAGGCATTCGCCGCGGCGGAGCACCAGGGAGATGTCCCGCAAGGCGGGAGCCGCCTGCCGGCGCCCGAGGCCGGGATGGCGCACCGTCACCTGCTCCAGCGCCAGAAGCGCCGCGCCGGCGTTTCCCCGGTCGGCCTCGGCCCGCGATGCGTGAACACTGTTCATCATCTGCGGCAGGGCAGGGAAGGGCGGCACGGGCGGATAAAGGCAGCACGCCGCGTCGTCGGCGTCGCCCAGCGGCGGCGGGTAGCCGTGGTCGCAGGGCGGCCGGTGGTGCGGACAGCGCGGCGCGAAGCGGCAGCCGTCCGGCCGCGCCGACGGGCCTGGCAGCGTTCCGGGGATCCCCTGCAGCGTGGCCTGGCCAAGCCGGGGCACCGCGGCGAGCAGGGCCTGGCTGTATGGGTGCCGCGGAGCGGCGAAGAACCGCCGGGCCTGGCCCCACTCCACCGCGCGGCCGGCATACAGCACCGTCAGCCGGTCGGCATGCGCGTCCACGATCGACAGGTCGTGGGTGATGAACAGCACGCCGAGCCGGTGGCTTTGCTGCAGCCGGGCCAGCAGCGACAGGATCTGACGCGCCACCAGCGGGTCGAGCCCGGTGGTGGGCTCGTCGGCGATCAGCACCTTCGGGTCGCAGGCCAGGGCGGCCGCGATCATCACCCGCTGCCGCTGCCCGCCGGAGAACTGGTGCGGGTAGTCGTCCAGGCGTCGCGCCGGGTCGGGGATGCCGACCTCGCCCAGCAGCTCGACCGCGCGCCTGCGCGCCTGCGCCCGGCTGCCGCCGTCGTGCAGCCGGTAGCCTTCCGCCACCTGCGCGCCGACCGTGGCGCTGGGGTTCAGCGCCGAGAGCGGGTTCTGGAACACCATGCCGATGCGCCCGCGCAGGCGACGCATGTGCTGCTCGCCCGCGGCCAGCAGGTCGAGCCCGTCGAAGCGCACCTGGCCGGAGCTGCGGCTGCCGCGCGGCAGCAGGCGCATCGCCGCCAGGGCCGCGACCGTCTTGCCCGAGCCGCTTTCGCCCACCAGCGCGGTCATCCCGCCGGCCCGCACCTCCAGATCGAGCGCGTCGAGCACGGCGACCGGCCCGCTGCCGTCATGCGCCGGCAGGGACACCGACAGCGCCTGGAGCTCCAGCACCGCGCTCACCGTGTGCCCTGCCTGGCCAGCAAAGCCTGGCCGATCAGCGACGTCGACAGCAGGGCGGCGAAGATCAGCAGCCCGGGCGGCAGCACCAGCCACCACGGGTCGAGCGCCACCAGCTGCAGCGCGCCTTCCAGCAGCCCGCCCCAGCTGGTCTGCGGCGGCTGCACGCCGAGCCCCAGGAACGACAGCGCCGACAGCAGCAGGATCATCTCGCCGACCAGAAAGGTGAAGTTCACCACCAGCACCGGCGCCAGCACGCGCAGCAGGTGGGTGGTGACGACGTGGAAGAAGCCGCCGCCCATCTGGTACGCCGCCAGCACGAACTCGCGGTCGCGCACCGCGCGCGTCTCGTTGCGCACCAGCCTGGCCAGCGGCGGCCAGGAGATCAGCCCCAGCAGCAGGATCAGCGACGGGGTGGACAGCCGCAGGATGGCGGCGAAGAAGATCAGCACCACCAGCCCGGGCAGCGCCAGCACCGCGTCGAGCAGGCGCATCATCACCGCGTCGAGCAGGCGCGGCCCGAGCCCCGACAGGAGGCCGAAGAACAGCCCGGCGGCGAAGGTGACGGCGGCGGCCGGCAGCGCCACCAGAAGCGTCGCCCGGCCGGCATCCATCACCCGCGCCAGGTTGTCGCGGCCGAGCTCGTCGGTGCCGAGCGGGAACGCCGGGCTCGGATGCGACAACGGAAACAAGGGATTGAGCGCGTAGGGATCGACGCGCCAGGCGAGCGGCAGC
This sequence comes from uncultured Acetobacteraceae bacterium, assembly GCA_964245345.1. Classification (GTDB taxonomy): domain Bacteria; phylum Pseudomonadota; class Alphaproteobacteria; order Acetobacterales; family Acetobacteraceae; genus Lichenicola. Next base: position 3,163 of record CAXTMS010000188.1, on the reverse strand, counting down.
AGGAAGCACAGCAACAGCACCAGCGCGGCGAGACCCAGGCCGGCCAGGAGGCTGCCGCTGCCGAGCCGGGACGCGACGGCGGACAAGCGGACGCGGCGCCGGGTTCGAGCCGCCGTTGCCGCCTCAGGCATAGCTGGTCCGGGGGTCGAGCATGCCGTTGACCAGGTCGGCGAGGAGGTTGCCGAGCACGGTCAGCACGCCGATCACCAGCACGATGCCGATCAGCACCGGGTAGTCCTGGCCGATCGCCGACTGCCACAACAGCCAGCCGAGGCCGGGATAGGAGAACACCGTCTCGGTGACGATGCCGCCGGCGAAGATCGTCGGCAGCGACAGGCCGAGCAGGGTGACCACCGGGCGCAGGGCGTTGCGCAGCACGTGGCGGAACAGGATGCGGAGCGGCGAGGCGCCGCGTGCCGCGGCCGAGCGCACGTAGTCGCGGTTCAGCTCCTCGTGCACGCTTTGCGCCAGGTAGCGCGACAGCGCCGGCACGGTGAACAGGGTGATGGTCGCCGCCGGCAGCGCCAGGTGCGACAGGATCGAGCCCGGCGTCTGGTGCGCCAGCCGCAGGTCCTCCAGCCCGCCGGCCGGCAGCCAGCCCAGCCCCATCGACAGCCACAGGATCAGCAGGGTGCCGACAAAGAACGAGGGCAGGGCGAACAGCCCAAGCTCCAGCGCGCCGAGCAGGCGGCCGAGGCGTCGGGCGTGGAACACCCCGTGCAGCAGCCCGAGCCCGAAGGCGATGGCGAGGCTGGCGCCGAGCGCCACCAGCTGCAGCAGGATCGTGTTGGCCTCGTAGGACAGCAGCATGGCGCCGACCGGCTGGTTCGACAGGTACGAGCTGCCCAGCCGCCCGTGTGCCAGCTGCCACAGCCAGCGCAGGTATTGCCGCCAGATCGGCAGGTCGAGGCCGAACTCGTGGTTGATCGCCGCCACCGTGTCCGGCCGCGCCGCCGGTCCCAGGATCGAGTAGGCCGGGCCCCCCGGGGTCAGGTGGCTCATGGCGAAGGCCAGCATCGTCAGGATCAGCAGCGACAGCGCGGCGCTGCCGAGGCGGCGCTCAAGGAGCCGGAGCATGCGATCCTCCTTCGTCCGGGGTGCAGGCGAGCGGGCCGGACAGCGTCAGCAGCTCGGCCGACCACATCCCGTTCGGGCTGAGGAAGTCCGACACGCCGCCGATCCCCGGACGCACCAGCACCTCCGGCGTGCCGGCCGGCAGGTACAGGTGCGGCACGCGCTCGGCGGTGTAGTCCTGCACCGCCCGCAGCGGGCCGTCGCCGGAGCCGAACATCACGTCGCGGTTCAGCGCGTCCATGTGCGGGTCGACGAAGTGGCCGTCGTTCATCGCCCCGTCGGACGAGAAGAAGTCGTGCATGTTGGGATAGGTCGCGATCGACCAGCGCAGGGTGATGACGTCCCAGTCGTGGCCGTTGCCGGCCAGCACCGCCAGCAGCTGGTTGAAGCCCACCGTGCGGATCGACACCTCCATGCCGATGCGGCGCAGGTTGCGCTGGATCAGCTGCGCCTGGATGATCCCGTCGCTGCTTTCCGACGGGGTCAGGATGGAAAAGGCGAGGCGCTGCCCGTGCTTGTTCAGGATCCCGTCCGGGCCGGGGGTCCAGCCGTCCCGGGCCAGCAGCGCGCTCGCGGCGGCGGGATCGAACGACAGGTCGGGATAGCCGGCGCGGGCGGCAGGGGACTGCAAATCGACCATGGAAGGCGGCACCGGCCCGTGGTCGACGCTGGCCTGGCCGCGGAAGATCAGCGCCACGATCTCGTTCTGGTCGATGGCGCGCGTCATCGCCCGACGCACCGCCTCGTCTGCCAGGAACGGCGCCTGCTTCGAGCGGAAGTTGATGTAGCCGTCGCCATAGGTGAAGTTCGGGGTCGGCTTCATCACGGTGAACCCGGGCAGGCGTGAGGCGAATCCCGACAGCAGGTAGGGGATGCTCGCCATGTCGAGCGCACCGGCGCGCATCTGCTCCAGCGCGGTGTTGCCGGTGGGAAAGGCGATCACCAGGCGTCGCACCTGCGGATGGTGGCCGCCGTAGAGCGGGTTCGGCACCAGCACCACGTGCCGCCCGACCGCATACTCCTTGATCAGGAACGGCCCGTCGCCGACCGTGAACAGGGTGGGATCGTTCTGCCGCCGGCGCAGCTCCATTGGGCTCATGCCCTCGAACACGTGCCTCGGCAGCGGATAGAGCAGGTTGCCAAGGCCGAGCGAGACGAACCAGCGCGGGTTCACCTTGCGGGTCATGCGCAGCTCGATCTGGTGCGTCGACACCACCCGGCTCGACGCGATCAGCGTCGGAACCCCGCCCAGGCCGTACCAGACGTAGCGCGGTCCCATGACGCGGATCAGGTCGAGGGTGAAGCGGAGGTCGTCGGCGGTGACCGGCATCCCGTCGGACCAGCGCCAGTCATGCAGGGTGACCAGAAAGGAGGCGCCGTCATCCGGCGTGGACACCGCCGACGCCACGCTGCGGGAGAAGTCCGGCGCCCCGTGCCGGTCGATCCAGACCAGCGGCCGCAGGAACTGCTTGATCACCTCCTGGGAGTACACCGAGGTGGTCAGCAACGGGTTGAGCGAGTTCACGATGGCGGGCGGTCCCATGCCGACGCCGGTCGGGATGATCACGCTGCCGCAGCCGGACTCCGCCGCGGAGAGCGGTGGGCTGGCGAGCAGGCAGAAGGCCAGCACGGTGCGGTGAACAAACGAGACGGGCACCCGCCCGTCCTAGCTTCCGCCCTCCTCCATGTCGAGGGCGCATGCCACCTCTGCCTTGAGCGCGGGGAGGACGATCTCCGCGAACCACGGGTTGCGCGCCTCCCACGCCCCGGTGCGCCAGGACGGATGCGGCAGCGGGAACAGCCCGCGCGGCAGGTAGTCGCGGAACGCCTGCACCCGCCCGGTCATCGCGCCGGGGCCGAGCACGTGGTTCTGCGCGTAGGTGCCGATCAGCAGCGTCAATCGCAGCCCGTGCAGGTGCGACAGGATGCGGTCGCGCCAGATCGGCGCGCATTCCGGCCGCGGCGGCCGATCCCCGCCCTGGGGCAGGCGGCCGGGATAGCACAGCCCCATCGGCAGGATCGCCACCCGGCTGGTGTCGTAGAACGTGGCCTTGTCCAGCCCGAGCCAGCTGCGCAGCCGGTCGCCGGA
>CAXTMS010000187.1:0-6875 GCA_964245345.1 uncultured Acetobacteraceae bacterium | reverse complement strand
TGGGCGCGCCCACCGGCTGGATCATGAATTCCTGGATGTCGATCGGGTTGTCGGCATGCTGGCCGCCGTTGATGATGTTCATCATCGGCACCGGCAGGGTGCGCGCGTAGACGCCGCCGACGTAGCGGTAGAGCGGCACGCCCAGCTCCTCCGCCGACGCCTTGGCCACCGCCAGCGACACCGCCAGGATCGCGTTGGCGCCGAGCCGGGACTTGTTCGGCGTGCCGTCCAGGTCGATCAGCGCGTGGTCGATCGCCACCTGGTGGTAGGATTCCGCCCCGGTCAGCGCCTCGAGGATCTCGCCTTCCGCAAAGGCCACCGCCTTGAGCACGCCCTTGCCGCCGAACCGCGCTGTGTCGTTGTCGCGCAGTTCGGCTGCCTCGTGGGCGCCGGTGGAGGCGCCGGACGGCACCGCGGCGCGGCCAATTGCGCCGGATGCCAGCTCGACGTCGACCTCCACGGTTGGGTTGCCGCGGCTGTCCAGGATCTCGCGCGCGACGATGTCGGCGATGGCACCCATCTGTTGTCTCCGGGGATGTTTCTGAAGCGCGCTTGTTCCACCACCTCGGCCGGCTTTCCGCAAGCCGGCACCAGGCCGCGCATCCCGCGCTGCTTGCGGGCGTTACGAACGGGCCGCCTACTCGCGACAGGAGCCGAACCGGATGAAACGCCTGCCCCTGCTCGCGATCATCCTCGGGCTGGGCGGGTTGATTCCGTTCGTCTGCATCACCGCCGCCATCCTGTTCTTCCCGGCAAACGTGCCGGTGCCGCGCCTGGTCGTGGCCCTGGTCGACTACGGCGCGGTGATCCTGTCCTTTCTCGGCGCGGTGCATTGGGGCCTGGCGTTGGCCGGCGACCCGATCGGCGTGCCCGGACAGCCGGCGGCGATGCGGGCCCGGCTCGGGCTTGGCGTGTTGCCGGCGCTGGCGGGATGGGCGGCGCTGCTGGTGGCCCTGGTCGGGCGGCCGCTGCCGGCCCTGTTTCTGCTTCTGCTCGGCTTCGCCCTCACCAGCCTGGCCGAAACGCGTGCCGGACGGCTCGGGCTGATGCCGCCTGGCTACCTGAGCCTGCGCACCCTGCTGACCGCGGTGGTGATGCTGTGCCTGTTCGCCGTGCTGGTGGTCCGCGTGGCGTAGTCCGGGACCACCACCGGAGCGCGTCAGCCGCGTCGCGGCACCGCCAGCAGGGTCACCAGCGTTCCGGTTCCGAGTGCTGCCGCCAGGGCCGCCACCGGCATCCGCCGCACCCGCACCGCCAGCAGCTCCAGCACGCCTTCCACGGCGCCTGCCGCGTTGATCGCTGCGGGAACCACCTTCTGGTCCAGGAACACCTTGGCCCCCGAAGGCCCGGCACCCTTCTTCAACATGTAGTCACGACTGACCATCGGGGCTTCCTTTCATGACCGGAGGCGGTTGTTATGCCGCTGGCGACGGTGGGCCGGTCGTTGAAGCCTGCAACGCTGATCCGCTCGCCCCGTTCACGCCGCGATGCTGGAGTTCCGTGCATGACACGCAAGGCCATCTACAAGCCGTACAAGATGCCGTCGGGTGGCTGGGGATCCGCGCGCTCGGTCAACAACATCCTGCAGCGCGAAGGCGTGCTGGCCAGCGGATCCCTCGCCTTGATGCGCCAGAACAAGGTGGACGGCTTCCAGTGCGTGTCCTGCGCCTGGATCAAGCCGGCGACGCCGCTGCCGCTCGAGTTCTGCGAGAACGGCGTCAAGGCGACCGCGTGGGAGATCACCACCCACCGCTGCACGCCGGAGTTCTTCGCCAACCACACCGTCACCGAGTTGCTGGACTGGGACGACTTCCAGCTGGAGCAGGCCGGCCGCCTGACCCATCCGATGCGCTACGATGCCGGCAGCGACAAGTACGTCCCGGTGTCCTGGGGTGCCGCCATGGCCGAGATCGGGCAGGAGCTGCGCGCGGTCGAGGACAAGCAAAAGACGGTGTTCTACTCGTCCGGGCGCTGCTCGAACGAGGCGAGCTACATCTACGCGCTGTTCGCCAGGCTGTACGGCAACAACAACCTACCCGACAGCTCCAACATGTGTCACGAGACCACCTCGGTGGCGCTGCCGCCCAGCATCGGCGTCCCGGTCGGCACCGTGACCCTGGACGACTTCGCCCATGCCGAGTGCATCATGTTCTTCGGCCAGAACCCGGGCAGCAACAGCCCGCGCATGCTGCACCCGCTGCAGGAGGCGGCCGAGCGCGGCGTGCCGATCATCACCTTCAACCCGCTGCGCGAGCGCGGGCTGGAGCGGTTCAAGAACCCGCAATCCCCGATCGAGATGATCGGCGGCCACGAGACCCGGATCAGCTCGTCCTACCACCAGGTGCGCACCGGCGGCGACCTCGCCGCCATCACCGGCATCGCCAAGGCGCTGGTCGACCTGGACGACAAGGCCCGTGCCGCCGGCGAGCCGGCGTTCCTCGACCACGCCTTCATCGCCGAGCACACGCACGGGGTGGACAGCTTCCTGTCCTGGGTGCGGGCGCAGGACTGGACCGAGATCGAGCGCGAGTCCGGCCTTGCCCGCAACTCGCTGGAAGCCACCGCGCGCATCTATGGCCGCGCCAAGTCCTGCATCGGCATCTACGGCATGGGGCTGACGCAGCAGCACAACGGGGTCGAGACGGTGCGCAGCCTGGTCAACCTGCTGCTGCTGCGCGGCAACATCGGCAGGCAGGGGGCGGGGATCTGCCCGGTGCGCGGCCATTCCAACGTGCAGGGACAGCGCACCGTCGGGGTGTCGGAGAAGCCCGAGCTGGTGCCGCTGGACCGGCTGGCCGAGCAGTACAAGTTCGAGCCGCCGCGCAGCCTGGGGCTGAACACGGTGGAAGCGTGCGAAAAGATCCTGGCCGGCGAGATCGAGGCGTTCGTGATCCTGGGCGGCAACTTCGTGCGTGCCGCGCCCGATCGCGGCCGGCTGGAGCCGGCATGGCGCCGCATGCGCCTGACCGTGAACGTCGCCACCAAGCTCAACCGCAGCCAGCTGATCCCGGGCAAGGCGAGCTTCATCCTGCCGGTGATCGGACGCATCGAGACCGACCGGCAGGCGACCGGCGACCAGGCGGTGTCGATGGAGGACACCTCGGGCTGCATCCACGGCTCCAAGGGCGTGCGCAAGCCGGCCTCGCCGCACCTGATCAGCGAGATCCGCTTCGTCGCCGAGTTGGCCAAGGCGACGCTGGAGCCGAACCCCAACGTGCCCTGGGACGACTGGGTGGCCGATTACAGCCTGATCCGCAAGGCGATCGGCGTCACCTATCCCGAGATCTTCTGGGACTACGAGACAAGGATGTGGGAACCGGGCGGCTTCCAGCGTCCGCTTCCGGCACGGGAGCGTGTGTGGAAGACGGAAAACAAGAAGGCGAACTTCGTCACGCCCGAGGGGCTGCAGGAGAACCCCGACCTGCCGGAGCTGACGCCGGAGTCGCTGCGCATGATGACGCTGCGCAGCAACGACCAGTTCAACACCACCGTATACGGCTACAACGACCGGTTCCGCGGCATCAACGGCACGCGCGACGTGGTGCTGATGAACCGCGACGACATCGACCGGCTCGGCCTGATCGTCGGCGGCAAGGTGCGGCTGGAAACGGAGTCGAACGACGGCCATCACCGCGAGCTGGGCGGACTGGCGGTGGTGGCCTACGACATCCCGCTCGGCTGCATCGGCACCTATTATCCGGAAGCCAACGTGCTGCTGCCGACCGGGCACTACGCCAAGGGCAGCCAGACCCCGGCCGCCAAGTCTATCCCGGTGCGGATCTTCAAGCAGGAGGACACCGTGTCCGAACCCGGCCTGATCGCCGCCGAGTAGACCGGCCCGGCCTTGCGTTCAGTCGATCCGGTAACGGATCGGCTTGAACGCGTGGTTGTTCGACTGCAGCGCCGAGCAGGCGGTCAGCCCGACGATCAGGTCGTCCTCGGCAAGAAAGGTGGCGTGGTCGCCGGCACGGCTCAGCGGCGGAGCCACCGTCAGCGTCCCGGTGTCGCCGTCCACGCGCACGTTCATGAACACGTTGAAGGCGACCGGGATGCGGTCGGGCCCGATGCCATAGGGGGCAAGCGCCGCGGCGAGGTTGCCGAAACAGCCACGATGCGGATCGGCATCGCCATAGATGATTCGGAACGTGTCGGCCGAACACGGCGTCAACAGGAAGTCGTGCCGGCCCACCGTGTCCTCGACGATGCGGAGCAGGATGCGGCTGCGGTTGGAATAGATCGGATCGCCGACGCTCAGGAACAGCCGGCTGGCATAGTCCAGCGTCCGCCCCGAGGAGATGACCTCGTCCGGATCGTCGCGGCGAAACGCGAGCAGGTCCGCCACCTGCTCCCCCATGGGGTCGATCACCGTCAGGCGCTGCCCCTTGTCCAAGGTGAAGGCGGTGCCGGAGCGGGGCGGGATCTCGACGATCCCGCCGGCGTCAGGCGGCACGACCGGCATCCGCTTTCCCGTTGCGGCTGCCACGGCCGCTGAACGGGCAGCGCCAGTCCTCGTTCACCGCACGACCGCTGTACTGCCGGGCTTCCGAGTTCTCGCCGAACCGGGCCAGCATCGGGTTGGCCGAGCCGTTCAGCTGGAGGTCGCGCTGCAGGATGGTGTCGCGCAGCCGGTTGTAGAGGCCCTCGCTGCGCAGCTGCTCGAACTGGGCGTGCAGGTTGAACACCAGCGCCGGCCGCTCGAAGCGCCGAGCCAGACGACTGGCCCCAGGGTGCAACCCGACCACGAAGAACGCCTCGCCGCCGAAGCTGAGCGAGAAGTGCGGGTTCTCGGGATCCTGGCTCACCCGGCTGTCCACCGTTTCGCCAAGCCACTCGTCCTTGTCGCTCAGCGACTGCAGCCGCGACCACAGATGAGTCTCGAACGCGGCCTCGGTCAGCATCTCCGGCGCTTCGAACAGCACCACGAAGCTCTGGTAGAGCTTGCGCTCGGCGCGATACCCGCGGACGAAGTCGAGCAGCTCGGGCAGGATGCGCAGGTCATCCCAGGCGGACGCGATGTCGCGGGCCACGATGATCCGAAGCTGGTCGCGAGCAAGGGCGGACTTGGCGCCGACGCAGGAGAAGCCGGGAGCACGGATGAAGTCCCGAAACCGCTCGGCAAGCGGATGCCGGTCGTCGGCCAGTTCCATGGTCATGCGTCGTTGGTTCCCCGGTGGACCGTCCGAACGCCACCAGATGGGGACCGATGCCGTCCGTTTGCATCGTGCCAGCCCTGCATCCGCTGCAGGGAACTCTTGCCGGCTCAGCCGTGTCCTGCGATCGCCACCAGCTCGATCCGGAACACCAGGGCCGCGTTCGGCGGGATCGGCCCGGCACCCTTCGGGCCATACCCGAGTTCGGGCGGAACATAAAGCATCCACACGTCACCCGGGCGCATCAGCTGCATCCCCTCGGTCCATCCCTTGATCACCGCGTTCAGCGGCAGGGTGACGATGTTGCCGTGGCTGTCGTCGAAGATGGCGCCGTCGGACAGCTTGCCGACATACGTGACCATCACGCTGTCCGCAGGTCCGGGATGCGCGCCGCCTGCTCCGCCGGACGACACCACCTTGTACTCCAGGCCCGACGGCAGGGTGACCACGCCCGGCTGGCCGGCGTTCTGCTTCATGAAGGCGGCCGCCTCGGCCGGGGTGCCGGCGCGGGCGAGGCCGGGCGCCGTTGCGGCGAGGGCGGCAAGCAGGAGCAGGCGCGAAGCGCGGTCGAACGGCATGAAGCCTCCGAAGAAGATGAGGAGATCCTATAGCAGCAGATCCGACCCGAGGGCATCCGGGCTCGGGCCCGGTCAGACCAGCCGCGCCTTGCGGACCGAGGCCCCGATGAAGCCCGAGAACAGCGGGTGCGGCGCGAACGGCTTGCTCAGCAGCTCGGGATGATACTGCACGCCGATGAACCAGGGATGGTCGGGATACTCGACGATCTCCGGCAGGATCCCGTCCGGGGACAGGCCGGAAAAGCTCAGGCCCACCCGCTCCAGGCGCTCGCGGTAATGGATGTTGACCTCGAAGCGGTGGCGGTGGCGCTCGCGTATCGTGGTGGTGCCGTAGGCCTCCGCCACGCGCGAGTCACGACGCAGCACCGCGTCGTAGGCGCCGACGCGCATGGTGCCGCCGAGGTCGCCGCCTTCCTCCCGGACCTGCAGCTCGTTGCCCTGCGCCCACTCCGTCATCAGCCCGACCACCGGCTCGGCGGTGGGACCGAACTCGGTGGACGAGGCGCCGGGGATCTCGGCCAGGTTGCGCGCGCACTCGATCACCGCCATCTGCATGCCGAAGCAGATGCCGAAGAACGGGATGCGGTGCTCGCGCGCGAACCGCACCGCCTCGATCTTGCCTTCCGAGCCGCGCTCGCCGAACCCGCCCGGCACCAGGATGCCGTGCACGTCCTGCAGCCGCTGCGTCACCGCCGACCGGTGGCCGCCCTCCTCGAACACCTGGCTGTCCACCCAGTCCAGCTGCACGCGCACCTTGTTGGCGATGCCGCCATGGATCAGCGCCTCGTTCAGCGACTTGTAGCTGTCGAGCAGGGAGGTGTACTTGCCCACCACCGCGATCCGCACCTCGCCCTCGGGATTGCGCATCGCGTCCAGCACCCGGTGCCAGCCGGACAGGTCCGGCTCGCCCGCGTGCGGCAGGCCGAAGTGGCGCAGCACCTCGGTGTCCATGCCTTCCAGGTGGTACGAGATCGGGCAGGCATAGATGGTGTCGACGTCCAGCGCCGAGATCACCGCCTCGGGCCGGACGTTGCAGAAGTTGGCGATCTTGCGCCGCTCGTTGTCGGGCAGCGGCCGGTCGGAGCGGCACAACAGCATCTGCGGCTGGATGCCGACGTTCTGCAGCTCCTTGACCGAATGCTGCGTC
>CAXTMS010000186.1:0-6926 GCA_964245345.1 uncultured Acetobacteraceae bacterium | reverse complement strand
ATCATCGTCGGGCTGTCGCTGGGCTGCGTGGTGGTGGAGGCGGCACTGAAATCCGGCAGCCTGATCTCGGCCGACCTGGCGCTCGACTATGGCCGCGAGCTGTACGCGGTGCCGGGCAGCCCGCTCGACCCGCGCTGCCGCGGCTCCAACAACCTGCTGCGCGAGCGCCACGCGCACCTGGTGGAGAACGCGGCCGACGTGCTGCGGCACCTGCCGCAACCGCCCCCGGATTTGGGTCCGACCGGCTTCGCCGAGCCGTCTTCCGGCTGGGGCGCGGACGCGCCGGAAGCCTGGGACCAGCTCGGCGCGGTGCGCGACGCGCTGCTTCGGCTGCTGAGCCACACCCCCACGCCGGTTGACGATCTGGTGCGCCGCTGCCAGTTCTCGATCTCTGCCGTGCTGGCGGTGCTGACCGAGCTGGAACTCGCAGGACGTGTGGAATCCCTTCCCGGGAACCGCGTCGGACTGCTGGCGGACCGCTTCAGGCCGGGCTAACGGTGCAGCCGGGGGTTGTGGAACCCCCCGATCCGGATCCGGAGTGTTCATGGCCGACGTCGTCGTTGTCGAGTCGCCCGCCAAGGCGAAGACGATCAACAAGTACCTGGGCGACGGCTTCACGGTGCTGGCCTCGTTCGGCCATGTCCGCGACCTGCCGCCCAAGGACGGCAGCGTGCGTCCGGAGCAGGACTTCGCGATGGACTGGGAGGCCGACGAGCGCGGCAACCGGCAGATCGCGGCCATCGCCAAGGCGTTGAAGGGCGCCAAGACGCTGTATCTCGCCACCGATCCGGACCGCGAGGGCGAGGCGATCTCCTGGCACGTCCGCGCCATGCTGGAAGAGCGCAACCTGCTGCGCGGGGTCGACGTGCAGCGCGTCACCTTCAACGAGATCACCAAGAACGCGATCCGCACGGCAATGAAGGCGCCGCGCGACCTCGACATGCCGCTGATCGAGGCCTACCTCGCCCGCCGCGCCCTGGACTACCTGGTCGGCTTCACCCTGTCGCCGGTGCTGTGGCGCAAGCTGCCGGGCTCGCGCTCGGCGGGCCGGGTGCAGTCGGTGGCGCTTCGGCTGATCTGCGAGCGCGAAGCCGAGATCGAGGTGTTCCGGCCGCGCGAGTACTGGAGCGTGCAGGCGCAGATGACCACGCCGGCGGGCGCGCCCTTCACCGCCCGGCTGACCCATCACGATGGCAGGAAGCTCGACCAGTTCGACCTGAACGACGAAAGCAAGGCGCTGGCTGCCAAGACGGCGGTGGAAGCCGGGCAGTTCTCGGTGGGATCGGTGGAGCGGCGCAAGGTCAAGCGCAACCCGCCGGCGCCGTTCACCACCTCCACCTTGCAGCAGGAAGCCAGCCGCAAGCTGGGCCTGGGCGCGCAGGCGGCCATGCGGGCGGCGCAGCAGCTCTACGAGGGCATCGAGCTGGACGGCGAGACCGTTGGCCTGATCACCTACATGCGCACCGACGGCGTGCAGATGGCGCGCGAAGCGGTGGAAGCGATCCGCGGCCACATCGGCGAAGCGTTCGGCCGCGACTACCTGCCCGGCATCGCGCGGGAGTACTCGACCAAGGCCAAGAACGCCCAGGAAGCGCACGAGGCGGTGCGTCCGACCGACGTGGGGCGCACGCCGCAGCAGATGGGCCGCTATCTCGGCGACGAGCAGCGCCGGCTGTACGAGCTGATCTGGAAGCGCGCGGTCGCCAGCCAGATGCAGTCGGCCGAGCTCGACCAGGTGGTGGTGGAGATCGCCGAGCCGGCCGGCCGGACCAGGCTGCGCGCCAACGGCTCCATCGTCGCCTTTGACGGCTTCCTCAAGCTTTACAGCGAGGGACGCGACGACAGCGATGCGAAGGGCGCGGAAGACGAGGACGGCCGGATGCTGCCGCCGATGCGCGAGTCGGACCCGCTGAAGCGCGGCGCGGTCGCGGCCGACCAGCATTTCACCCAACCGCCGCCGCGCTTTTCCGAGGCGTCTCTGGTCAAGAAGATGGAGGAGATCGGCATCGGCCGGCCGTCCACCTATGCCTCCATCCTGAGCGTGCTGCGCGACCGCGACTACGTGCGGCTGGAGAACCGTCGCTTCGTGCCCGAGGACCGCGGCCGGCTGGTCACGGCGTTCCTGACCAGCTTCTTCGAGCGCTACGTCGACCCGCAGTTCACCGCCGGGCTGGAAGAACAGCTCGACGACATTTCCGATGGCCGCGCCGACTGGCGCTCGGTGATGGCCAAGTTCTGGGAAGCGTTCTCGCACGCGGTGGCGCAGACCAAGGACCTCAAGATCTCGGACGTGATCGACGCGCTCGACGCCGACCTGGGTCCGCACTTCTTTCCTGCCCATGCCGACGGCAGTGATCCGCGCACCTGCACCGCCTGCGGCACCGGGCGGCTCGGGCTGAAGCTCGGCCGCTACGGCTCCTTTATCGGCTGCTCGAACTATCCCGCCTGCCAGTTCACCCGGCGGCTGGTGATCGATGCCAAGGAGGGCGAAGGCGGCGAGGTGCTCAAGGACGGGATGCGCGTGCTCGGCACCCATCCCGGGACCGGCGAGGAAATCACGGTCAAGCGCGGGCCGTGGGGGCTCTACGTGCAGCAGGGCGAGCCGGACCCGAACGACAAGAAGGCCAAGCCGAAGCGCGCCACCCTGCCCAAGGGCTTCGAGGGCGACACCGTTTCCCTGGACCAGGCGGTGGGGCTGCTGTCGCTGCCGCGCCTGGTCGGGCTGCATCCGGAGCTGGGCGAGCCGATCGAGGCCGGGATCGGCCGGTTCGGGCCGTACGTGAAGATGGGCGCCATCTTCGCCTCGCTGGAGAAGGACGACGACATCCTCCAGGTCGGCATGAACCGGGCGGTGGACGTGCTGGGCAAGAAGCTGGCCTCGGTGCGCACCCTGGGCGAGCATCCCAAGGACCGCGAGCCGGTGCTGGTGCGCAAGGGGCGGTTCGGGCCCTATGTGCAGCACGGGCAGGTGGTGGCCAACCTGCCGCGCGACCGCCTCATGGAAGAGTTCACCCTTGACGAGGCGGTGCCGCTGCTGGCGGAAAAGGGCAAGCCGCTGAAGCCGCGCGGCAAGAAGGGCGCGGTCGTCAAGGCGAAGCCGGCGAGAAAGGCGGCCGCCCCCGTGGCCGAGGCGCTGCCGAAGCCGCGGCCGGCGCGCGCGGCGGCAAAGCCGGCGGCCAAGCCCAAAGCCGGCAAGGCGGCCGCGGCCGGAACCGGCAGAACCGCCGCCAAGACACGCGCCTGATGCCCGAGCGGCCGCCGGCGGACCTGCCGGCCGCGGAGGACGGCGACGCGGAACGGCCGCTCACCGGCCGCCTGCCGTCGCGCGAGGCGATCCGCCGCTTCGTGTCGCAGTCGAGCGGCCGGGTCGGCAAGCGCGAGGTGGCGCGGGCGTTCGGGCTCGGCCCGGAGCACCGGGTGGCGCTGCGCGACCTGTTAAAGACGCTGGAACGCGAGGGCGAGCTTACGCCTGCCGGGGCCCGCCGCTTCACCGCCGCCGGTCGCCTGCCGGAGGAGGTGGTGGTGCAGGTCACCGGCATCGACGCAGGTGGCGACGCGCTGGCGCGTCCGGTGGGCTGGGACGGCGCCGGGCCGCCGCCGTTCATCGTGATGCATCCCGAGCTGCGCGGACGCGCGGCGCTTGCGCCCGGGCAGCGGGTGCTGGCGCGGCTGAAGCCGATCGGACCCAACCGCTACGAGGGCCGCACGATCCGCCGGCTGGACGCCCGGCCCGGCCGGGTGCTCGGGTTGTTCCGCCCGCTGCCTCCGGACGACGCGCCGGTCAGGCGCGGCCATCTGGCCGAAGCCGGCCGGGTGGTCCCGACCGAACGCAGGGTCAAGGTGGAATGGAGCGTGCCGGTGGGCGAGACCGGCGGAGCCGAGCCGGACGAGATCGTGCTGGCCGAGCCGCTGCCGCAGATGGGGCTGGGCTTGAAGCCGGTGCGGATCGTCGAGCGGCTGGGGCGGATGGGCGACGCGCGCTCGGTCAGCCTGCTCTGCCTCCATGCGCACGACATCCCGCAGCACTTCCCGGCCGAGGCGGTCGAGCAGGCGGAGCTGGCGACCGCGGTGGACCTGTCCGGGCGCACCGACCTGCGCGCGGTACCGCTGGTGACGATCGACGGCGCCGACGCGCGCGACTTCGACGACGCGGTGTTCGCCGAGCCGGACGGGGATCCCGGCAACGCCGGCGGGTACCGGCTCGTGGTCGCGATCGCCGACGTGTCGCACTATGTCCGCGCCGGCTCGGCGCTGGACCGGGAAGCGCGGCTGCGCGGCAACTCGGTGTACTTTCCCGACCGCGTGGTGCCGATGCTGCCGGAAGCGCTGTCCAACGGCTGGTGCTCGCTCAAGCCCGGCGAGGCGCGCGGCTGCTTGTTCGCGGAGATGCGCATCGGCGTGGACGGCGCCAAGCGCGCGCACCGGTTCGGCCGCGGCCTGATGCGCAGCGCCGCCCGCCTCACCTACGAGGAGGTGCAGGCGGCGCGTGACGGCGGTGCCGGCCCGGCGGCGTTGCCGGAAGGGCTGCTGGACAGCCTGTACGGCGCGTTCCGGGCGCTGCTGCAGGCACGTGCCCGTCGCGGCACGCTCGACCTCGACCTGCCGGAGCGCAAGGTGGTGATCGAGAACGGCCGGGTCGCGGCGATCGTGCCGCGCGCGCGCCTGGACAGCCACCGGCTGATCGAGGAGTTCATGGTGCTGGCCAACGTGGCCGCGGCGCAGGAGCTGGAACGGCTGCGGCAGCCCTGCATGTTCCGGGTGCACGCCCCGCCGTCGCCGGAAAAGCTGGACGCGCTGCGCGCGTTCCTCGGCACGCTGGACATCTCGCTCAAGCCGGCCGGCGAGATCCGTCCGGCGGACCTGGACGCGGTGCTGGCCCGGGTCGTCGGCACCGAGCAGGCGCCGCTGGTCAACGAGATGGTACTGCGCAGCCAGTCCCAGGCCGAGTACAGCCCGGACAATCTCGGCCATTTCGGGCTGGCGCTGCCGCAATACGCCCACTTCACCAGCCCGATCCGGCGCTACGCCGACCTGCTGGTGCACCGGGCGCTGATCAGCGGGCTCCGGCTCGGCGGCGACGGGCTCAGGACGGAGGACGGCGCCGGCTTCGCGGACACCGGCGCGCACGTCACCGCCACCGAGCGGCGCGCGGCGCTGGCCGAGCGCGAGGCGGTCGAGCGTTACATCGCTGCACATATGGCTGACAAAATCGGCACCAGCTTCGCCGCGCGCATTTCCGGCGTGACCCGGTTCGGGCTTTTCGTCACATTGTCGGAAACCGGCGCCAGCGGGCTGGTGCCGATCTCCTCCCTCAGCTCCCTTTCCGCCCCAACCGGGGCTGATGAATTCTGGATGCACGACGAAGCGGCACACGCGCTGATCGGCACACGAAGCGGCGTCGCCTATCGCCTGGCGCAGGTCGTGGCGGTGCGGCTGGTCGAGGCTGCGCCGCTGACCGGCGGGCTGCTGTTCGCGATCGGCGACGATGCGCCCGCCGCACCGGCGCGGCAGCCGGACCGGCGCCTCCGGGGACGCGGCAAGCGCGTTCCGTGAGGATCGGTCGTCCGGGCCCGGTGGTCGGCAGGGCGGCCAGGCGGCTGGCGTCGTCGCGTCTTGGGATCCGGCCCGGAACCGGGCGACGCAGCGGCCGCGCCGGCAGGCGGATCGCGGTGTGCCTCCTGTTGACCGGGCTTCTGCTCGCCGCCGCCGTCCAGACCGGGCGCGCCGATCCTGTTCCCGGTCCGGCTGCTCCCCTGGACCAGGCGCTGGCCCAGAGCGTGATCGAGACCGCGCTGACGGTGCTGCAGCCGCGCACGCTGGAGCCCCACACCGTGCAGCAGCTCACGGTGTGGGGGCTGAACGGGCTGACCGCGATCGACCCGGACCTCACGGTGGAGGGCGGCGCCGGGACCGCCGGGACGCCGATCCGGCTGTCCACGCCGCGTGGGATGCTGTTCGAGCGCACGCCGCCGGCGGCCAACGACGCCGCCGGCTGGGCCCGGCTCGCGGTCGGCATGGCGGCGGCGGCCTGGACCGGCTCGCCGGCGATCCGCAGCGCCGGGCAGCAGGCGGTGATCCAGAGCTTCTTCGACGAGCTGTTCAACCACCTCGACCCGTATTCGCGCTACGTGGCGCCCGCACCGGCCGAAACCGAGCGCACCGCACGCACCGGCGGCACCGCCGAGGCGGGCCTGAGCGTGGTGCGCCAGGGCCGGTCGATGGTGGTGTCGTCGGTCAACACCAACGGGCCGGCCTGGGGGGCCGGGATCACCGTCGGCATGCGCCTGCTGTCGATCGACGGCCAGCCGGTGCGCGGCCAGGATCCGGACGCAATCGCGGCCGCGCTGCAGGGCGAGCCGGGCAGCACCGTGGTCCTGGTGGTGGCGGCACCCGGCCATGCGCCGACGCGGATCCCGGTGGTCCGCGCGTCGGTGCCGCCGGAAACGGTGTTCGCCTTCAGCAACGGCAACATCGTGGTGATCCGGGTGACCGGCTTTTCCGCCGACACCGCGCAGGAGGTGAGCCAGTTCCTGGAGCAGGCGATGCAGCGCGGCGCGGGGACCAGAACCGCAGCACCGCTGCACGGGCTGATCTTCGACCTGCGCGGCAACCGCGGCGGGTTCCTGCAGCAGGCGGTGACCACGGTGGCGCTGGTGCTCGACCACGGCGTGGCGGTGACCGCCAGGGGCCGCGACCCGCAGGCGAACCACGTCTGGGCGGTGCAGGGCGGCGACCTCACCGAGGGCGTGCCGATCGTGGTGCTGGTGGACGGCCGCACCGCCAGTGCGGCCGAGATCATGGCGGCGGCCCTGGCCGACCACCGGCGCGCGGTGGTGGTGGGCAGCGCCACGCTGGGCAAGGGGCTGGTGCAGTTCATCGCCCAGCTGCCCGACGGCGGCGAGCTGTTCGTCACCTGGAGCCGGGTG
>CAXTMS010000185.1:0-6939 GCA_964245345.1 uncultured Acetobacteraceae bacterium | reverse complement strand
ACAGGTCGGCCATCTCGTTGATGAAGGAGATCTTCATCGCCAGGAACGAGTTGGCGGCGTACTTGATCAGCTCGGCACTTTCCAGGCTGGTGAACAGGATCGGCGCCTCAAGGAGGTAGAGCGGGCGATACAGCCGGCGCATGATCTCCTGCACCCGCTCCGCGCCGCCCGACCGGCCGGTGTCGGTGCCGATCACCACCCGGTCGGGGCGCATGAAGTCGGCGATCGCCGAGCCTTCGCGCAGGAACTCGGGGTTGGAGGCGACGTCGAACTCGAGCTCCGGCCGGATCCGGGCGACGATCTCGGCGATGCGCCGGCCGGTGCCCACCGGCACCGTCGACTTGGTGACGATCACCGCGTAGCCGCTCATCGCCGCCGCCGCCTGCTCGGCGGCCGCGAACACGTAGGTGAGGTCGGCGTGGCCGTCGCCGTTGCGCGGCGGCGTGCCGACGGCGATGAAGATCGCCTCCGCCCCGTTGACCGCCGCCGGCAGGTCGCTGCCGAAGCTCAACCGTCCCGCCTCGATGTTGTCGGCGACCAGCTTGTCGAGCCCCGGCTCGTAGATCGGGATCTCGCCGCGGGACAGGCTGGCCAGGCGGGCGGGATGGGTTTCCACCACCGATACCTGGCTGCCGAACTCGGCGAAGCAGGCGGCGGACACGAGGCCGACATAGCCGCCGCCAATCATCGCGATGCGCATGGAGATGGGGTTCCGCTCAGCCGGCGACGGCGGCCGGGATGGTGAGGGCGGCCACGCCCGGCGACGCCTCGCCGTCGAGCCGCCGCCTGAAGTGCTCAATGCTGCAACGAAGCCCGTCCTCGAGCGCCACGGTCGGCTCCCAGCCGAGCAGCTCGCGGGCGCGCGAGATGTCCGGGCAGCGCTGCATCGGGTCGTCCTGCGGCAGCGGGCGGTACACGATCCGCGAGCGCGACCCGGTCAGGGACAGGATCCGCTCGGCCAGCTCGCGCACCGTGATCTCGTGCGGGTTGCCGAGGTTGATCGGGCCGGTGATGTCGTCGTCGCTGTCCATCATCCGCACGAACCCCTCGATCAGGTCCGACACGTAGCAGAAGGCCCGGGTCTGGCCGCCGTCGCCGTAGAGCGTGATGTCCTCGGAGCGCAGCGCCTGGGTGATGAAGTTGGACACCACGCGCCCGTCGTCGGGATGCATGCGCGGCCCATAGGTGTTGAAGATGCGGGCCACCTTGATCCGGGTGCCGTGCTGGCGCCGGTGGTCGAAGAACAGGGTTTCGGCGCAGCGCTTGCCCTCGTCGTAGCAGGCGCGCGGCCCCAGCGGGTTGACGTTGCCGCAATAGTCCTCGGTCTGCGGGTGCACGTCCGGGTTGCCGTACACCTCGCTGGTCGAGGCCTGGAACACCTTGGCGCCGGTGCGCCGGGCGATGCCCAGCATGTGGATGGCGCCCAGCACGCTGGTCTTGAGGGTCTGCACCGGGTCGTACTGGTAGTGCACCGGGGAGGCCGGGCAAGCGAGGTTGTAGATCTCGTCCACCTCGGCCATCAGCGGCGTGCTGATGTCGTGCCGCAGGGTCTCGAAATGCGGCGAGGCCACCAGGTGCGCGATGTTGTCCTTGTTGCCGGTGAAGTAGTTGTCGACGCACAGCACGTCATGGCCGAGGTCCAGCAGCCGTTCGCACAGGTGCGAGCCGAGGAATCCTGCCCCTCCGGTGACGAGAACACGCTTGCGGACGAGCTTCGACATCCGGCGCCAGGTCCTTCCCGATCGTTCCCCGGCACCGTATCCGCTCGTTGGAGGGTTTGAAAGGCCGGGCAGCCGGCGTTCGTGGCCGGTTTGTTGCGATGCGAGGACGCCACTCGACGCCGGAGCCGGACCGTTATAGGCACAGCGCATGTGTTCATCCCCGCCCGCCCGGCTAGGCGACCTCCGGCCAGGCCGTGCTCGGTCCCGCTCCCGCGTCCGGTGCGCATGACGGATCCAACGGTGGCCGAGGCCGACAGGACGAGCCTGGCGGCCCGGATCGCGGCGCCGGTCTCGGCGCTGGGGCGGCTGGTGCTCGACACCGTGGGCGGCGCCGGCCGGCTGGCCTTGTTCGCGCTGAACGGGCTGTCGCACCTCGTTCGGCCGCCGTTCTACTGGCGCAACTTCCTGTCCGCGTTCTTCGAGTTCGCGTTCTACAGCCTGCCGGTGGTGGCGCTCACCGCGATCTTCTCCGGCATGGTGATCGCGCTGCAGTCCTATACCGGCTTCTCGCGCTTCAACGCCCAGAGCGCCATCGCCGACATCGTGGTGCTGAGCGTGGTGCGCGAGCTGGGCCCGGTGCTGGCGGGGCTGATGGTGGCCGGGCGCGTGGGGGCGGCGATGGCGGCCGAGATCGGCACCATGCGCGTCACCGACCAGGTGGACGCGCTCGGCACCCTGTCCACCAACCCGATGAAGTACCTGGTGACGCCGCGCCTGCTGGCCGGGCTGCTGGCGCTGCCGCTGCTGGTGGTGGTGGCCGACATCCTGGGGGTGATGGGCGGGTTCATCGTGTCGGTGGTCAAGCTGGGCTTCAGCCCGGCCACCTATGTCGCCAACACGTTCTCCTTCGTGCAGCCGATGGACGTGGTGGTGGGCCTGGCCAAGGCGGGAGCGTTCGGGTTCCTGATCGCGCTGATGGGCTGCTACAACGGCTACCATTCCCGCGGCGGCGCGCAGGGCGTCGGCGCCTCCACCACCTCTGCCGTGGTGGCCGCCTCCATCCTGATCCTGTGCTTCGACTACGTGCTGACCGAGATGTTCTTCTCGCGATGAGCGCCCCGGTGCCAGGGGTCGGGATCCCGAAGATCCGGATCCGCGGCCTGAGCAAGAGCTTCGGGCCCAAGCGGGTGCTCGACGGCATCGACCTGGACGTCCTCCCCGGCACCTCCACCGTGGTGATCGGCGGCTCGGGCAGCGGCAAGTCCGTGCTGCTGCGCTGCATCCTGGGCCTGATCGAGCCCGATGCCGGCACCATCGAGATCGACGGGGTCGACGTGCTGGCGCAGGGGCGGCGCGAGCAGGAGGCGACCCGCGAACGCATCGGCATGCTGTTCCAGAACGGCGCGCTGTTCGACAGCCTGCCGGTCTGGGAGAACGTGGCGTTCGGGCTGCTGGCGCGTCGCGGCAAGGCGACCCGCATGAGCCGTGCTGCGGCACGCCTGCGCGCGGGGCAGGTGCTGGCCCAGGTCGGGCTCGATCCCAGCGTCGGTAACCTCGCCCCCTCGGAGCTGTCCGGCGGCATGCAGAAGCGGGTGGGCCTGGCGCGTGCCATCGCCGCCCAGCCGGAAATCCTGTTCTTCGACGAGCCGACCACCGGCCTCGACCCGATCATGGGGGCGGTGATCGACGGGCTGATCGTGGATTGCGTCAAGCGGCTCGGCAGCACGGCGCTTGCCATCACCCACGACATGGCGTCTGCCACCCGGATCGGCGACCGGGCGGCGATGCTCTACCAGGGCAGGCTGGTCTGGCAGGGGGAGGCCGCCTCCCTGCTCCGCAGCGGCAACCCCCTGGTCGACCAGTTCACCCACGGGCGGCGCGAAGGCCCGATCGGCATGGAGCTGCGGCGATAGGGCGCGCGGTGCAGGCAGGAACTGCCGGGCGCGGCCGTCGGCTCCGCGCCCTGTTCTGCGTCGCCCTGCTGCTGTCGCAGGCCGCCGCCGCCGCTCCGATCGACGGCGGGACCTCGTCCGGGCGCGACGAGGCAGGCGCGCTGAGCCG
The DNA here is from genome assembly GCA_964245345.1 of uncultured Acetobacteraceae bacterium. Classification (GTDB taxonomy): domain Bacteria; phylum Pseudomonadota; class Alphaproteobacteria; order Acetobacterales; family Acetobacteraceae; genus Lichenicola. Next base: position 3,217 of record CAXTMS010000185.1, on the reverse strand, counting down.
TTTGTTCGCCAGCAGCTGCTTCCGCCACGCCGGCGACGCCAGGGGCCTGCGCACCGCCCTGGCCTCGCCCTCCTACCGCGCGGCCTCGGACACCGCGACCGCGCGGCTGCTGGCACGTCCCGGGCGCGCGTACCACGTCGACAACCAGCCGGGGCACCTGGTGGTGCTGTCGTTCGACGACGGCTGGTGCGGCGATGGCGGCACCGGGATCGACCCGCACGCGCTGACGATGCGGCTGGCCGCCGCGATGCAGGCACGGGGTGCCTCCATGCAGCTGATGGAGGCCGAAGGCGACGGCCGCGAGCAGCACTACCTGCTGTTCCGCCCGGCGCCGGCGCCGCCGATCGTGCTGCTGGTGCTGCTGCAGCCGTCCGGAACGCTGATGCAGGCCAGCCTGTTCGCCGCCCCGCTGCCGCCCTCCGAAGCCGCCCCGGACGCCCGCTGATGGGCAAGCGTCCCCAGGCTCGCTACGTGTGCCAGAGCTGCGGCGCGGTGTGGCCGAAATGGAGCGGCCGCTGCGAGGCCTGCGGCGAGTGGAACACCCTGGTCGAGGAGGCCGCCGACACCCGGTCCGCCTCGGCGCGCCCGGTTGCCACCGGCGGCACCGGACGCGCCGCCGGCCGGATCGGCTTTGTCGGGCTGGAAGGGGCGGCCGAGCCGCCGCCCCGGATCGGCACCGGCATCGCCGAGCTCGACCGGGTGCTGGGTGGCGGGCTGGTGCCGGCTTCCGTGGTGCTGGTGGGCGGCGATCCGGGCATCGGCAAGTCCACCCTGATGCTGCAGGCGGCAGCCGCCATGGCGGCTGCCGGGCGGCGCGTGCTGTATATTTCCGGCGAGGAGGCGGTGGACCAGCTGCGCATGCGCGGCCGCCGCCTCGACCTGCAGGCGCCGGGGCTGGAGCTGGCGGCGGCGATCAACGTGGTCGACATCGCCCAGACCCTGGAAGCCGAGCGCGACGTCGCCCTGGTGGTGATCGACAGCATCCAGACCATGTGGCTGGAAACGGTGGACAGCGCGCCGGGCTCGGTGAGCCAGGTGCGCTCGGCCGGCTTCGAGCTGATCCGGCTGGCCAAGAGCCGCGGCTTCGGCCTGATCCTGGTCGGGCACGTGACCAAGGAAGGGGCGCTGGCCGGGCCGCGGGTGCTGGAGCACATGGTCGACGCGGTGATGTACTTCGAGGGCGACCGCGGCCACCAGTTCCGCATCCTGCGCGCGGCCAAGAACCGGTTCGGCGCCACCGACGAGATCGGCGTGTTCGCCATGACCGACCGCGGCCTGGCCGAGGTGCCGAACCCGTCGGCGCTGTTCCTGGCCGAGCGGCGCGGCAACATCGCCGGCTCGGCGGTGTTCGCAGGGCTGGAAGGCACGCGTCCGGTGCTGCTGGAGGTGCAGGCGCTGCTGGCGCCCAACAGCGGCTCGTCGCCGCGCCGCGCCGTGGTGGGCTGGGACACCGCCCGTCTCAACATGCTGCTGGCGGTGCTGGAAACCCGTTGCGGCCTCCGCCTGTCCGGCTCGGACGTGTATCTCAACGTGGCCGGGGGCCTGCGCGTCAGCGAGCCGGCGGCCGACCTTGCGGTGGCGGCGGCGCTGGCCTCCGCCGCCACCAACCAGCCCACCAGCGCCGGCTCGGTGTATTTCGGCGAGGTGGGCCTGAGCGGCGAGGTGCGCCAGGTGACCCAGGCGGAAGCGCGGCTCAAGGAAGCGCAGAAGCTCGGCTTCGAGCACGTGTTCCTGCCCAGGCGGGTGGCGCGCGGCGGCAACCGGCTGGTGGCGCCGGACGGGGTGCGGCTGGAGGAGATCGGCCACCTGTCCGACCTGACCGCCTCGTTCTCGGCCAGCCCGGCGGAGGACTGAGACGCGGCGTTCGGGATCGGTTAACCGCGCGCCTTCATCCTGGCCGCATGCACAGCACGACGTCCGGACCGGCGGCAGCGAGCGCGGAACATGCCTTGTCGCTGCATCGTGCCGGCCAGCTGGGCGCGGCCGAGGCGGCCTGGCGCGCCTGGCTCGCGCAGGCGCCCGACGATGCCCTCGCCCTGGCCAACCTGGGCGGCCTGCTGAACCAGCAATGCCGGTTCGACCAGGCCGAGCCGATCCTGCTCCGGGCGGTGGCGCTCGACCCGTCCTGCTGGACCGCCTGGTCCAACCTCGGCAACACCATGGTCGAGCGCCAGCGCCTCGACGACGCCATCGCCGCGTTCAGCAACGCGCTTCGCCTCCATCCGGGGCACGGGCCGACCCTGGCCAACCTCGGCGTCGCCCTGACCGCGTGCGGCGTGCCGGCGCAGGCGCTCGCCTTTCTCGACCTGGCGATGGCCTGCGAGCCGGACAACGCCGAGACGCGCTGCAACCGCGCGCTGGCGCTGCTCGCCAAGGGCGACTGGATCGCGGGCTTCGCCGAGTACGAGTGGCGCTGGCGCACGCGGGCCAAGCCGCCGCACCCCTACCGGGTGCCGTGCTGGCAGGGCGAACGGTTCGAGGGCCGCACGCTGCTGCTGCACGACGAGGGCGGGTTCGGCGACACGCTGCAGTTCATACGCTATGCGGCGCTTGCCAAGGCGCGCGGCGGCATCGTGGTGCTGCGCGTGCGCCAGCCCCTGGTGACGCTGCTGTCCCGGCTGCCTGGCCTGGACCGTGTGGTGGCGTATGACGCGACGCTGCCCTCCTTCGACCTTCATTGCCCGATGTTCACCCTGCCGCGCGTGTTCGGCACGACACCCGATACCGTGCCGGCCGCCGAAGGCTACCTCCGGCCGGACCCGGCCAAGGTGGCGGCGTGGCGGCAACGGCTCGACGAGGACGCGCCGCCCCGTCCGGACAGGCACCGGCCCATGCGGATCGGACTGGTCTGGGCCGGCGGCCCGCACCCGTATGCCCGCGAATCGGCCCTGGCGGATCGCCGCCGCTCGATCCGCCTGCGTGACCTGGCGCCGCTGGCCGCCGCGGCTCCGGACGCGCTGTTCTACAGCCTGCAGAAGGGGGAAGCGTCGGCAGACGCGCTGCATCCGCCATCCGGCCTGCGCCTCCTCGATCATACCGGATCGATCGACAGCTTCGACGACACGGCGGGCCTGGTGTCGCAGCTCGACCTGGTGATCGCCGTCGACACCTCCACCGCGCACCTCGCGGCAGCGCTCGGTCGTCCGGTGTGGATGCTGTCGCGCTACGACCAGTGCTGGCGCTGGCTCACCGGACGCACCGACACGCCGTGGTACCG
>CAXTMS010000184.1:0-6954 GCA_964245345.1 uncultured Acetobacteraceae bacterium | reverse complement strand
AAGCCTAGGCCCTCACGGTTGCGCCGCGTGTCCGGTCGAAATGGGGGCCGCTCCACCAGCCGACATGGAGGAGTGGTCTAGAACGCCATCTTTCGAGAGATACTGCTCGCACATCCAGGCCAGGGCGGCGAGCAGCCTACGTTCCGCTTCCATCATGTGGAGGCAGGCTTATAGCTGGCGACGACCTCGATCTTCCCGACGATCGCGCGGTTGAAGTCCGGCAGGTCCTCGGCAGGGATCCAGTACTCCAGGTGCTGGCGACCACCGGCCTGCTGCACCTCGTAGCGCTGCAGGAACGCGCGCCCGACTGCGAAGCGCAGCACGAACCCGGCGCCGTCCATCCTGACGTTCCAGTCCCGGGCGATCTGCACCGCGTAGTCTTCGCTCAGCACCGGGTAGAATACCGGCTGCTCCGGAAGGCGCGGCGGGAACGCCTCGAAGCCGCTCTCCTCGATCAGCCGCAGCTCCGCCGGGCCGACAGGCCGCCATAGCATGATGGTGTCGTCATGGTGTTGCATGGTGCTGCTTCACGTCAATTCGGTTCTGTCTAATGGTGGACCAGGATGTCGCGACGGACGAGCCTACATCTCGGGTTGCGCTCAAGGCACGATGGAAGCCGTCGGACACCGAGGTTCGTCATCCTGTTCCGGATCCGTCGGCAACAACGCGATTTGTGCCGTCGCTCCGCGGTAGATGCCTGGCTGCTCGACATGACGTCCCGAAGGCGCATGCCTTCCTCCGCATCACGGAGACGCCAACACCTTCGACATCCAGTAGCGCTCGTGTCCGGGCGGCAGCTCGGCGAGCTGCCCGAACACGTCGTAGCCGTGCCGAAGGTAGAAGTCGGGCGCCTGGAAGCTGAACGTGTTCAGCAACGCTCGTGAGCAACCGTGTGCCATGCCCGCCGCCTCCGCCCGACGAAGCACGCTGGCACCCAGTCCGGCACCACGGTGATCCTCCGCGACCCAGTGCCAGTCGATGAGCAGCCACTGCCACATCACGACGCAACGTGCCCCTCCGACCAGCCGACCGGCTGTGTCGCGCCCGACGATCCACGGTGGATATGCCGGATCAGGGCCAACCTGCGACGCGTTGTAGTCGGCCAACCCGGTTTGGAGGACCGCCTGGTCCTGCTCGCCCAGCTCCGTCGAGACACTGATCGCCAAGCCGTCGCGACGCGCTGGCGGTTCCGGTGGATGCCGAGACCGCCACTCGGCCAGGTTCTGCCCCCACAGGTCGACACGACTGTCCTGGTATGGTTCGGGCAGCCGCGTCGGACCCAGGAGTCTGGAACCGATGGAGCGGGCAACGGCGATCGACGCGTCGTTCTCGGGGTCGATCACGTGGTGGATCGCGGGCCAACCCAGCCGCTCGAAGGCGAAGGTCGCCGCCGCGGTCGCGGCTTCCCGAGCGAAACCCTGCCGGTGGAAGTCCGCCAGGAGGCCCCAGCCGATCTCCGGCGCAGGCCATCCCTCCGGCCGCAGGGGACCGACGCGGCCGATCCACCGTCCGGTCCCGCGGAGCAGCACCGAGAACATCCCGAATCCCTGCAACGACCAGCTTCCAACCGTCGCAGCCATGGTCCGCCACGCGACGCTGCGCGGCTGCACGCCGCCGAGAGGCCGCATGGCCTGCTCGTCGGCGGAGAAGGCCGTCCAACCGTCCAGGTCACATGCCCGCGGCGGCCGCAGGAGCAACCGCTCGGTCTCGATGATCGGCTCGGCCATCGCCTTTGGCTTTCTCCGAAACGGATATCCAGCTTCCAGCGCAGTCGACAGTTCCAGCCAAGGCTTGCAGCATGGCCGAAAGGTTCAGGAGCGCATCGCAGCTAAAGTCAGCTGATGACCTGTGGAACGGGCGCCGATGCGCCGGTCTAGCAGACCGCCAGGCTCAACGGCCTCGACAAGGCTCGCCTTTGCCGTATCCTCAAGCACATCACCATTCACTATCCGACCGGCCCATGTCGACGGGCTGCTGGCTTGTATCCTTCCGACGTCACGTCCGGCTTGAACAAGGTCGGGCGCAGGCCATACCCGCAGTCACGAAGAAAGGTCCGCCAGACCTTGCCAGGCAGGGTGGCTCAAGCCTATCGGCTTTGAACGGCTCGCAGCCATACCAGGAAGGGGTCGGTGTTTTCGGCGTCGTGCATATCCGGCGCGCATGGAACGATGTCGCATCCCCGTATGGGAATCGTCACGTCGAAGGTCGTGGTGAGCCACTGCTGGAACAGGCGAGGTGGCGCGAACGGAGCCTCGTCGTCGAGATCTCTGTCCTCGTACACCTCGACCGGGGTGGCGTCGAAGACGTCAGGCCAACAAGGCTCGGGATAGCCGATGGCGAGAAAGCGGAGCATCTCGACGGGGTCATCGGTGATGACGCCCGCCCAGGTCGAGCCCGAGCCCGATCCAAGATGGACGAAGCGAAGCCTGTCTTCCGGGTCGAGCCACAGGGCCGCCTGGGAACCGTCACCGCCCGTGCGGATGAAAGGCGCGAGACGCTCGGCGCCCGGCACGCCTTTCCCCATCCAGGCGGCAGCATCGCCTGGACTGACGGCATGGAACGACACGCAGGACGTGTCGCTCTCGGTTGGCGATGCAGGATAGAGCGTGGCGTAGTGCCCGTCGCTCCTTGTGTAGGCATGGATGCAGCCGTTCTCCTCCGTCCATCGAAGTGCGGACACGAAGGCTGGCGGCAAGGATATGCCGGGCGGCAAGCTGGCAGCCACTTCTTCCAGGAAGAAGTCTGTCGTGGGCGTAGTCATGTCGAGCCTCCGATGGACCGAGCAGTAGGGTGCTGGCAGCGACTTGTTTCGTCCCATAGCGGCTGACAGAACCTCGGCGCGGACTCGATACGCTAGGCTAGCGGGATCCAGGACCGCGTCCAGTTAAGGCCGCACCTCTACATCGCGAATCATCCCCTTGAAGCCGTTCCGTTTCACGCTGCTTTACATGTTGGGCGTGCAAATCGACCCTTCACACAACCAGTTTGTTCCCTATACGTTCTCCGCCTGGGAGGGCTTGGTATGGGGGAGACGGTGACACGGGCGGAGGTCCTGGCAGGCCTGCGGACCCGCATCGCGGCAGCGGAACGGAACGGTCGCGCATCGTCAAGGACGGCCGTCCTGCCGTTCGGCATCGAGCCGCTGGACCGGCATCTTCCCGGAGGTGGCCTGGCGCTCGGCGCGGTGCACGAGGTCGCTGGCGCAGGTCCCGAGGTCGAGCAGTGCGCGGCAGCTGCCGTATTCGCGGCGTCCCTGCTCGCGCGCCGTCCCGGGCCGGTGCTGTGGATCCTCGGCAGGCGCGACCTGTTCTGCGCCGGTCTCGCCCAGGCCGGTCTCGACCCAGGGCGGCTGATACTGGTCCAGGCGCGCCGCGACGCCCTGCAGGCCATGGAGGAGGGACTCCGCCACCCCGACCTCGCCGGTGTGGTGTGCGAGCTCGAAGGGCGCTTCGACCTCGTGGCGTCGCGCCGCCTCCAGCTCGCCGCCGAGGCCACCGACGTGCTGGGCCTGGTGCTGCGCCGGAGCCGACGCTTCGACGACCCGTCGCTCGTCGCCCCGTCGGCCGCCTCCAGCCGGTGGCGGATCAGCGGGATGCCGTCGCCTCCGCCCCTGGCGCACGCCCCGGAGGTCCATGGCGTCGGACGCCCGCTCTGGAGGCTCGAACTCGTCCGCTGCCGAGGCGCGGAATCCGCAACCTGGACCGTGGAGGCGCCCGATGCGCAGGGTCGTCTCGCTCTGGCTTCCGTTCTGGCCCACCGACCGGCTGCGTCGTCACCGCTACGCCGCGCTCTCGGATGACGTGCCGCTGGTCACCGGCGGACACAATGGCCGCCGCATGGTCGTCGCGGCAGCCGACGCCGCGGCACGCAGGCTTGGGCTGAGAGCCGGGATGGCCCTGGCGCACGCCCAGGCCATGGTGCCCGACCTCGTGGTGGTGGATGCCGCCGGACCCGAGGACGCCACGGCGCTCGAACGCCTGGCCGCCTGGTGCCTGCGCCTGTCGCCGATGACGTCAGCGGATCCGCCGGACGGGGTGTGGATCGACGCCACCGGCTGTACCCACCTGCATGGGGGCGAAAGGCCCATGCTGTCGCTGCTGTCCAGCCACCTGGAACGGCAGGGGCTGACAGGACAGGTGGCAGTTGCCGACACGCCCGGCGCCGCGCACGCCCTCGCCCGCTACGGCAGCCGTCCCCTGACGCTGGTGGAGCCGGGGGCGCACGTCGATGCCCTGGCGCTGCTGCCGGTCAGCGCCCTGAGGCTGGACGCCACTACCGTGGACGGCCTGCGTCGGCTCGGGCTCGACCTCGTCGGGCAACTGGCGACGGCGCCACGGGCTCCGCTGGCGCGCCGCTTCGGCAACGCCCTGCTGACCCGGCTGGACCAGGCGCTGGGGCGGGTGCCGGAACCCATCCAGCCGGTGCTGCCGCCGGAGACCATTGTCGTCCGACGCACCTTCGTCGAGCCCATCGCCACGGCGGAGTCCTTCGTCGCGGTGATCCTGCTGCTGGTCGGGGAAGCCTGCACCCTGCTCGAGCGGGGCAGCCTGGGAGCCCGTCGCCTCGACCTCGTGTTCGAGCGCGTCGACGCCACGGTGCAGGTCGTCCGCATCGGCACCGCGCGTCCGGTGCGCGACGTGCGGCATCTGGCGCGGCTGCTGGACGAGCGTGTCGAGGAGGTCGACCCCGGTCTCGGCGTCGAGGCCATGCGCCTGGTGCTGCCGCTGGTCGAGCCGTTGGAGTACGTCCAGCGGGCCGGAGGGTTGGCGCCGGGCGACAAGGACGACGCCGACCTGTCCGAGCTCATCGACCGGCTGGTGAACCGGCTGGGCTCGGACAAGGTCTACCGGATGCGCTCCGTCGAGAGCGAGGTGCCCGAGCGGTCGCAGCAGTCGGTGTGCGTGCACACATCGCCCACCACCATGGCGACCATGACCGCCTGGCCGCGCCCGGTCCGGCTGCTCGACCCGCCGGAGCCGGTCGCGGCGCTGGCGGCCATGCCGGACCACCCGCCAAAGGCGTTCACGTGGCGCCGGGTGCAGCACCGTGTCGTCCGCGCCGATGGACCCGAGCGCATCATCGGCGAATGGTGGGTCCGGTCCAGCGAGCTGGTCGCGGTGCGCGACTACTGGACGGTCGAGAACCAGCAGGGTCGGCGCTTCTGGCTGTTCCGCCAGGGCGACGGCATCGACGGCGCGACGGGCAGCCTTGCTTGGTTCCTCCACGGCTTCTTCTAGCGGCGGCACCCCATCATGACCGACGACGACAAACGCGGCCTGCGCCCGGCGAGCCACGAGGAGATCGAGCAGAGCCTGAGCTTCGCGTTGCGGTACGCTGGCAGGAAGCGGGTGCACCACGCCGACGACGCGATGGCGCGCATCACCGCCGAGCGTCTGGTCGAGCACCTCGAGCGGTCGGGCTACGTGCTGATGAAGCGACCCGATGCCGCGGCGCCGTCGACCAGCCGACATCGGCATCCAAATTCGGACTGAAAGCCGAGACCGTGTTAGCTAGTCAGCAGATTCAACGGAAACTTATGATGCTACGAAATACAGACCTTGAGGCTCTGGTTAATGCCCCACGAGAAACTCTCGACATCGAGGTCAAAGAATGGCTTGACCTAACAGACAATGACCATAAAGCGGCGCTTGCAAAGGAGATTATTGCTCTTGCAAATCACGGCGGTGGGTATGTCGTAATCGGATTTTCAGAGCAAACCGACGGAAGTTTTCATCCTCATAAGCAGCGACCACCTGAGCTGACCGCATGGTCCCAAGACGCAGTGCAGTCTATTGTTTCTAAATATATTGACCCGGCCATACAATGCTCTGTTGTGCATAGTGCGCTTCATTCTGACAGCGAGAAGTATCCTATAATTGCTGTTCCGGGTGGGCATGGTATCCCCATACGCGCCAAAGCGTCTTCGCCTAATGAGAAGAGGTTGGTGGCAAACAGAATTTATATACGCAGGCCGGGCCCAGCCAGCGAGGAACCGAAAACTGCCCAGGATTGGGACCAGCTTCTAAATCGCTGTCTCCAAAACCGAAAGGAGGACTTGCTGAACGCAATGCGGTCGATAATGGCGGGCGTAATCCCGAACACTGGTTCACCTGCGTCTACTCGACTTGAAATTCTACACGCTTACGAAGCTGATGCATCAGCGAAGTGGGCGGAACTCATTGACAAACTTCCACCAAATGCTCCACCGCGCTTTGTGCATGGATATTATGACCTGTCCTTCGCAATAGACCAAGATGTAGCACCAATCAGACCAGTCGATTTAAAGCATCTTATTGAACGAGAAATCAGAAATTATTCCGGGTGGCCGCCATTTCTGACACTCAACCGCATGCCGTATCAAACGCGATTAGTCGCGGACTCCATACAATTTTGGCGCGGCCCTGATGAGCTAGGAAACTTCGATATACCAAGGCGTCACGATTTCTGGCGTATCTCTCCCCAAGGACTCTTCTTCACTCGTTGTGGATATTCTGAGGATAGCGGACCCACAGGCACTTCGCCTGGAACCACGTTTGATTTGGTCGCGCCAACTTGGCGACTAGGGGAAGCCATCCTTCAAGCTAGCTATATTGCTCGAGCTTTAGGTGCCGAGAAAGCTGATTTAATATGCCACGCGAAGTGGACGTCTCTTACCGGTCGAAGCTTAGTGTCGGTATGGAGCCCGAATCGAATTCTTTTCGAGAACCGAACAGCTCAACAAGCCGTCCAAGAATCAACTCGTGCAATATCACTCACAGCCTTACCAAACACGCTACCTGAGATAGTTTTCGACATGCTATCACCTCTCTACGAGTTATTTGATTTCTTCGTCCTACCGAAAAGGCTGGTGGAAGAGGAACTCGTACGAATGCGGGCTCATAGTTGAGCTAAACTTGCATTACGTCGAGCTCCAGGCGACCTCGAACTACTCGTTCCTGCGCGGCGCCAGCCACG
>CAXTMS010000183.1:0-6993 GCA_964245345.1 uncultured Acetobacteraceae bacterium | reverse complement strand
CGGCGCTCGGACGGCTTCTCGTAGTGCCGGCGCAGCTTCATCTCGCGGAAGATGCCTTCGCGCTGCATCTTCTTCTTGAGCGCCTTGAGCGCCTGGTCGACGTTGTTGTCGCGGACGAGAACCTGCACTGTGCCGTAAACTCCTGATCGGGTGCCCGACGCCGCGTTGGGAAGCGCCGACCTATATGGTGTCCGGACACCGCCGATGCGGAACCCGAGAAGGCGGGCGCTATAGCACGACGCCGTGTCGATGCACAAATGACCTGGAGGGGCAGGGTTGCGCCGTCACGCCGATTTGCCGTCCACGAACCGAGGATGACCGTCATGGCCTTGTTGAAGATTGCGCGCATGGGTCATCCGGTGCTGCTGGGCAGGGCCGAACCGGTGCAGGACCCGTCTTCACCGGCGATCAGGCAGCTGATCGAGGACATGATCGAGACCATGCACGACGCGTCCGGTGCAGGGCTGGCGGCACCCCAGGTGCACGTGCCGTTGCGGCTGTTCGTCTACAGCGTGCCGGCGCAACGCAGCGCGGGTGACGACGACCCGCCACGTGAGGTGGACGCGCTGATCAACCCGGTGCTGACGCCGCTCGGCGACGAGATGACCACCTGCACGGAAGGCTGCCTGTCGATTCCCGGTCTGCGTGGGGCGGTGCCGCGTCCGGCCCGCGTCCGCTACGACGGGCTGGACCGGCGCGGTCGGGTGGTGTCCGGAGAAGCGTCCGGCTTCCTGGCCGTGGTGCTGCAGCACGAGCAGGACCACCTGGACGGGATCCTTTACCCGATGCGCATGACCGACCTGAGCCGGCTCGGCTTCGAGGCGGAGGTCACGCGCTTCGGCATGGGTGGCGGCGCATGACTCGCCTGGCGAGGGTGCTGATGTCGGCGATGCCGCTGGCCGGCGGCGTGTCCGCCCTGGCCGAGGTCGCGAACACCGGGTTCGCGCCGCCGCTGCAGCCCGATCCGGCGCGCGACGACGCCATCAGGGCCATGCTTCCCCTGGTGCCGGAACTCGGCTGGACCGTGCGCGCGCTCAGGCAGGCGGCCGGGCCGGATGCCGATCTGCTGTTCCCCGGCGGCCCGTCGGAGATGGTCGAGACGCACAGCGCGATCGCCGACGCCCGGATGGCTGCCTCGGCGGAACCCGCTGCGGAAGCAAGGCTGAGTCGTCGGGTGCGGGCGCTGCTGCTGGCGCGTCTCGATCAGGCCGAGCCGGAGCGGGAGGCGGTCCGGCGCGGGTTGTCGCTGCTGTCCCTTCCGGGCAACCGGCCCGCGGCGGCGCGCAGCCTGCTGCGGACGGTGGACACGGTGTGGCAGGCGGCCGGTGACACCGCCACCGGCTTCAGCTGGTACAGCAAGCGCGCGCTGCTGGCAGGGGTGTACTCCGCGACGCTGCTCTACTGGCTGCGTCGCGGTGGCGGCGCCGAAACCGAGGCGTTCCTGGATCGCCGCCTGGCGGGCGTCGCACGGGTCGGCAGCCTCGGCCGGCGCTTGCGCCACGCCGGCTGAGGCTCTGGTTCAGGCAGCCAGCTGGGTCCGCACCTCGTCCGGCGACATCTGCACCAGCGCCTCGTAGTCGCGCAGCAGCGTTTGGGTGATGGGGCCCGGCGCGAACTCGAGCGTGCCGATCTGCCGCACCGGCGTCACCTCGGCGGCGCTGCCGGCCAGGAACACCTCGTCCGCCTTCGCCATCTCGTCGGGCATGATCACGCGCTCGACCACCGGGATCTGCCGCTTGTGCGCCAGCGCGATCACGGTGCGGCGGGTGATGCCGTCCAGGAAGCAGTCCGGAATCGGCGTGTGCAGCGCGCCGTCCATGACGAAGAAGATGTTGGCGCCGGTCGCTTCCGACACCTGGCCGCGCCAATCCAGCATCAGCGCGTCGTTGAACCCTTCCGCCTCGGCAGCGTGCTTCGACATGGTGCCGATCATGTAGAGCCCGGCCGCCTTGGACCGGATCGGCGCGGTTTCGGGATGCGGCCGCTTCCAAGGCGCCATGCCGAGGCGCACCCCCTTCATGCGGTCGGCGCCGAACAGGTTCGGCCAGGCCCACACCGCCACCATCAGGTGGATGCTGGTCTGCTGCGCCGACACCGACAGCTGCTCGGCGCCGCGCCAGGCGAGCGGACGGATATAGGCGTCGGTCAGGCCGCTCTCGGTCAGCACCAGCCGGCACGCCTCGTCGATCTGGTCCGCCGTGTAGGGGATCTCGAAGCCCAGGATGCGGCCGCTCTCGATCAGCCGGTCGGTGTGCTCGCGCAGCTTGAAGATGTGGCCGTTATACGCGCGCTCGCCCTCGAACACCGCGCTGGCGTAGTGCAGACCATGCGACAGCACGTGCAGCTTGGCTTCCCGCCATGGGATGAGCCGACCGTCCCACCAGATCGAGCCATCCCGGTCGTCGAACGGAACGAGGGTCATGCACGGCGTCCTTCTGCTGGCCGTGGAGTCCCTAAAAGGCTGCTTCCATTAAGTCAATGAAGCTGTCTTAACTGCGGCCACGCACGGGCTGCATGGGCGGTGGATATGGAGCAGAACACAGGTCCGCACGGGCTGCCGGCATCCCGTCCCGGCGGCCACGGCGAACACGGCGCCGGCACCGGGCTGTTGTTCCTGCGCGAGGAGCAGATGCGTCTGGCGCAGGACCTGTTCTTCTTCGCCTACCGCGACCTGACCGCCTCGGCAGATACGATCCTGGCCGAGCTCGGCCTGGGCCGGGCGCACCACCGGGCGCTGCATTTCGTCGGGCGCCGGCCGGGGATCGCGGTGAGCGAGCTGCTGGCGCTGCTGCGCATCACCAAGCAGAGCCTCGCCCGCGTGCTGGGCGAGCTGGTCGAGCGCGCCTACGTGCTGCAGGCACAGGGACCGCGGGACCGTCGTCAGCGGCTGCTGAGCCTCACCGAGTCCGGCAGGGTCCTGGAGCGGCGCCTGTTCGAGCGGCAGCGCGAGCGCATGGTGTCGGCCTATCGCGAAGCGGGCGGGACCGCCGTGGACGGCTTCCGGCGCGTCATGCGCGGGGTGATGGACGAGGACACCCGGCGCCTGCTCGAACCGCAGGAGTCGTCGCCGCCGGTTCTGCGACGGACCGCCGGCTGATGGACAGCACCGGCGCGGAAGCGGCGCATGTCCTGGTGGTGGACGACGACGCGCCGCTCCGCAGCCTGCTGCAGCGCTACCTCCTCGGCCAAGGGTTCAGGGTATCCACCGCCGCCAGTGCCGGGGACGCGCGCCGGCTGCTGGACGCGATGCAGCCGGACCTGATGGTGCTGGACGTCACCATGCCGGGTGAAACCGGCCTGCAGCTGACGCGTGCGCTGCGCGAGAACGGTCACGACATGCCGATCCTGCTTCTCACCGCGCGCGGCGAGCCGCAGGACCGGATCGCCGGGCTGGAAGCCGGCTCGGACGATTATCTCGGCAAGCCGTTCGAGCCGCGCGAGCTGCTGCTGCGCCTGCGCGCGCTGCTGCGCCGCATCGGGCCGCCGGCGCCGACGGAGAACGCCCGTCCGATACGGCTGGGCGCGATGGAGTTCGACCCGGTGCGCGGACTGCTGGAAGGCGCCGAGGGAACGGTGCACCTGACCGGCGGGGAAGCCGCCCTGCTGACGGTGCTGGCGCGCCATCCCGGCGAGGTGCTGTCGCGCGAGGCGATCGCGCGCACGCTGGAGATGGACGAGGCCAGCGAGCGGGCAATCGACGTGCAGGTCACGCGCCTGCGCCGGCGCATCGAGGCCGACCCGCGCGAGCCGCGGTTCCTGCACACGATACGCGGCCGCGGCTATGTGCTGCGGCCGGGAACCTGAACGGACCGGCGGCCGCCGTGCTCCGCGCCGGACAGCCGCTCCTGCCGCCCGAGCCTGCGCCGATCCGGCTGGGTCCCGCGATCCGCGTCCCGTGGCGCCTGCGCCTCGACCGGCCGATGCGCCGCCTGCTGCCGCGCTCGCTGCTCGGACGCTCGCTTCTGATCCTGCTCATCCCGCTCCTGGTGACGCAGGGCATCTCCCTGGAGCTGTTCTACGGCAGCCACCTCGACGTGGTGTCGCGTCGCCTGTCCTTTGCGGTGAGCGGGGAGATCAACGAGACCCTGCTGCTTCTGGAGCGCACCCGCCGCAAGGCGGATCGCGACTGGCTGCTGCAAAGTGCCGCCACCCAGTTCCAGCTCGGCATGACCATGCGCCCGCGCGCGCGCCTGCTGAGGCAGGGCTCGACCAACGTGCTTGGTCCCATGGACGAGGATCTGGCGGCGGCGCTGAACCAGATCCGCCTGCCGTTCAGCGTGGACTGGCTCAGCGACCCGCACACCGTGTCGATCCACATCCAGCTTCCCGACGGCGTGCTGGACGTGGCGGCGCCGCGCAAGCGACTCGATGTCGGCCCGATCTGGATCTTCGTGACCTGGGTGGCGGGCAGCGCGCTGCTGCTGTTCGGGATCGCCGCCCTGTTCATGCGCAACCAGGTCCGGGCGATCCGGCGGCTGGCACGGGCGGCGGAAGCGTTCGGCATGGGACGTGATCCCGGCCCGATCCGGCCGGAGGGCGCGCAGGAGGTGCGCAAGGCGGCAGGCGCCTTCAACCGGATGCAGGAACGGATCCTGCGCTTCGTGGCACAGCGCACCGCCATGCTGGCAGGAGTGTCGCACGACCTCCGCACCCCGCTGACAAGGCTGCGCCTCACCCTGGCCATGCTGCCGCAGAACGGGCGGGTGGACGCGGCGACCCTGGTTCCCGACATCGGCGGCATGGTGTCCGACGTCGAGGAGATGGACCGCATGATCGAGGGCTACCTGTCCTTCGCACGCGGCGAGGGTGCCGAGCAGGCCGAACCGGTCTGCCTGCGGGCCCTTCTGGAGGAGGTCGCGGCGGCGGCGGCGCGCGCCGGCGCCGAGGTGCTGTCGGTGTCGGCAGCGCCGATGCCCGACATCGTGCTGCGCCAGGGGGCGATCCGGCGGGTGCTGACCAACCTCCTGGAGAACGCGCGCCGGCACGGCGGCCGCATCGTCATCGCCGCGGCGGCGGAGGCGCGGGCGGTGGTGGTGGTGGTGGACGATGACGGGCCGGGCATCCCCGACCACCAGCGCGAGCAGATGTTCCGCGCGTTCGAGAGCGGCTCGGGCGGTGGCACCGGGCTCGGCCTGACCATCGCCCGGGACATCATCCAGGCGCATGGCGGCGACATCTGGCTGGAGCGCAGCCCGCTGGGCGGCTTGCGCGCGCGGATCAGGCTGCCGTTCTGAGCGCCGGCCGCCGGAAGGCCGCCGGGACCGGCTACGGCAGGGTGTTGCCGGCGCCGCCGTGGCCGGCGCCGTTGTTGCTGCCGAAGCCGCCGAGGCTGTTGCCGCCCAGGGTGTCGCCGCCGACGGCGCCGAGCGGGTTGTAGCGTCCGACGTTGCCGATCAGCTGCTGCATGAACGACGCCTCGCTCCCCGGGGACGGGGTGACGCGGGTCACCATGGCGACGTCGTGGGCGTTGGACTGGTCCAGGCGTCGCACGCCGCGCAGGGTGCCGTTGTTGTCGAAGTTCAGCACCAGGACCTGCTGGTGGTCGACCTTGGGACGGGCCAGCGGCACCGGCGCGGTCACCTCGCCGATGTAGTACCAGGTGTTGTCGTCAAAGGTGGCGCGTGAGGTGGGCGAACCGAGCAGGGCGGTCACGTCGGCGCGCGTGGTCGTGCCCGGGACCAGCTTGTCATAGTCCTCCTTCTCCACCATCTGGCCGCGTTCGGTCGGGATCGGCGCGAACAGGGCGCAGCCGGACAGCACAAGCGGGGAAGCAGCCAGGAGGATGCCGAGGAGCAGGCCGATGCGGCAACCGGCGGCACGAGGTTCGGTGACGGTCCGCATGGCAGGCGACGGTCCTTGCTTCGGTCGATCTCCCGGTTGCCCGGTTGGCACGACATGTCCTAGTCGGGTGGAACGCCGGCCGGTGGCGTCGTATGTCGGCCGGGTCAAGCCCGTCGGTGCCCGAACGGCCGGACGGTGTCAATCATTGCCGCAGTCGAACCGATCGACCTCAGGAAGGCGACCCAGGTGAATCAGCAGCCGGAGCTGTCACGCAGGATCCAGGTCAGGACGCTCGGCGCCGCGCGCCCGGGAACAATCGCCTTGGACGTTGTGCTAGAAGCGGACGCTGTTGAATGCGTGGCTTTGGCTCGTCGCCTCGACCTGCCCATGGTGCATTCCGTGCAGTGCCGGTTCCGCCTGTCCAGCGTCGACGCGTCCGGTCGCGTGGTCGCAGACGGGCTGCTGCAGGCCAGCCTGGACCAGGTCTGCGTCGCCACCCTGGACGAGTTCACCACCACCGTCACCGAACAGTTCACGGTGCGGTTCATCCCCGCCGACCAGATGCCGGACCAGCGGCCATCCGGCGACGGAGCCCGCGAGGATGGCGAAACGGCGCTCGACCCGGACGAGGACGACGACCTCCCCTACGTCAACGGGACCATCGACCTCGGCGAGGCCGCCGCCGAGCAGCTGGCGCTGGCGCTCGACCCGTACCCGCGCAAGCCGGGAGCCGCGTTGCCGCCGGAAGTCGGCAGCGTCGACCTTGCCGACGAGGAAACGGAAGCGGCGACGCGGGACCGGCCCAACCCCTTCGCGGTGCTGGCGGCGCGGCGGCAGAACACCAATTGACGCGTCGCAGGCGGGCATCACCGCGGTTCGAACCCGGGCCGTGACGGCACGGGTCGCTTGCGGAGGCTGGACGGCTCTGGTAGAGGCCGCCGCTCATCTAACGCGCGTTGGCTGCGCCATCGTCCTTCCGGGCGAGCTTTTCCATGGCACGCAGTTGCCCGTTTGCTTCGAACTGGAGGGGCTCAGGCCCATGGCTGTTCCCAAAAGAAAGACCTCGCCCTCGCGCGCCGGCATGCGCCGAAGCCACGAGGCTCTGCCGCGTGAAGCGCACAACGACTGCTCGAACTGCGGTGAGCTCAAGCGCCCGCACCACGTTTGCGGCCATTGCGGCCATTATAATGGCCGCAATGGCCGCAAACGTGG
>CAXTMS010000182.1:0-7012 GCA_964245345.1 uncultured Acetobacteraceae bacterium | reverse complement strand
GGACGCGGGTCGTCCGCCTTGCCCTCGGGTTATGGCAGTCCGTGTCCGCCAGGGCACAGCAGGTGCCGTACGGCTACTGCCGGGTGATCAGGGGCACGCGGTTCCACCAGCGCGGCTTGCGGATC
Source organism: uncultured Acetobacteraceae bacterium (assembly GCA_964245345.1). Lineage (GTDB taxonomy): Bacteria > Pseudomonadota > Alphaproteobacteria > Acetobacterales > Acetobacteraceae > Lichenicola. Next base: position 6,887 of record CAXTMS010000182.1, on the reverse strand, counting down.
CGTTCGCGCTCGAAGGTGAACAGCCCGGAGCCGATGATCACCAGCGATCCGGCGATCATCCAAAGGTCGATGCCGATGCCGAACAGCAGCGCGTCGAGCGCCACCGCCCACAGCATCTGGCTGTATTGCGGCGGCGCCACCTGGCTCGCGGGGGCCTGCTCGGAGGCCAGCAGCAGCAGCGCGGTGCCGAGCGCCGACAACAGGCCGTAGCCCAGCACGAAGCCGAGCTCGCGTGCCGTAGGCAGCACCAGGTGCGGGCTGGCGATCACGAGGCTGGCCAAGATCGGCCCGACCACGCCGGCGCCGTAGAGCGAGATCCGCTTCTCGGTGGGGCCGAGCCCGCGCAGGATCACGATGGTCACCGCGGCGGCGAAGGCTCCCAGGATCGCCGACAGGTGGCCAAAGGTGAACGGCTCGATGCCCGGACGCAGCACGATCAGCACGCCGACGAAGCCGGTCAGCACCGCCGACCAGCGCCGCCAGCCGACCGCCTCCTTGAGAAACACCACCGACAGCAGGGTGACGAAGGCCGGCATCAGGAACAGCAGCGCCATCGCTTCCGACATGGACAGCCGGGTGAAGGCGATCACCGAGAACACCGAGCCCGCCACGGCGGCGACGGCGCGCAGGCACCACATGGCCCGGTTGCGGCAGCGCAGCAGGTCGCTCCAGCGCTCCTCCGGCCGCTTGACCATCGGCACCGCCGCCAGCCCGAGCACCGCGCCCGCGAACACCACCTCGAACGGCGGCAGCGCCCCGTGCAGCAGCTTCACCGACGCGTCGCTCAGCGAGTAGGCGAGGTAGGCGGCGAACGCCAGCAGCACGCCGCGCGCGGGACTTCCGGGCCGAACCGCTGCGGCATCGATGCCGGGAGCGAGCACGGGGGCCGCTTCTAGCTCGGCCCCTCGGTGCGCCGCCCGACCACCACCAGCACGTCCACCGGCTTGTTCTTGCGCGACAACGCCAGCCGGATCGAGGAGCCGGGGGCCGCCGCGGCCACGGTGCGGATCAGGCCGCGGTTGGAGTCGACGTGGTCGCCGTTGACGGTGCGCACCACGTCGCCCGGGCGGAGCCCGGCGCGCTGGCCGGGGCCGCCCTTGTCCACCGACACGATGGTGACCCCGCCGCCGGGGGCGTTCTCCAGCGTGACGCCGAGCCAGCCGCGGTCGATGTGCCCCTTGGCGCGAAGCTGCTCGACGATCGGCGCCACCAGCTCGGACGGGATGGAAAAGCCGATGCCGACCGAGCCGCCGCCCGGCGACACGAAGGCGGTGTTCAGCGCCACCACCTCGCCGCGCATGTTGAAGGACGGACCGCCCGAGTTGCCCGGGTTGATCGGCGCGTCGAGCTGCAGGAAGTCGTCGAACGGCCCGGCGCCGATGTCGCGCCCGCGCGCCGACACGATGCCGGCGGTGACCGAGGAGCCGAGCCCGAACGGGTTGCCCGCCGCCAGCACCCAGTCGCCGATCTGCACGTCCTGCGAGCGGCCCCAGGGGACATACGCGAGCTTGCGGTCGGTCTTGACCTGGATCACCGCGATGTCGGTGAGCTCGTCCGAGCCAAGCACCTTGGCCGGCAGCTCGGTGCCGTCGGAAAACGACACGGTGATGTTGTCGGCCTGGCCGACCACGTGGTTGTTGGTGACGATCACGCCGCTCGGGTCGATCACGAAGCCCGATCCGGCGCCCAGCATCTGCTCGCGGTGGGTGCGCATGCGGTCGCGGAACTGCTTCTCGAACGGGGTGCCGCGCAGCGCCGCCGGCACCTTGACCTTGGCGTCGGCGGCCGCGTCGTCCACCTCCTGGGTCACGGCGATGTTGACCACCGCCGGCACCACGCGCTTGACCAGCGGCGCGAAGGTGAGCGGGCCGCTCTGCACCAGCACCGGGTCGTCGGCCCGGGCCGGTGCGGCGGTGGCGGCGCACAGCGACAGGACCGCCGCGGCCACCGGCCACGACAGGCGGCACAACAACGATCCTGGTTCGGTCATGCAGCCTGCGTCCTCGGGCGATCGACGGTTCATCCTAGAACCAGAACGACGCGGAAATCATCGGCACGGCCGGCCTGTTGCATTGTTGGCGCGGGCTTGTGGCGCGGAAGACGCGGGAGGCGGCGCGCCGCCCGGATCCTCCGGCCAGTCGTGCCGCGGGTAGCGGCCGCGCATGTCGCGGCGCATGTCGGCCCAGCCGCCGTGCCAGAACCCTTCGAGGTCGGCGGTGATCGCCGCCGGCCGCCCGGCCGGCGACAACAGCGCCACCTGCAGCCGCACCCGCCCGTCCGCCAGCACCGGCAGCGTGCGGACGCCGTAGAAGTCCTGCGCGCGGGACGAGGCGGTGGGCACAGACCCGGTGTAGTCGATGGCGACGCGGCGGCCCGGCAGAACGAGGTGGGTCGGCAGCCCCCGGTCCAGCCGGTCCCGGTCCGAAGCGTCCAGCCGCCGACGCAGCAGGGCGTGAAGGTCCAGCCCGGCCAGCTCGGGAAGGCGGGACAGGCCCGCCAGGTGCGGCGCCAGCCAGTCCTGCACCGTGGCGGCGAGCGCCGCGTCGCCGAGGTCGGGCAGGGTCGTGTTGTCGTCGAGCCGACGGGACAGCGCCACCCGCGCCTGCAGCTGCCGGGCGGCGTCGGACCAGTCGAGCGCGGTGTCGAGCCTGCCGGACGCGGCCTCAGCCAGCAGGCGCGCGGTTTCGGCGGGGTCGGCGGGAAGGATGCGGTCCGCCAGCACCAGCTGGCCCAGGCGCCGCCGCCTGCGGCTCACCACCGCGCCGCTGGCCGGGTCGAGGGCGTTCTCGACCTGCTCCGTCGTGCGGGCGAGCAGGGCGTCCGGCAGCCGGTCCGGGTCGAGCGGCACCGCCAGGGTGATCCGGGCGCTGTCGCGCACGTGCAGCGCCGCCACCGCCAGCAGCCGGCTGCCGGCCAGCCGGTCGTCGCGCGGCAGCCTGGCGCCGCCGCCGCCGGCCAGGCGGAACGAGCCGATCTCGCCGCGCCCCTGCGCCACCCGGTCCGGGAACCCGGCCGCGACCAGGGCGCCGAGGTCGCCCGCCGCTGGGGCGCTGGTGCGCAGCCGGGCGCGGTAGCCGGTTGCCGCCTGCCGGATCCGGTGCAGCGCGCCGCGGTCGGCGTCGCCGGCGCCATGCCCCGACAGCAGCGCCATGCGCAGCGACAGGTCGGCGGGCGGGTCGGCGACACGGCGGTTGCCGGCGGCCGGGCGCGGCCGCAGCGGGTCGCGCTCCTCCAGCAGCGCCGCGAGGTTTGCGGCCAGCGCCTGCTCGGCCGGCCCGTTCGCCGCCAGCATCATCGCCGCCAGCCGCGGATGCGCGCCCAGCGCCGCCATGCGCCCGCCCGCCGCTGTGATGGCGCCGTCCTGGTCCAGCCCGCCCAGGGCGCGGAGCAGGCTGCCCGCGGCCTCGAACGCGCCGTTCGGCGGCGGGTCGGGCAACGGCAGGGCGTCGGTCGCCGTGCCCATCGACGCGGTCCAGGCGGCCGCCTGCAGCCGGAAGCCGGACAGCTCGGCATCCAGGATCTCCGGCCTGTCCTGCAGCGGCAGGCCGCGCCCGGTGGCCTCGGTCCACAACCGGTAGGCAAAGCCGGGGGCTTCGCCCCCGGCACGTCCGGCCCGCTGCGCTGCCGCGGCCCGGCTCACCCGCACCGTGTCCAGCCGGGTCAGGCCGCTGCCGGCGTCGAGCCGCGGCACCCGGCGCCAGCCGCCATCCACCACGATCCGCACTCCCGGCACGGTGAGGGAGGTTTCGGCGATGGAGGTCGCCAGCACCACGTGGCGGCGTCGCTCGGCCGGCGGACGCGGCTGCAGCACCCGGTCCTGCTCGGCCGGCGGCAGCTCGCCGTGCAGCGGCAGCAGCTCGGCCTCCACGCGCAGCGCTTCCAGCGCCTGCGCGGTGCGCCGGATCTCGCCGACCCCGGGCAGGAAGGCGAGCACGTCGCCGTCCGGATGGGCGTCGAGGGCCGCGCGCACGGCGCGGGCGACCGCGTCCGGCAGGTCGCGCAAGATCGCGACGTCGCGCCCGGCCTGGCGCGTTTCGACCGGGAACATCCGGCCGGCGCTTTCGATCACCGGGCCGTTCATCCGGGCCGACAGCGCCCGCGCGTCCGCGGTGGCCGACATCGCCAGGAGGCGCAGTTCCGGCCGAAGCTGGCGCTGCAGGTCCAGGCAGAAGGCGAGCACGGTGTCGGCGTCCAGGCTGCGCTCGTGCACCTCGTCCAGCACCACGCCCGCGATCCCGTCCAGCAGCGGGTCCCCCAGCAGCCGGCGCAGCAGGATGCCCTCGGTGACCACCTCGATCCGGGTGCGGGCGGACATCGCGGCGTCGATCCGGGTGCGGTAGCCGACCAGGCCGCCCGCCTCCTCGCCGACAAGGCTCGCCATGCGCTGCGCCGCCGCCCGGGCGGCGAGGCGCCTCGGTTCCAGCATCACGATGCGCCGGTCCACGCACCAGGGTTGCTCCAGCAGGGCCAGCGGCACCAGCGTGGTCTTGCCGGCGCCGGGCGGCGCCACCAGAACGGCGTTGGAAACCGTCCGGAGGCTGTCGAGCAGCGCCGGCAGCGCTTCGACCACCGGGAGATCGGGCAAGGGGCGGGAGATCATGCTGCCTGTATGAGGGCTCGGCGGATCGTGTCAAAAAGAAGGCCGCCGCCACGGAACAAGGAAGCCCCGTTGATCGTCCGCTTGCAACGCTTGGTTGTCCTGTGGTGCCTGTGCTGGCTGGTGCTGCTTCCCGGTCCGGCACGGGCTGCGGAAAGCGCGGTGGCGTCCACCGACCACGACCAGGCGACACTGGTGACGGACCGGGACGGCTGGGCCGCCGGGCGGCCGCTCGGCGTCGCCCTGCGCCTCCGGCTGGCGCCGGGCTGGCACACCTACTGGTCCAACCCGGGGGATGCGGGCGAGGCGCCGACCGTCGTCGTGACCGCGTCCGGCGGCGGCACCGGGCAGACCGGCACCATCCTTTGGCCGACGCCGAAGCGCCTGCCGGAAGGCCCGCTGATGAGCTACGCCTATACCGGCGACGTGCTGCTGCCGATGATCCTGACGCCGCAGAAGACGGGCAACGGCGGTCCCCTGCTGCTGAAGGCGACCGCGGACTGGCTCGCCTGCGCCAACGTGTGCGTGCCCGAGCACGCCGCCCTGACGCTGACCCTGCCGGACGGGGACGCGCCGTCGGCGCAGGCGCGGTTGTTCGCCGCCGCCCGCGCCGACACGCCGGTGGCCTCGCCGTTCGCCGCCCGGATCGCCGTTGACGGCACCTTCACCCTGCAGGGCGCCGGGCTGTCGCCGGCCTCCGTGGCGGGCGCGTGGCTGTTCCCGCTCGAGACCGGAGTGATCGACCAGGTGGCGGCGCAGGCGGCCCAGGTCCGGGACGGGCTGGTGACGATCCCGCTCAAGCCCACCGCCTCGTTCAAGCCCGGCCGCCCGTTCGACGCGGTGGTGGTGCTGCGCGACCCGACCGGGCAGCAGCGCGCGCTGTCGGTGCAGGCGACGCCCGGCGGTCCGGGCGCGCCGGCGGTGGCGGCGCTGCCGCAGGCGGCGTCGGTGCGGCACCCGGCGCTGGGGTTCGGCCGGATGATGCTTCTGGCGCTGGCGGGCGGCATCGTGCTGAACCTGATGCCCTGCGTGTTTCCGGTGCTGGCGATGAAGGCGATGGCGCTGGGCCGGCTGTCCGGCATGGCGCGACGCGAGCAGCGCTTGTCCGCGGTGTTCTACACCGCCGGCATCCTGCTGGCCTTCGGGTTCCTCGGCGGGCTGATGCTGGGCCTGCGCGCGGCCGGGTCCACCGTCGGCTGGGGGTTCCAGTTCCAGTCGCTGGCGTTCGTGGCCGGGACCTGCTGGCTGCTGTTCCTGGTCGGGCTGAACCTTTTGGGCGCGTTCGAGCTGGGCTTGCGCCTGGCCGGGACCGGGCAGGGCTGGGCCAGCCGCTCCGGCCATGCCGGCGACTTCGCCACCGGCCTGCTCGCGGTGCTGGTGGCGACGCCCTGCACCGCCCCGTTCATGGGCGTTGCCATCGCGGGCGCCCTGGCCGCTCCCGCCGCGGTGGGAATGGCCGTGTTCCTGGCGATGGGGCTGGGGCTGGCGCTGCCCTATCTCGTGTTCGCGGGCGTGCCGCGCCTGGTGACGCTGCTGCCCAGGCCCGGCCTGTGGATGGAGATCCTGAAGCAGGCGATGGCGTTCCCGATCTTCGCCGCCTGCGCCTGGCTGGCCTGGGTGGCCAGCATCGAGGGCGGCTCGGGTGGCCTGCTGGCGGTCGCGGTGGGGCTGGTGCTGCTGGGCACCGGCGCCTGGCTGTTCGGCTTGTCGCAGCGCATCGCCAGCGAAGGCGACGGCGCGGGCGGGGTGCGCGGCGCGCGGTTCTCCGGCTTCCTGGCCCTGGCGTTCCTGCTCGCGACGTTGGCGCTGCTGCCCGGCCTGACCAGGACGCCGGACGGCACGCGGCAGGCCGCCGGCGACCCGGGCTGGCAGGACTTTTCCGACGCGTCGCTCGCCTCGCTGCGCGCGGCACGGCGGCCTGTGCTGGTGGACATGGGCGCCGCCTGGTGCGTGAGCTGCCTGGTCAACGAGCGCGTGGCGTTCCGCTCCGACGCGGTGCAGGCGGCGCTCGCGTCGCGTCGCGTGGCGCTGTTGAAGGGCGACTGGACCCTGCACGACGCCGTCATCACCCGCTTCCTGGCGGCACACGACCGGGACGGCGTGCCGTTCTACATCTACTACCCCCCGGGCGGGGAAGGCCGCATCTGGCCGCAGATCCTGACCCCGAGCCTGGTGCTGCGCGAGATCACCGGCCCGACCGGCTAGGAGGTGATCGGGCCGACCGGAGGCACCCGCCGTCAGTAGCCGGACGGCGTGGCGCCGGGGCCGATCTGGCCGGGCTGGGATGGGC
>CAXTMS010000181.1:0-7033 GCA_964245345.1 uncultured Acetobacteraceae bacterium | reverse complement strand
GGCTGTCCGGGCCGCCCTCGGCGAAGTGCCGCTCGGCCTCGCGGTGCACCTTGCTCACCAGCGGGCAGGTGGCGTCGAGGTAGAGCAGGTTGCGCCGCTCGGCCTCGGCCGGCACCGTCTTCGGCACGCCGTGGGCGGAAAACACCACGTGGCCGTCCGGCGGCACCTCGTCCAGCTCCTCGACGAAGATCGCCCCCTTGGCTTCCAGCTCCTCGACCACGGTGCGGTTGTGCACGATCTCGTGGCGCACATAGACCGGCGCGCCGTAGCGTCGCAGCGCCTCCTCGACCACCCGGATCGCCCGGTCCACCCCGGCGCAGAAGCCGCGCGGCCCGGCCAGCAGCAGCTTGAGCTGCGGCAGCGTGCCCTGCGTCGGCAAGGCGACGGTCGGCTGGTCAAGCATCTGGTCCGGCATCCTGTTCCCCAAACCCGCGTCGGGCCCTATATGGCGTCCGGTTGCTGCGGACGCAAAGCCCCGGGCGACCCCCGCAACGCCGTGTCCTGCCTTACAGGGACCACCGGTCGAAAGTCGAGAATGAACGCATCGAAGCCGATCCGCGCGTCCCGGCCGCTGTTGCCAGCCTTGTCCGCGTGCGTCCTGCCTGCGCTGGCGACGGCGCTGCTGTCCGGATGCGGGCCGCAGAACCCGGACGCGTTCGCGCCCGCCTGCGCCTCGGTGGGGCTGCTGGCAGAGGCCGCAGACTACACCGATTACGGCCCGGACGGGTTCTCGCGTCCGGACCTGAGCCGCCTCCTCAGCCATGGCAGCATCATCGGCGTGTCGGGGCACTGCAGCAGCGCCGCCGGCGGCACCGAGCTGCACACGGTGGTGCAGGTGCAGATGGCGATCGACCGCGGCCCGGCCGCCGCCAGCGACAGCCTGGAGGTCCCGTACTTCCTCGCCGTGACCCTGGACGGCGCGGTGGTCAGCAAGCTCGCCCTCACCGCCCGCGCGCAGTTCCCGGACAACGGCGACAAGGTGCTGGTCAAGACCGACCCGGTGGTGCTGGACCTTCCGGTCACGCGGCACCGGCCGGGATCGGCGTACCGGATCGAGGTGGGCTTCCAGCTTTCGCCGCAGCAGCTCGACTACAACCGCGCCCATCTCGGACGTTGACGCGAACGCGCGCAGGCGCGCTCAGGGAGGCGAACCAAATCCGGTCGTGGCGTTGGATGCCTCACGACCGCAGGAGGAGACCCAGGCGATGGCAGACATCCGCTACACCAAGGACCATGAATGGGTCCGCCTCGAGGCCGACGGCACCGCCACCGTCGGCATCACCGACCACGCCCAGGAAGCGCTGGGCGACATCGTGTTCGTGGAGCTGCCGATCGCCGACCGGGTGCTGGCGGAGGGCGAAAGCTGCGCCGTGGTGGAAAGCGTGAAGGCGGCCTCCGACGTCTACGCGCCGCTGGCCGGCACCGTGCTGGAAGCCAACGAGCTGCTGAGCGACGACCCGTCCCTGGTCAACCGCGATCCGGAGGACGAGGCCTGGTTCTTCCGGATGGAGCCGACCGACCCGGACGCGTTCAAGGCGCTGATGGACGAGGACGCCTACCAGGGCTTCGTCGAGTCGCTGTGACGGGTGCGCGCGGCCCGGCCAGGGCCGCCTGCCTCAATGCCCGCCGCCCACATAGGCCTTGAGGCTTTCCACCTCGCTCGCCTGCTGCACCATGCGCGCCTTGACCACGTCGCCGATGCTGACCATGCCCACCAGCACCTCGTGCTCCAGCACCGGCAGGTGCCGCACCCGGCGCTCGGTCATCACCAGGGCCGCGTCGGCCAGGGCCGCGGACAGGCCGATCGTGCTCCGCACCTCGCTCATGACCTGCGACGCCGCCATGTCGAGCACGTCGCCGGCGGTCTGGGCTTCCGCCAGGGCGCGGATGATGTCGCGCTCGCTGACGATGCCCAGGATGTGCCGCTCCCGCACGTCGAACCGCCCGGCAACGGGATCGAGCACCAGCACCGCGCCGATCCCGTGCCGGCGCAGCGCGGCGACCACCGTGCTCACGCTGGCGTTCGGTGGGACGCTCACGACGTTGCGGCCCTTGGTGTTCAGGATCGCCTCGATCGTCATGGTGCCGCTCCTCCATCACCTGTCGCCGCGGGTTCTGCGCCCGCGCCGCAGGAGCATGATCCCGCCGGAGCGAAAACGTCCAGGCGCAGTCTCGTGACCGGATACGGGCGTTCCTCCGGTGGATAGCGTGCCGCCGCGTGAAACGTCGTCCGAGCAGGCTTGGCGCCGCAACCTGCTGGTGTGCACGTTTGGCGCCTTCACCACCGTGCTGGCGATGACCCTGCTTCTGCCGTTCCTGCCGCTTTATGTCGCGGCGCTCGGGGTGCGGGGTCAGGGTGCGGTCGCGCAATGGTCGGGCATCACCTTTGGCGCGACCTTTCTCGCCTCCGGCGCGGCGGCACCGTTCTGGGGCCGGGTCGCCGACCGCTGGGGGCGCAAGCCGATCCTGGTGCGGGCGAGCCTCGGCATGGCGGTGTGCATGGCGCTGACCGGCACCGTGCAGACCATATGGCAGCTGCTGGCGCTTCGCCTGCTGACAGGGCTGCTCGGCGGCTACGCGTCAGGCTCGACGCTGCTGGTGGCGACGCAGACCCCGAAGGGGCGCTCCGCCTGGGCGCTGGGGGTGCTGTCGTCCGGGATCATGGCCGGGGCCGTGGCAGGACCGTTGCTGGGCGGCGCGCTGCCGCCCTTGATCGGGGTGCGCCAAACCTTTCTGCTCGCGGGCGGGGTGATCTTCGTGGCCTTCCTGGCCACGACGCTGCTGATCCGGGAAGGCAGGCCGGCGCGGAGCGTCGGTCCGCGCCCGGGCGCCTGGAGCGAGGTCCCGGACCGGCGCGCGGTGCTGGCGATGCTGCTGACCGGCACCCTGCTGACGCTCGCCAACATGTCGATCGAGCCGATCGTCACCCTTTACGTGGCGCAGCTGATGCCCCCCGACGGCCCGGTCACGGTGATGTCCGGCCTTATCATGGCCGCGGCCGCCCTCGGCAGCGTCCTCGCGGCACCGCCGGTCGGCCGGATCGCGGACCGGATCGGGCACCGGCGGGTGGTGGTCGCCGGCCTGCTCGCCTGCGCGCTTCTGCTGGTGCCTCAGGCCTTGGTGACGCGAGCGTGGCAGCTGCTGGGCCTGCGCTTCCTGATGGGCGCGGCACTGGCCGGGCTGTCGCCCGCGATCACCAGCATGATCCGCCACGCCGTGCCGGTGGCGGTCGCCGGGCGCATCCTGTCCCTGAACACGTCCGCCCAGTATGTCGGCTTCGTCGCCGGCCCGTTGCTGGGCGGCATCGTCGCAGCCCATCTCGGCATGCGCCCGGTGTTCTGGATCACCAGCCTGCTGATGCTGGCCGGCGCCGCCCTCGCGTTCCGCCTGCGGGACTTGCCACCCGCCTGATAATGCAACAATCGGGTTTCCGGAGGACGCTGTCCTTCGGCGTGGTCCAGGAGCCGGCGCCCCTCGCCTTCGACCACCTCGGGAGCCGTTGCCCATGCCGCCTCGTGAACTCACCGTGCGCGGCCTGCTGCTCGGCGCCCTGCTCACGATCGTCTTCACCGCCTCCAACGTTTATCTCGGCCTCAGGATCGGCCTGACCTTCGCCTCCTCCATCCCGGCGGCGGTGATCTCCATGGCGGCACTCCGCGCCTTCGGCGGCGGCATCCTGGAGAACAACATGGTGCAAACGCAGGCTTCGGCGGCGGGGGCCCTGTCCTCCGTCATCTTCGTGCTGCCCGGCCTGGTGATGATCGGCTACTGGCAGGGCTTCCCGTTCTGGCCGGTGCTGGCGATCTGCGGCGCCGGCGGCATGCTGGGGGTGCTGTTCACCATCCCGCTGCGCCGCGCGCTCGTCACCGGCAGCGCCCTGCCCTACCCGGAAGGCACGGCCGCCGCCGAGGTGCTGCGCGCCGGGTCGGGCGAAGCCGGCCACAACGCCGGCGCGGAAAGCGGGCTGCGGGCGCTGGTCACCGGCAGCGCGGTGTCGGCCGGGTTCAGCCTGCTGAGCGGCGGGCTCCGGGTGCTGGGCGACAGCGCCAGCCTGACGTTCGCCCTCGGCGGCGCGGTGTTCCGCTTGTCCACCGGCTTCTCCCTGGCCCTGGTCGGCGCCGGCTACCTGGTCGGCATCGTCGGCGGCCTGGCGATGCTGCTGGGCGCGGCGCTCAGCTGGCTGGTGGCGGTGCCGGTGCTGACCGCGCTCACGCCGCGTCCGGCCGGCGTCGACATCGTGTCCTTCGCCACGGGCATCTGGTCGCACAAGGTGCGGCTGATCGGCGCCGGCACCATCGCCATCGCCGCGGTGTGGACGCTGCTGACCCTGATCGGCCCGGTCGCGGCCGGGCTGCGCGTCGCGTTCCGCGCCGGCAGGCAGCAACCCGGCGCCAGCGATACGCAGACCGACCGCGACCTGTCGCCGCGCGCCATCGGCATGCTGGGCGCCGTCCTGCTCGCCTGCCTGCTGGCGGCGTTCGGCGCCTTCCTGTGGTACGACCCGGCCTCGTCCGGGAGCCACGCCACCGTGTTCGGCATCGCGATCATCTGCGTCGTGTTCTGCGTCCTGTTCGGGTTCCTGGTGGCCGCGGCCTGCGGCTACATGGCCGGGATCGTCGGCTCCTCGGCCAGCCCGATCTCCGGCATCGCCATCGTCGCGGTGCTGCTCGTGTCGCTGCTTCTGCTGATCCTGGACGCGTCCGGGCTGCTGCCCGCCGCCTTCGATGCCAACGGCCGGCGCCTGGCGATCGGCAGCGTGCTGTTCGTGACCTCCGCGGTGCTGGCGTCGGCGACGATCTCCAACGACAACCTCCAGGACCTCAAGACCGGGCAGCTGGTCGGCGCCACCCCGTGGCGGCAGCAGGTGGCGCTGCTGGCTGGCTGCGTGGTGGGGGCCGCGGTGATCGCGCCGGTGCTGAACCTCCTCTACCACGCTTATGGCTTCGCCGGCGCCCTGCCGCGCCCGGGCATGGACCCGACGCGGGCCCTGGCGGCGCCGCAGGCGCTGCTGCTGTCGACGCTGGCGCGCGGCATCTTCCTGCACCAGCTCGACTGGACCATGGTGCTGATCGGCGTGGCGCTGGGCGCGCTGCTGGTCGGGGTGGACGGGCTGCTCCGGCGCGGCGGCCGCTCGCTGCCGGTGCTGGCGGTCGGCATCGGGCTCTACCTGCCGCCCACGGTGTCTGTCACCCTGGTGGTCGGTGCCGTCCTGTCCTGGGCGATCAACAGGGCGCTGTCGCGCCGCGCGGCATCGGCATCGGCATCGGCCGGTCCCGCCTTGGCGCGGATGCCGGCCGATCCCATGTCGGAGGCGACCCAGCGTCGCGGGGTGATGCTGGCGTCCGGCTTCATCGTCGGCGAAAGCCTGATGGGGGTGGCGATCGCCGCGGTCATCGGCGGGGCCGACAGCGAGAACGCGCTTGCGTTGGTCGGCCCCGGCTTCAACGCGGCGGCCACGTGGCTCGGCGCCGGCGCGTTCGTTCTGGTCTGCGCCGGGTTCGCACGCACGGTGCTGCGCCGGCAGCTGGCGGCCTGAGAACCCAGGCAGGAAGAAAGGCTTCGACCCATGATCCCGTTCTCGGTTCTCGACCTGTCGCCGATCATCGAGGGCGGAGACGCGGCCCTCGCCTTCCGCAACACCCTCGACCTGGCGCGACACGCCGAAGGCCTGGGCTTCCGCCGCTACTGGCTGGCCGAGCACCACAACATGCCGGGCATCGCTTCCGCTGCCACCGCGGTGGTGATCGGGCACGTCGCCGCCGGCACGCGCACCATCCGGGTGGGATCGGGCGGCATCATGCTGCCGAACCACGCGCCGCTCGCCATCGCCGAACAGTTCGGCACCCTGGCCTCGCTGCATCCGGGCCGGATCGACCTCGGGCTCGGCCGCGCGCCGGGCTCGGACCAGCGCACCATGCTGGCGCTGCGACGCGACCCGGCCAGCGCCGACACGTTCCCGCGCGACGTGCTGGAGCTGCAGGGCTATTTCCGTCCCGTCGAGCCCGGCCAGGCGATCCAGGCGGTGCCGGGCGCCGGGCTCGACGTGCCGATCTGGCTGCTGGGCTCCAGCCTGTTCAGCGCCCAGCTCGCCGCCATGCTGGGGCTGCCCTTCGCCTTTGCCTCGCACTTCGCTCCGGACGCGATGACGGCGGCGATCGACATCTACCGCAGCCGCTTCGAGCCCTCCGCCACCCTGGCCCGGCCCTACCTCATGCTGGGCGTGAACGTGTTCGCCGCCGACACCGACGAGGAGGCGGCCTTCATCGCCACCTCGGCGCAACAACAGTTCATCTCGCTCCGCCGCGGCACCCCCGGCAAGCTGAAGCCGCCGGTGCGCAACATGGACGGGCTGTGGAGCGCGGCGGAGGAAGCGCAGGTACGCCACACCCTGTCGGCCGCGATCGTCGGCAATCCCGACACGGTGCGGCGCGGCCTTGCCGGCTTCATCCGACGCACCGGCGCCGACGAGCTGCTGGTGGCGGGACAAATCTTCGACCACGCCGTCCGCCTGCGCTCGTTCGGCATCGTCGCCGAGGCGCACGCGGCGTTGTCGGGGGACGCAACGGCTGCGGCGGCGGCCTGAAAAGCTCGAGCTGGATCAAATCGGCTTTCGGGCTCATCGGTCTCGTCGTTGCCCCCTGGTGGTCCTTGCGTGCGGATACGGATGAAGTGGCCTTCCGCTGGCCTGTCAGAACCCCAGCAGTTCGGCTCGTTCCGGCGTGAACACCTCCCACCACCGCCTGACGGCGCATCTCCAGCTTCCCCGGCGCACAAAGCCTTCAGGTCCCGTTGAGCCGGCACAAGCCACGAGGTCCGGATGGGCGCCTGCGAGCGAACCGATGGTTCCGCCGGCGCCGCACCCGGCGCGATCAGGAGCTCGACGGCTGGTCAGCCAGGATGACCAGCAGCCGTCCGGCAACGCTTGGCAGCGTGCCCGGCTCCAGCCGCACCAGCACCTCCTTGCCGCAGGATGGCGCGTCCGGGCCCGTTCCGGCCGTGTCGGCGCTGTCGGACGGGTCGAGCAGCGCCATCT
>CAXTMS010000180.1:1313-7057 GCA_964245345.1 uncultured Acetobacteraceae bacterium | reverse complement strand
TGTACTACATCGGCGGCATCATCCGGCACGCCAAGGCGCTGAACGCCTTCACCAACCCGTCCACCAACTCGTACAAGCGGCTGATCCCGGGCTTCGAGGCGCCGGTGCTGCTGGCCTATTCCGCGCGCAACCGCTCCGCGTCCTGCCGCATCCCGTATGCCACCAGCCCCAAGGCCAAGCGGGTCGAGGTCCGGTTCCCCGACCCCACCGCCAACCCCTACCTCGCCTTTTCCGCCATGCTGATGGCGGGCCTGGACGGCATACGCAACAAGATCCATCCCGGCGAGGCGATGGACAAGGACCTGTACGACCTGCCGCCGGACGAGCTGAAGGAGATCCCCACCGTGTGCGGCTCGCTGCGCGAAGCGTTGCTGGCGGTGGAAGCCGACCACGAGTTCCTGCTCGCCGGCAACGTGTTCACCCGCGACCAGATCGAGGCTTATTGCGAGATCAAGTGGCAGGAGGTGTACAAGTTCGAGCACACGCCGCACCCGGCCGAGTTCGAGATGTACTACTCGGTCTGAGCCGCCCGACCTTGCTCCGGATGGACGCCGACGGCCGCGATGCCGCCGGCGCTCGCCGCCTGAACCCCCTCCCCGACCGGCCGCCCTTGCTGCACAGCGCGCGGCTGGCGCTGGAGCCGCTGCGGCCGGACCACGCCCCGCCGCTGTTCGCCGGCCTGTCCGACCCGGCGCTGTACCGCTTTCTTCCCGACCGACCTCCGGCCTCGCTCGCCGAGCTGTCGGCACGCCTTGCCGAGCCGGGTTCCGGACGGTCGCCGGACGGCCTGGACCTTTGGTGCAGCTGGATGGTCCGGTTCGGTCAAGCCTATGCCGGCACCGTGCAGGCGACGATCGAGCCGGCGGGACGCGAGCCGAGGACCGGGCTGATCGGCATCATGATCTTTTCGCCCTTCTGGCGGCGCGGCATCGCCACCGAAGCCCTGCGCTGCCTGCTCGACTGCCTGTTCGAGCGCTACGACTGCGAGGTGGCGGCGGTCCTGGTGGACACGCGCAACGACCCGTCGCTCGCCGTGTTCGCCCGGCTCGGGTTCGAAACGGTCCGCACCATCCTCGACGCCGACTTCTTCGACAACCAGATCAGCCACGAGGTCGAGCTGTCCCTGTCCCGCGCCGCCTGGCGCGCACGCGGCCGCACCGGCTGAGCCTCGGCCGGTTCATCGGTTGTTAGGAACTGCAGCGCAGGATCGCGGGGCGGAACAGGAGTCGCCATGTCGCCGGTCGCCAACCTCGGCCAGCCTCCTTCGTCGAACGGCGCACAGGTCGGGATCCCGCAGAAGCCGAAGGTGGACGCCCAGCTGGTCGCGGCGGCGAGGCAGGCGCTGGACCGGGCGCAGAACCGGGTGGATGCGGACAAGCGCGCGCGCAGCCCGGGCTGCGTCGCGGTGGACCAGAAGGGCGTGGACACGGCGTCGGCCGACCTCGTGCGTGCGCAGGCGGCGGAGAACACGGACAACCGCGGAACGCCGGACGGATCGGCGACGGTCGCGAACCGGATCCTGTCGGTCACCGCCTGAAGCGGGCCGGCCGGTCCTTCATCCCTCGCCGGACAGTTCGCGCCGGCTGCGGTCGAGCTCCTCGCTGTAGCGCCGCAGCGCGTACTGCTCGGTCAGCTCGCCCAGCACCTCGCGACGCTCGGGATCGTCCACCACCACGAGCGCGTCCGCCTCGCCGCTCTCGAACAGCGCCACCGCCTCGCGCACACGCATCTGCGGCTGCAGCATCACGTCCTGGTAGTGCAGCAGGTCGTGCAGCCGCGACGCGTCCCCCTCGGACCCGTGCAGCTCCGGGACCAGCACCAGCCCGGCATAGCGCCCGGCCTGATCAACCACGATGATCCGGTGCGCCGAGCCCAGCGGAAAGTCGCGCCGCACCGCGGCGAGCGAGGTGTCGGCCCGTATGGTGCGCACCTCGCGACGCATCATCCGGCCCACGGTGAGGTTGCGCATCCAGCCGACGTCGACCGCGCTGCGTATGCTTTCGCCGCGCAGGTGGAAGCGCCAGGTGGCAAAGGAATAGCCGAAGATACGCCGCACCGTCAGCGACGACACCACCGAGGCCGCCAGCACCGCGCTGGTCAGCGGCAGGCTGCCGGTGGATTCCAGCGCCAGGAACACCATGGTCAGCGGCCCGCCGACGATCGCCACCGCCATGGCGCTCATGCCGATCAGGGCGCACACCACCGGCGACAGCGCGTGAACCGCCACCAGCGACAGGAGGTCGCCGAACAGGGTGCCGGTCAGCACGCCGAGGAACAGGGAGGCGAAGAACAGCCCGCCGCGGAAGCCGGAGCCGATCGACACCGCCGACGCCACCGCCTTGAGCACCAGCATCATGGCCACGGTCTGCAGCCCGTACTGCGAGTCGAGCCCCAGCCGCATCGCCATGTGCCCGGACGACATCACCGCGGGCGTGATCAGCGCCAGGCAGCCGACGATCAGCCCGCCCAGGGCGGGACGCAGCCACACCGGCAGCCCGGACCGGCGGAACCCGCTTTCCGCCAGCGTCACCGCCCGCATGATGACGATGCCGACCAGCGCCGACACCACGCCGAGCGCCAGGATGGTCACGTAGTCGAGGCCGCCGATCCCGAGCGGGATCACCACCGCCAGCGACGGCGCGGTCCCGCCAAGCACGTGGGTGACCAGGATGGCGCAGATCGAGGCCAGCGTGACCGGCGCCAGGTTGACCAGCGAATAGGTGCCGACCACCAGCTCAAAGGCGTAGAACGCGCCGGCGATCGGCGCGTCGAACGCGGCCCCGATCGCGCCGGCCGCACCGCAGCCGACCAGCACCCGCATGTCCTGCCGTCGCACCCGGAACGCGCGGCCCAGCTTGGACGCGAGTGCGGAGCCGATCTGGGTATAGCCGGCCTCGAGCCCGATGGACGCGCCGACGCCGTTCGACAGCACGGTCTGGATCACCACCACGACGCTGTCGCGGAACGACATCCGGCCGCCGAACAGGGCGTTGGCCTCGATCGGGTCGACCGGGCGCCCGGGCCGCACGCGCGCCGCCAGCAGGCCGAACAGCCCGAGCACGAGGCCGCCCACGGTCGGCACCAGCACCGCGCGCCAGGGATCGAGATGCAGCAGCCCGGACATCCGGCCGCTGCCGCTCAGCGCGAACAGCTGCCTGTGCATCAGCAGGGTGACCGCGTTGATGGCGACCACGAGCAGCCCGGCGGCGACGCCGATGCAGGAGGCCAGCACCGCCAGCCAGATCTCGTCGCCGCGCACCAGGGCGCGCAGCGTGAGCGGCGCCTGCAGCACCCAGCCGCGCACCTGCTGCCCGCGCTGGGCGATCCCGTCCCGGAACGCCGGCCGCGCCGCCGGGTCGGGAAGCGCCCCGTCCGCCACCGCTTCGGACACGGCTACCACACGCCCGTCCGGCCGCTCACGACGCAAGCTCGGAAACGGGGACAACAGCGAACCGGGCAAGAGAACAGCCTTCCGGCGTCACCGTTTACCGTGACGCGACCGAGCGTGTTCTGAAGCCTGGCCGCGTCGGACGCAACATCCAGGGCAGCTCCGAACCGGTCGCCCGCACCGAAACCCCTGGCCGGGCGCACAGCTGCATCGGCGGCGCGTCCGGAGCGGGCGGCACCGGGATCGGGCCCGGCGGCTCGCCGATCGGCGGTGCGTCCGGATCGTCGGGCGGCGGCGGGGCCGGCGGCTCCGGCTGCCCGCCGGACGCCATGGCGGCGAGCCTGCCGCGCATGAGGCAGAGCCCGCCGGGGAACCCGGAGGGCTGAAGCGGTTTCGGCAACGTTCCACGCTTCATGCCGGAGATGCTCCTTCAGGACCGCGTCCGATCGACGCGCGTCCACGTAACGATTGACACGACCGGCGACGTTGGCGACGACACCGTTCCGGACGCAGCGTAGCTTGCACCCACCCTCGCACACGAGAGATGAACAGGCCGTGAAGCTTCCCTCATCCATGCGCTTTATCGCTCACGACCCTTCCGGCGGCGATCCGGATACCCTGCGCGTCGAGTCCGGCCCGCTGCCGCAGCCGCGCCCCGGCGAGCTGCTGATCCGGGTGGAAGCGGCCGGCATCAACCGGCCCGACGTGATGCAGCGCAAGGGGCTCTACCCGCCGCCGCCGGACGCGAGTCCCGGGCTCGGCCTGGAGGTGGCGGGGGTCGTGGTCGCCGTCGCCCCCGGAACAGCCGAGCCGGACCGGCCCGCGCCGGCCGCACCGGTGTCGCCCGGCGACCGGGTGTGCGCGCTGGTCAACGGCGGCGGCTACGCGGAGTACTGCGTGGCGCCGGTCGCCCAGTGCCTGCCCTGGCCGGCCGGCTTCGACGCGGTGACAGCGGCGGCGCTGCCGGAAACCTATTTCACCGTCTGGTCCAACCTGTTCCGCACCGGCCACCTGGCGGCAGGCGAAACCCTGCTGGTGCACGGCGGCACCAGCGGCATCGGCTCCACCGCGATCCAGCTGGCGCGCTCCTTCGGCGCCCGCGTGATCGCCACCGTCGGCTCGCCGGACAAGGCCGCCATCGCCCGCACCCTCGGCGCCGACGAGGCGATCGACTACCGGACGGAAGACTTCGCCGAACGGGTGATGGCGCTGACGAACCGGCGGGGCGTGGACATCGTGCTCGACATCATGGGTGCCTCCTACCTGGAGCGGAACCTGCGTTGCCTGGCCGATCTCGGCCGGCTGGTGCTGGTGTCGGTGCAGGGCGGCGCGGTCGCGGACAAGCTGGACATGCGCCGGGTCATGACCGGCCGCCTGACCATCACCGGCACCACGATGCGGCCGCGCTCCGCCGCGTTCAAGGGCGAGATCGCCGAGGCGCTGCTGCAGAACGTGTGGCCGTTGCTGGAGTCCGGCGCGGTGCGGCCGCTGATCCACGCGGTGCTGCCGTTCGAGCAGGCGGCGGAGGCGCACCGGCTGATGGAAAGCGGCAGCCATGCCGGCAAGATCGTGCTGGCGCTGGACCGGGACGGCTCGGCTTGAAGCTCAACGTCGTCGGGCGCGGGCCGGACGCCGACGTGCCGGCGGCGCGCAACGCTCCGCCGATCGTGCTGATCCACGGCCTGTTCGGCCGGGCCCGCAACCTCGGCTACTTCCAGCGTCGCCTCGCCGCCGCGCGACGCACCCTGGCGATCGACCTGCGCAACCACGGCGACAGCCCGCACGGCCAGATGGACTACACCAGCATGGCGTTCGACCTGCTGGAAACCCTGGCCGAGCACGACGCCCTGCCGGCCACCCTGGTCGGGCATTCCATGGGCGGCAAGGCGGCGATGACGCTGGCGCTGACCCGCCCCGAGGCGGTGGCCAGCCTGCTGGTGGCCGACATCCCGCCCGCCACCACCGGCCACGGCAGCTTCGCCATCGGCGAGCGCATGCTGAAGATGTCGTTCCCGCCCTACCTCAACCGCGCCGGCGCGGACGCGCTGCTGTCGGAGATCGAGCCCAACGCCGACATACGCAACCTGATGCTGCAGAACCTGCGCCTGGGCCAGGACCCGGGCTGGGTGATCGGCCTGGCCGAGATCGTCGACTCCATGACCAACATCGAGGGCTGGCCCTATATCCCCGAAGGCCACCGCTACGAGGGCCCGACCCTGTTCCTGGCCGGCGAGAACTCGCCCTACATCCGGCCCGAAGACCATGCCATCATGCGCCGGCTGTTCCCGCACTACAGCATGGAGGTGATCGAGCGCGCCGGGCACTGGCTGCACGTCGAGAACCCCGCCCGCTTCCT
>CAXTMS010000180.1:0-1213 GCA_964245345.1 uncultured Acetobacteraceae bacterium | reverse complement strand
CCGTCTGCGGCACGCCACAGGTACCAGGCGGCGAACGACCGGTACGGGCTCCAGCCGGTTGTCGCCTCGGCCAGCGCGCGCGGCCTGGGCTGCACGGCGAGCCCGTTGATGCGCCGGTAGCCTTCCCGCACCCCGAAATCGTCCACCGGCATGACGTCGCGCCGGCCCAGGCTGAAGATCAGCAGCATCTCCACGGTCCAGCGCCCGATCCCGCGCAGGGACACCAGCCGGCTGATCAGCTCGTCGTCCGACAACCGCACCGCTTGTCGCCGCGTCGGCACCACGCCGGCCAGGCGCGCCTCGCACACCGCGCGCATCGCCGCCGCCTTGGAACCCGAGAAGCCGCACCCGCGCAACGCCGTGTCCGGCAGCGCCAGCAACGCCTCGGGACCCGGAAACGCGCCCTGGCTGTGCTGCACCAGCCGGCGGAGCATGGCCTCCGCCGCGCGCGCGTGCAGCTGCTGGTGGGCGATGGCGCGGACCAGGCTTTCGAACGGTTCGCGCGCCGTGTCCGCGCGCAGGCCGCAGCGCCCGACCCGCCGGATCAGCACCGCCATCGCCGGATCGGCCAGGCTGAGGTGACGACGCGCCGCAGCGCCACCCGGAACCGGACGGTCGCTTCCGGCGGGAAGCGGCGCCGGCGGAACCGGAACGGGGTTGGTAACAGTCGGTGACACGTCGCACCATCCGGTCCGGCGGGAGTGGCGAAGCCACGGGGCAGATGGCACAATGCCGTCGCAGGTCGCGGCCGGCCAGGGCCGTGCGCGATCCCGTGCCCGGATGGTGGTCGCCGCGGGCGATCAGGCGGAGACACCCGTTCAGCCCATGGCCGACCGATCCAGCCAGGCCTACGCGTCGCGCGACCGGAACGCGGGTCCCCTGGCCATCGCTCCGCTCGCGGCGCCGATACGCGCGTCCATGCGGGCGAACCTGGCGCCGGAGCCGCTCCCGCCCGGCGCCGCGGGTGCGGCCCCTGCCACCGCCGGGTCCGGCTGGTTCCGGCATCCGGGCGGGCCGGTGCGCGGCCTTCGTCCGGTCCTGGTCGGACCGCCGCTGTCGCGCGCCGTGTCGCGGACACGGTCCCGGCTGGAGCGGGCCCTCGGCGGCTCGACGCTGCTGCACGCGATCGTCCTGGTGCTGCTGGCGCTGTTGTATGCACAAGGCAAGCCGCCACCGCCGTCCGACCAGACGCAGGTGCAGATGGTGTTCGGCC
>CAXTMS010000179.1:0-7068 GCA_964245345.1 uncultured Acetobacteraceae bacterium | reverse complement strand
TCGTCCACCGCGAAGCCGTGGTTCTGGCTGGTGATCTCCACCCGGCCGGTGGCGAGGTCCTTGACCGGCTGGTTGGCGCCGCGATGGCCGCGGTCGAGCTTGTAGGTGCGCCCGCCCAGGGCCAGGGCCAGTAGCTGGTGGCCGAGGCAGATGCCGAACACCGGGGTGCCGGCGTCGAGCACGCCCCGGATCGCCGGCACCGCATACGCCGCCGTCGCCGCCGGGTCGCCCGGACCGTTGCTCAGGAACACCCCGTCCGGGGCGTGCCGCAGGATCTCCTCGGCGTTGGCCTCGGCCGGCACCACCGTCACCCGGCAGCCGGCCTGCACCAGGCAGCGCAGGATGTTGCGCTTGGCGCCGTAATCCACCGCCACCACGTGCCTGGCCGCCGCGTCCGGCCGGCGCGTGGCCTCGCTGGTGCCGGTCCAGGTGCCCTCGGTCCAGCCGTAGCTCTGGGTGCAGGACACCATCCGGGCGAGGTCCATGCCTTCCAACCCGGGCCAGTCGACCGCCGCCTGCCGCAGCGCATGGAGGTCGAACCGCCGGTCGGCCGGATGGCACAGCACGGCCGTCTGCGGCCCGTGGTCGCGGATGCGCCGGGTGAGGGCACGCGTGTCGACGCCGCAGATGCCGGGGATGCCGCGCGCCTTGAGCCACCCGTCCAGGGTCTGGGTGGAGCGCCAGTTCGACGGCTCGGAAAGGTCCTCGCGCACCACCAGCCCACGGGCGGCGACGTTGACCGCCTCGTCGTCCTCGGCGGTGGTGCCGACGTTGCCGATATGGGGAAAGGTGAAGGTGATGATCTGCCCGGCGAAGGACGGGTCGGTCAGGGTTTCCTGATAGCCGGTCAGGCCGGTGGAGAAGCAGATCTCGCCCAGCGACCGGGCGCCCTCGGCAAGGGCGCCGAAGCCGCGTCCCCACAGCACGCTGCCATCCGCAAGCACCAGCACGGCGGTGGCGCCGTCAGGTGGCGAGTCCGGTGCCGCCTCCGGTTCAACGGCTGGCGGAACCGTGCCGACCGACTGGCTGGACAGGTCGTGGAGCTGCAGGTCGGTGGCGCGCAGGATCGCACTCCAGTGCTTCGGCGGCACCACGCCGGCCTGCCGCCACTTGCGGATCGCCTCGGTGCCGACTCCCGTCAGCGAGGCCGCCTCCGTCGCGCCTCCGAGGCGTTCGATGATCGCATCGACCGACAGCGCCATGACATGAGCTCCCAACCCCGCTACGGGAGGCAGTAGCAAGCCGGCGGGCCCCTGGGAAGAAGTTTCCCGAGCGCCCCGCTCGCGGAACTTCCTTCCGGCAGTGCCGGCGGAACCAGGAAGGTTGACACCATGACGTTGCGTGCCCGCTTCACCGATGGCCTCAAGACGGCGATGAAAGCCGGCGACGCTCCGCGCGTGTCGACGCTGCGCATGGTGCTGGCCCGCCTCAAGGACCTCGACATCGCCGCCCGGCCCAAGGGGGTGGAGCAGATCGGCGACGACGAGATCGTGTCCATGCTGCGCAACATGGTGAAGTCGCGCTCGGAGTCGTCGGCGCTCTACCTGCAGGGCGGGCGCGGCGAGCTGGCGGCCAAGGAGGACGCCGAGATCGTGGTGATCGAGGAGTTCCTGCCGGCGCCGATGGACGACGCGGCGCTGACCATGGCGGTGGCCGACGCGGTGCAGGAAACCGGGGCCGGATCGATGAAGGACATGGGACGGGTGATGGCGGCGCTGAAGAACCGCCATGGCGCCGCGCTCGATCTCGGTCGTGCCAACGCGCTGGTGAAGGCGCGGCTGGGCTGAACCTGTCGAGCGCGGCCGGCGCGCGGGTCAGCCCGCTCCCGGCGCGTCCCGTTCGGCGAAGGCACGGCGGGCGTTGCGGCATAGGCGCAGCCAGAGGGGCGCGTCGAACACCTGGGCGTCGTGATGGGAGCCGCCCGAATAGCCGCGCAGCAGGTTGGGCGCGATCCACTCCACCGAGCCCGACGGCCGTCCCGGGACCAACCGCGTCACCCAGAACAGCCGGTTCGGCCCCTTGCGCTGGAGAGCGTCGAGAAACGCGAACGCCTCGTGGGTGTCGCCGCGGCTGCCGTCCTTCAGCAGCCAGATCTTCTCCCCGTCTTCCAGGTCCTCGATGAACTTGCGCTTCAGGTAGTGCAGCTTCCGCTGGTTGGCCGTGATCGCCTCGGCCTCCGTTTCCTGGTCCGGGCCGCGGAAGGTGTGGAAGGAGAAGCCGAGGCGCTGGTCGGTCATGAAGAACTCGGGGATCACCAGCGGCGGCTCGGGAGCGCGGTAGAGCACGGCGTTGACCAGCCTGGCCGACAGCGACCCGGGCTCGCCCAGCCCGGCGAGGTCGGTCTCGAGCAGGCGAAGCAGGTTGCGCATGTGCCCGGCGCCTGCGAAGCGGAACAGCCCGAGCGGCTCGATGCCGAAGCGCCGCTGGACGAAGCCGAACTCGCAATCCTCGCCCAGGCTTGCGAACCGCGCCATCAGCGCCGCGTCGTCGTCGGCGTCGGCCACCTCCGGCAGCGGGGCACCCAGCTCAAGCGCCAGGTGGGTGAGAAGCATCGCCGCGACGGGCTCCAGGGAGGCCGGTGCGGTGTCCAGCCAGAGCGTCGCCTGTCCCGCTTCCAGCGCTTCGGCCGGGATCCAGTAGTCGAGCCGCACGCCCTGCCCGTGTTCCGGCCCGACCCGGCTGGTGCCGATCGTCCAGCCGTCGACCGAGACGGTCAGCCGGCGCGGCACCGCCAGCCCCTTCACCTCGAGGCTCAGCCGCGCGTGGGCCGGCCGGCGCGGCAGGAACAGCGTGATCGACGCGCGCCCTCCGGCCAGCAGCGCCGGAAGCCCGTTCTCCCGGGTCCAGGCGCCGGCGAGGCCGCCCGCCTGCCCGGACAGGCCGGCGGCGTCGAGCCGGATGCAGGACACCAGCGCCCCGGGCTGTGGCGGAAGGCCGGGAAGCGGCACGGCGGCAGACGCCGGGCCGCCGGCAAGGCCGGCAACCGCGTCGCCCTCGGCCGCGATCCAAAGCTCGATCTCCCGCCGGGTGCGTGGGTGCATGCGCCCATAAGCGTCCAGCGCACGGTCGCGCGCCGGGCCGGCGGGGGTGGCGAGGAGGTCGTGCACGTGTCGGACCAGGCCCTCCCGGACCGTCACCGGCAGACCTGCCACCGTGTCGGCGAGGTAGGTGCCGGCCTCGGTCAGGAACCAGTCGGCGGCGTGGCCGTCCACATGCGCCAGCGACAACCAGAGCAGCCGATCGCAGCCGACATACAGCGCCGGTGCGGTCCACCCTGCCTGCAGCCCGGACGGGTCGCCGTGGCGGAGCGGGCAGACCAGCCGGTCGCCCAGATACAGGTGCAGCCGGTTGTCGATCAGGCGAAGCGGGTCCGGCACCACGAGGCGCCGCGGCGGAACCGAGGACGTGACCACGAAGGCGGCGGTTGCTGCGTCGCCCGGTCCGGATGCCGCGGCGCCGGATGCCGCCACCGCGTCGGGACGGGAGGCGGACGGCCGGGCGAACAGGTCGATCATCGGCGCGTCGCGCGCAACCGCCTGTTCGGCCGGGCCACGCGGGGTGAACCATTTCGGCAGCAGCGGTCGCATCCGTCGTCCCGTCCTTCGGCTCCGGCACCCACCAATACCGCATCGTTTCGCCATTGCATCGTCCCACGTCAACCCGTGCACGAGGCAGCACCCCGGCGGGTCGTGATGGACCTGCCCGGAGCGGCCTTCTACAACCGGCCCATGGCCTTCGACCCCGCCTTTCTGGAGGAACTGCGCGCGCGCACGCCGATCGCCGCCGTGGTCGGACGCAAGACCAAGCTCACCCGGTCGGGGCGCCAGTTCAAGGCATGCTGCCCGTTCCACGGCGAGAAGACGCCGTCCTTCTACGTGTACGACGACCATTTCCACTGCTTCGGCTGCGGCGCGCATGGCGACGCGATCTCGTTCGTGATGCAGGCGGAAGGGCGGTCGTTCCTGGAAGCGGTGGAAGGGCTGGCGGGCGAGGCCGGACTGGAGGTGCCGAAGCAGGCGCCCGCCGATCGCGGCCGCGCCGAGCGCGCCCGCACCCTGGTCGACGTGCTGGACGCGGCGCAGGCGAGCTTCGTGCGCCGGCTGCAGGGCGGGCAGGGGCGCGAAGGCCTGGCCTACCTGCGCAACCGGGGACTCGGCGAGAAGACGATCGCCGAGCACGGGCTGGGCTGGTCCGGCGACGGTCGCGGCTCCCTGCTCGCCGAGCTGAAGGAGCAGAACTTCCCGCCCGAGCTGGTCGCGGAAGCCGGGCTGATGCGCCTGGACGAGGAGGGGCGGCCGAAGGGCGAGCTGTTCTTCAACCGGGTGACGTTTCCGATCCGCGACCGTCGCGGCGGACTGGTCAGCTTCGGCGGCCGCATCCTGGGCGACGGACAGCCGAAATACCTGAACGGCCCTGAAACGCCGTTGTTCGTGAAGCGCCGCACCCTGTTCGGGCTGCACCGCGCAGCGTCGGCGCTGCGCACGGCGAGGCCGCCGGCGGATGCGTCGCAGGCGTCGCGCGAGCTGGTGGTGGTGGAAGGCTACATGGACGTGATCGCGCTGCACCAGGCCGGGCTCGACGGGGCGGTGGCACCGCTCGGGACCGCGCTGACGGCCGAGCAGCTGGAAGCGCTGTGGCGGGTCGCCCCGGCACCGGTGCTGTGCTTCGACGGCGACGCCGCCGGCAGGCGCGCGGCGATCCGGGCGGCGGAAACCGCGCTGCCGCTGCTGGATCCGGAACGGACTCTTCGCTTCGTCCGCCTGCCCGAAGGCGAGGATCCGGACAGCCTGCTGCGCACGCGCGGCGTGTCCGCCATGGCGGCCGAGCTGGGACGGGCGGCGCCGCTGGCCGAGGTGCTGTTCGAGCTGCTGAGCGAAGGGGTGCGCGATCCAGGTCCGGAACAGCGGGCGTCCCTGCACGCGAAGCTGACCGCGGCGGCGGCCACCATCGGCCACAAGGGGCTGGCGGCGGAATACCGGCGCACCCTGCAGCAGCGTTTCTTTGAAACCTTTGCCCGCCGGGGAAGCGCCGCACGACCCGGCGGACCCGGCCGGACGGGGCAGCCGCCCATCCGGGTCGCGGCGATGACGGCGACCCGGCCGGTGCCGGAAGCGGACGGCGTGCGGCTGGAGCGCCTGCGCATGCTGCTGGCGATCCTGCTCCGCCATCCCGACCTGCTGCACGACGTCGAGCAGGCGTTCTGCCACCTGGACCTGCCCAGAGACCTGGCGCAGGTGAGGGCCGCGTTGCTGGACTGGGCAGGCACGCCATGCGGCACGCTGGACGCGTTCGGCCGGTCGGCCGGCGAGGATGCGCCGGCATCACCTCCACTTGACTCGGCAAGCCTCATAGCCCACCTGCAATCCGCCGGATTATCGGCTCAAGTGGACGTCATCCTGGGGCCAAGTCCTCTGCCCGTTGCAGCGGCCGCATTCGAGACTGCCATGCCTGCCGACGCTGAAGCGGCCTGGTGGGAGTTCTTTGGCCATATAAACATGCCGGGCTTACGGGAGCAGGTGATGGCGGCGGAACGGCGCACCGCGGAATGCCTCAATGAAGAAAATCAAAGGCAGCAGATCCTGTTGACGTCCGCCCTGCTGGCTGTTCAGCGCGGAGAACAGGCAGGCGGTGAAGACGTCTAGTCATAGTTGCGCCGCCGGGTTGCATCGCCGAGTGCGGATTGTGTTGGAGTTGGGTTGAGCATGGCGACAAAGACGGCGGCGACCACCGAAGCGACTGCCACCGAGCAGGATGCCGACGTCACCCTGCTCGACACGCAGTCGGCTTCGGTCAAGCGCCTAATCGCGCGTGGGCGCGAGCGCGGCTACATCACCTTCGACGAGCTGAACGCGGTGCTGCCGCCCGACCAGATGTCGTCGGAGCAGATCGAGGACGTGATGGCGGTGCTGTCCGAGATGGGCATCCAGGTGGTCGAGAACGAGGATCACGAGGACCCGGAGGTCGTGCGCGAGGAGGAGGAGGTCGAGAAGAAGGCGGAAGCCGACGACTCGGACTCCCCGAGCGGCAACGTCGACGCCGAAAGCCTGGGCCGCACCGACGACCCGGTGCGCATGTACCTGCGCGAGATGGGCTCGGTGGAGCTGCTGTCGCGCGAGGGCGAGATCGCCATCGCCAAGCGGATCGAGGCCGGCCGCGACGAGATGATCGGCGGCCTGTGCGAAAGCCCGCTCACCTTTCGCGCCATCATCTCCTGGCACGACCGGCTCAAGATCGGCCAGATGCTGCTGCGCGACATCATCGACCTGGAGGCGACCCAGGCCGGCAACGCCGGCGGCGAGGAGGCGGCGGACGGGGCGGGCGTGCCGCCGGCGCCGGAGCCGAGCTTCGACGCCCCGGGCGGCGACGACGACGCGGAGGAGGGCGAGGGCGCCGGCCTGTCGCTGTCGGCGCTGGAGGAGAAGCTCAAGCCCGAGGTGCTGCTGCAGTTCGAGGAGATCGAGACCCTCTACAAGAAGCTGCACAAGGTGCAGAGCCGCCGCCTCGACAGCCTGACCGCCGGCGAGGAGATGTCGGACCGCTCGGAGAAGAGCTACGAGAAGCTGCGCGACGAGCTGGTGGCCAAGGTCGAGCAGGTGCGGCTGCACAACAACCGGATCGAGGAGCTGGTCACGCAGCTGAAGCAGATCAGCCAGCTGCTGAACGGGCTCGAAGGCCGCATGCTGCGCCACGCCGAAAGCGCCAAGGTCAGCCGCGACGACTTCCTGCTCAAGTATCGCGGCCACGAGATGGACCCGGGCTGGATGGACAGCGTGGCGGCGCTGCCTGGCAAGGCGTGGAAGAACTTCGTGTCCAGGCACGCGCCGGACGTGACCGAGCTGCGCGGCAAGGTGGCGCAGGTGGCGCAGGAAGCCGGGCTGCCGATCGCCGAGTTCCGCCGCGTCTACGCCACGGTGTCGCGCGGCGAACGCGATTCGGCGCGGGCCAAGAAGGAGATGATCGAGGCCAACCTTCGCCTCGTGATCTCCATCGCCAAGAAGTACACCAACCGCGGCCTGCAGTTCCTGGACCTGATCCAGGAGGGCAACATCGGCCTGATGAAGGCGGTGG
>CAXTMS010000178.1:0-7074 GCA_964245345.1 uncultured Acetobacteraceae bacterium | reverse complement strand
GGGCTCGTCGTCCGGCGGCGGGGGTGGTGCGCGCTGGCGGGTCGAGGTCGGCAGCGTGCGGCTGCGCGACGCCACGGTCGCCTGGCACGACGCGCTGAAGGGCTGGACCGGGCAGGTGGCGCTTCAGCGCCTGGACGGCAGCGGGCTCGCCGGCGACGCGCCGTCGATGACGCTGGCCGGCAGCCATGACGGCGGAAGCTTCGATGCGGATTTGGCCACGGGCCCGCTTGAACGGCTGGCAGCGGCGGAACCGGCCGGGCGCCCGTGGCCGCTCAGGCTGTCAGGACGAGAACAGGCAGGCGGCCGCGAGGTGGCGCGGTTGCTGGTGTCGGGGACGCTGGCCGACCCGTCGCGGGGGCGTGGCTTCGTGCTCGACGTTGCGGCACAGGCGTCGCAAGTGGACGCGTTGAACGCGGTGTTCCCGCATGCGGGCCTGCCGTCGGTGAGCGGGGTGTCGCTGCGAACGCGGGTGAGCGATGGCGGCGGCGCCGGGCGGCCTGTGCTGCAATCGCTGAGCCTGCGCACGGGACCGTTCCGGGGCGATGTGCTGGCGCGGTCGCGCGGGATGCGGGACCTGTCGGTGCGTTCGCTGTCGGTTCAGGCGGCGGCTCCGGGTGCGCCGCTGGCACTGGCGCTGGAGGGCGACTGGCGCGGGCAGGACACGGCGCTGCACGGCACGGCCGGCACCCTGTCGGGGTGGCAGGCCGGCGCCGGCGCAGTGCCGGTGTCGCTCGAGCTGTCGGTGGGGGATGCGCGTGCGCGGCTCGATGGGACGGCCGGGCGGTCGACGTCGGACCTGCGCCTGGCGCTGCAGGCGCCGGCGTTGCAGCGCGTGCTGGGGAGCGGGCCGGCGCTGACGGGGCTCGCGCTGTCGACGCGGCTGCAGGTCGGACCGGCGGACCGATACGCCGTGTCGGACCTGAGGCTGGAGTCGCACGAGCTGGACCTGTCCGGAACGGCGACGTTGGAGGTTTCGGCGCGTCCGGTGGTCACGGCGGCGATCAGCTCCACGCATGCCGACCTGGACGCCCTGCGTGCGGGCTGGAAGAGTTCGCAAGGAAGCGACGGTCGGGCGGCGCCGGCGGGCTCGTCGCCTCCGGCTTCGGCTGCCTCCGTTCCCGCGCAGGGCGGAACGGTGCCGTTCGCGTTGTTGCGGCTGGCGGATCTGGCGATCCGGCTCGACGCGCAGGAGGTCCGCTTCGACGGCGCCCGGTATCGCGACCTGTCGGCACGCGTCGCGGTGCAGGATGGCAGGCTGTCGCTGGCGCCGTTCTCGGTGACCGGGCCGGCTGGGCCGATCACGGGGCAGCTGGACGCGGACGCGTCGGCACGCAGCGTTCTCTTGAAGCTGGACCCGGCGATGATCCCGGCGGACACGCTGGCGCGTCTGGCCGGGGTGACGCCGGCGCTGTCGGGAACGGTGGAGCTGGTGGGCGACCTGCACGGCACCGGGGACACGGCGGAGGCGCTGGCCGGAAGCCTGGCGGGTCGGGTTGGTGCCTCGCTGGTGGACGGATCGATCGCCAACCGGGCGCTGTCGGAGGTGGTCGGACGGCCGGTCGGGCTGCCGGACGACGGGCGGACCGCGGTGCGCTGCCTGGCGCTGCCGGCGCAGGTGCAGGGCGGCGTCGCCACCTTGTCGTCGCTCGCGCTGCAGACCAGCCGCCTGGATGTCCAGGGGCACGGTACGGTTGGGCTTCGCGATGGCCGGCTCGACCTGCACCTGCTGCCGCGGTTGTCGCTCGGGATGGGAGGGGCGTCACTGCCTGTGCATGTGGGCGGAACGCTGGGCATGCCGGCGCCGGCGCTCGATCCGGCGGCGCCGGGGGGACGGTTCGCGCTGGTGATCGGGCCGGGCGGACCGGCGCCGGATCTGTGCGGACCGGCGCTGCAGGCGGCACGGTTCGGCGTGTCCGGGCCTCAGCCGGGCCCGATGGCGCCGGACCGGCCGCGCAAGGCGCCGAAGCCGATCGACATCCTGCGCGGGCTCGGGTTGTTCCGGTGAAGGCGCCTGTCCGGCGGGTTTGGACGGAAGCCAGGATGGCCGCCGATGGCGACGGGTTCGTGATCATGCTGGATGCGCAGCCGCTGCGCCTTCCCGGCGGGAAGCGGCTGCGCGTTGGGACGCAGGCCTTGGCCGGTGCGGTGGCGACGGAATGGGATGCGGCGGGGAAGGGCGTGCCGGACGGAACGGTCGCGTTCGACGCGCTGCCGATGACCAGGCTGGCGGCGACGCAGCAGGAGCGGGTGTCGCCTGGGCGGGCAGCAATCGTGACGAGCCTGCTCGGCTACGTCGACGGCGAGCTGCTGTGCTACCGGGCGACGCATCCGGCCGAGCTTCGCGCGCGCCAGCAGGCGGAATGGCAGCCCTGGCTGGACTGGTGCGCGTCCCGCCACGGCATCCGGCTGCGGACCACGGAGGGGGTGATGCCGGTGTCGCAGCCGCACGACGCGTCGACGGCGATGGCCGGGGTGCTGGCGGCGCAAACGGATGCGGTGTTGACCGGACTCGGGGTGCTGGTTCCGGTCCTTGGCGGCCTGGTGCTGGCGCTGGCGCTGGCGGAGGGCGTGCTGTCGCCGCCGGATGCGACCCGGCTCGCGCTGCTCGACGAGCTCGACCAGCTGGGGCGCTGGGGCGCCGACCGCGAGGCCGAGGCTCGGCACGGAATGATCGGACGCGAGGTCGAGGATGCCGCGCGCTTCATCGCCTTGTCGCGCTAGCAGCGGGCGCGGCGGGAAGGGAACCAGGAGGCGACGGGATGGCCGAACCGGCGACGCGGCACTGGTTGATCGACGGGCGGGTGCAGGGGGTCGGCTACCGCATGTGGCTGCAGGCCGAGGCGGAAGCCGCCGGGGTGGCAGGCTGGGTGCGCAACCTGTCCGATGGCCGGGTCGAGGCGGTTCTACGCGGGTTGCCGGAGGTGCTGGACCGCCTCGAGGTGGCGGCACGGCGCGGTCCGGCACAGGCCAGGGTGGATCAGGTGGTGGCCGCGCCGTGGCCGGATCCCGTGCCGGATGGCGGGTTCCGACAGGTTGCGAACGCCGCGACGCCACAGCGGGGTGCTGTCCACACGCCTGTTTCAGGTGCCGATGATACGTGACGATCGGTTACATCAAGAAGGCGGGGTTGCTGCTAGGTGTTTCTCGCCACCTGGAACGGGAACACCATGAACCACGACACCACGGGCACCGAGCAGCGCCTTCCCGTGTCGACGCTGTCGCGTCGGCTGAAGCGTCGGACGGCAGCGGTGCTCGCGCATTGTGCGATGGGGTCGTGGATCGTCCTGGCCGCGATGCCGGTGGCCGTGGTGGTCTGCGCCCTGTACTGAGGACGGCCATGGGCTGCCCCGGGGCAGCCCGTTCCGCTTGCGGGAATAAGGCGGCTCGGCCATCGTGCCGGCTCGGCGCCCCGTCCGCACCGGGTTCCGGGGCGTCATACGCAGGAGAATGCGCATGACCGAAGCCAACGCCCGCGTGGCGGACTATCCGATCGATCCGCGGTTCCTGGAACGCTGGTCGCCGCGCAGCTTCACCGGAGAGGCGATCTCGGAGGCGGAGCTGATGACGCTGTTCGAGGCGGCGCGATGGGCGCCGTCCTCGTACAACTCGCAGCCCTGGCGGTTCATCTACGCGCTGCGCGACACGCCGAGCTGGGACACGCTGTTCGGGCTGCTGAACGAGTACAACCAGTCCTGGGCGAAGAACGGGTCTGCGCTGGTGGTGGTGTTGTCGAAGTCCACGCTGCTGCCGCCGGGCAAGGATCGCGAGATCCCGTCGCACAGCCATTCGTTCGATACCGGGTCAGGCTGCGCCTATCTTGCCCTGCAGGCGTCGATCTCCGGCTGGGCCGCGCATGCCATGGTCGGCTTCGACATGGACACCGCGTTCGCAAAGCTGCAGGTGCCGCAGGGCTACCGGGTCGAGGCGGCGATCGTGATCGGCCGCAGGGGCGACAAGGATCTGCTGCCGGAAGCGATGCAGGCGCGCGAGGAGCCGAACGGACGCCTGCCGGTGGCACAGTTCGCGATGGAAGGGCGGTTCCGCAACGAGGCCTAGGACTGGCCGCAACCGGGCCTGCGCCGGCGCAGGCCCGGTTGCGGATCGGAGCCGAGGCATGCCCGGAGCCGTCTCCGCCGGTCGAGGCGCCAGTGCCGTAGCCTTCCGGCGTGGCACCGGGAAGGTGCAGGCCGCTAGGGCACCAGGACGGTGGCGGAGGCCTGGGCGGCGATGCCTTCGCCGCGGCCGGTGAAGCCGAGCCGCTCGGTGGTGGTCGCCTTGACCGAGATCCGGTCGAGCTCGACTCCGAGCAGGGCGGCCAGGCGCTCGCGCATGGCGAGGGCGTGCGGGCCGATCTTGGGCTGCTCGCAGATCAGGGTGACGTCGGCATTCACCAGCATGCCGCCGCGGGCTGCGATGCGCTCGGCGGCGTGCAGGAGGAAGCGGGCGCTGTCGGCGTCCTTCCAGGTGGCCTCGCTGGGCGGGAAGTGTCGGCCGATGTCGCCTTCCGCCAGTGCGCCGTAGATCGCGTCGCACAGCGCGTGGATGCCGACATCGGCGTCGGAATGGCCAGCAAGGCCGAGGGAATGCGGCACGGAAACGCCGCACAGGACCAGCGCGCGGTCCGGCGCGAACACGTGCACGTCGAAGCCGGTGCCGGTGCGCGGCAGCAGCGCCGGGCCGATGAGCCGCTCGAGTCGCACCAGGTCCTCCTCGACCGTGAGCTTGATGTTGTCCTCCGAGCCCGGCACCAGCGCCACCGCGTGGCCGGCATACTCCAGCAGCGACGCGTCGTCGGTGAGGGAAGGGCCGTCGCCGGCTGCCGCGGCGCGGTGAAGGTCGCGCAGCAGGGCGAAGCGGAAGCCCTGCGGGGTCTGCGCCCGCACCAGGTCGTCACGCGGCACCGTCTCGGCGATCACGCCGTTCCGGCCGCGCTTGAGGGTGTCGGCCACGGGAACGCAGGGAATGGCGCCGTCATGGCGGTCGAGGGCCGACAGCACGCGCCGGACCAGTTCGGCAGGAACGTAGGGACGGGCGCCGTCATGCACCAGCACGAGCTCCGGGCGCTGGTCGGCCGGCAGGGCGTCCAGCGCTTCCAGCCCGGCATGGACGCTGTGCTGGCGCGTGGTGCCGCCCGGGACCGGCCGGCGCAGGATCGTTTCGCCCGGATCGAGGCCGTGCAGCACCGCGTCCAGCAGGTTGGCGTCGCCGACCGGCTGCAGAAGCGTCACGTGCGGCAGCAGCGCCTCGGCGGCGTGGCGGATCACGGCGCGGCTGCCGAGCTTGACGAACTGCTTCGGCGTGGCGGTGCCGTAGCGGCGCCCGGTTCCGGCGGCCAGGAGGAGGGCGGCGATGCGCATGCGCGGAGCAATGCTGCGCAGCCGGGATTTGGTCAATATCTCCGGAAGATCGTGGTGGACGGCGCGTGATCCAATTGCGCCGGGGGGCTGCAGCGCGTAATTTGCCCAAGGCATGGGCATTCCACTCAATTTGCAGGCAGCGGAGGCGACCGAAACGGCGTCGC
The DNA here is from genome assembly GCA_964245345.1 of uncultured Acetobacteraceae bacterium. Lineage (GTDB taxonomy): Bacteria > Pseudomonadota > Alphaproteobacteria > Acetobacterales > Acetobacteraceae > Lichenicola. Next base: position 1,553 of record CAXTMS010000178.1, on the reverse strand, counting down.
AGCCGCCGACGCGGCTGCGGCCGATCGACCTGGGCGGGGTGGTGATCGAGCGGCCGGTGATCCTGGCGCCGATGTCGGGCGTGACCGACCTGCCGTATCGCCGCCTCGCGCGCCGCCTGGGCGCCGGGCTGGTGGTGTCGGAGATGATCGCCTCGTGGGCCATGGTGCGCGAGAACGCCGCGACCCTGCGCATGGCGGAGGTGGCGGATGCCGGTCCCAACGCCGGGCCGAACGCGGTGCAGCTTGCCGGCTGCGAGCCGGAGGCGATGGCGGAAGCGGCACGCATCGCGGTGGACCGGGGCGCCGACCTGATCGACATCAATTTCGGCTGCCCGGTGAAGAAGGTGGCGGTGGGACAGCAGGCGGGCTCGGCGCTGATGCGCGACGAGCGGCTGGCCGGGCGGCTGCTGGACGCGACCGTGCGCGCGGTGCCGGTGCCGGTCACGCTGAAGATGCGAATGGGCTGGGACCACGACAGCCTGAACGCGCCAGCGCTGGCCCGCATCGCCGAAGCGTCGGGCATACGCATGGTGACGGTGCACGGGCGCACCCGGCAGCAGTTCTACACCGGCCGGGCCGACTGGGGCTTCGTGCGCGCGGTCAAGCAGGCGGTCCGGCTGCCGGTGATCGTCAACGGCGACATCCTGAGCGTGGGCGACGCGCGGCAGGCAATGCGGCTGTCCGGGGCGGACGGGGTCATGATCGGGCGCGGCTGCTACGGCAGGCCGTGGCTGCCGGCGCAGGTGGCGCAGGCGCTCGCCACCGGCGAGGCCCAGCCGGACCCGGGACTGGCCGACGAGAAGGCGATCGTGCTCGAGCATTACCGCGCCATGTTGTCGCATTTCGGGGTCCACCCCGGGCTGCGCCTCGCGCGCAAGCACGTGTCCTGGTACTCGTCCGGCCTGCCTGGATCGGCGCAGTTCCGCGCCGCAGTGAACCGGCTGGACGACGCGGAGGCGGCAATCGCCTTGATCGGGGCGTTCTACGACCGCCAGATCGAGAGCGGCGGACGGCGGGAAGCCGGCACCTGCCCGGCGGACGCGGTGCAGGACATCGCCGCGTGAGGGTTGTGGCGGTCGCCAGGAAGCCGGAGCGAACAGGAGCGGCATCGGTTCCGGACACGGCGGCGGTCATGGAGTCGCTGCCGATCCCGGTGCTGATGCTCGACGAGGCCAATGGCATCTGCTTCGTCAACGGGGCGGCGGAGCCGTTCTTCGGCATGTCCAAGGGGCAGCTGCGGCAGCTGGAGCTGCGCGACCTGGTGCCGCTCGACCATCCGCTGTTCCTGCTGATCGAGCAGGTCAGGCTGAACGGCAGCACCATCGTCGAGCACGAGCTGGTGCTCGAGGGGCCGCGGCTGCATCGGCAGGGGATCACCGTGCAGGGAGCGCCGGTGATCGAGGCGGCGGGCTTCGTGCTGCTGACGCTGCACGACGCGTCCGCCGCCCGCGCGCTCGACCGGCAGCTGTTGTTCCGCAACGCCGCGCGCAGCGTGTCGGGCATGGCGGCGATCCTGGCGCACGAGGTGAAGAACCCGCTGTCGGGGATACGCG
>CAXTMS010000177.1:0-7087 GCA_964245345.1 uncultured Acetobacteraceae bacterium | reverse complement strand
CTCTGTGGCAACGAAGGATCATCGCTGCGCATCACGCGCCGCCCCATCGAGCCCATCATCGGAGATGCGCGCATGACGAGTTCCTGCAGGCTCACTGCTGCATTGGCAGCCTGTCTTGTTTCGGCAGCCCCCGCGGTCCACGCTGCCGGGCGCGTGGTGCAGACCACCGGCGGGGTCGTCCAGGGCATCTCGAGCAGCCAGGCACAGGAATGGCTCGGGATACCGTATGCAGCCCCGCCCGTGGGTGCACTGCGCTGGACGCCGCCCCAGGCCACCAGCTGGTCCGGCGTGATGTCCGCCAGCGCCCTGCCGCCGGCCTGCCCGCAGAACGCGGCGGCGAGCGGGCTGGCGCCTGCGGTGGCCACGGCGAACGCGTCCGAAAGCTGCCTGTTCCTGAACGTTTATGCGCCTCCCGCGGCGGCCGCGAACCTGCCGGTCATGGTGTGGTTCCATGGCGGCGGCAACGAGGTCGGCACCGGCAGCTCCTATGACGGGTCGGCGCTGGTGCAGAACGGCGTGATCGTCGTCACGGTCAACTACCGGCTCGGCATCCTGGGCTTCCTGGCCCATCCGGCGCTGGACGCGGAAACCCCGGACCACGCGTCGGGCGATTACGGCCTCATGGACCAGCAGGCGGCGCTGCGGTGGGTGCGCGACAACATCGCGGCCTTCGGCGGAGATCCCAGCCGGGTCACGGTGTTCGGCCAGGGATCGGGCGGCCAGGACATCGCCGACCACCTGGTGTCGCCGAGCGCCGCCGGGTTGTTCGGGCGCGCCATCATCGAGAGCGGCGCCTATGCCGTGCTGCTGCCCACCCTTGCCGCCGCCGACGCGGAAGGCCAGGCGTTCGCCACCGCCGTCGGCTGCGGCAGCACCACCGACGCGTCGTGCCTGCGCGGCCTGCCGGTCGCGACGCTGCTCAAGGGGGAGGTCGGCCCGGGTTCGCCCTACCTCACCGCGAACATCCTGCGCTTCGAGCCCAACGTCGGCACCGCGATTCTGCCCGGCCAGCCGATCTTCGCCTATGCCCAGGGCCAGGAGCTGCGCGTCCCGGTGATGGTCGGCACCACCCATGACGAGGCGCGCCTGCCGGTCGGCTACGAGTTCGACGCCACCGGCGCCCCCCTGGCCGCCGCAGGCTATCCGGACGCGCTCGCCAGCGTCGTCGGCACGCAGATCAACGGGCTGGTGGAGCAGCAATATCCGTTGTCCGCCTATCCGAGCCCCGACCTCGCTTTTTCCGCCGCCTTCACCGATGTCGGCTTTTCCTGCATTTCCCGGCTGAACGACCAGCTGCTCGCGCGCAACGCCACCGCCTACACCTTTGAGTTCAACGATCCGGACGCGTCGGACCTGTCGCTGCCGCCCGATCCGTTCCTGCCGCCCGGAGCGGCCAGCACCACCGAGCTTCCCTTTCTTTGGCCGAACCTCCTGGGCACCAACGGCGCGAGGCGCTCGTCCTTCAACGCTCCGGAACAGGCGCTCGCCACCGAGATGCAGCTGGCCTGGACCGACTTCGCCAAGGCAGGCGACCCGAACGGAGCGGGCGTGACCGCGTGGCCTACCTTCTCCATCCTGGGCGACCAGTTCCACACGTTCACGCCAGGGGCGGTCGGCACCACCTCGGGCTTCACCGCCGAGCACAAATGCGACTTCTGGGAGCCGCTCGAGATCGCCAAGGCGCTCATGCCCTAGTCGCCGTCCTGGGCCACGAGCGCCTCCGACACGGGAGCGGGCGACAAGGCCAGGTCGTCGCGGATGCGGGCAAAGGTCGCCAGCGACTGCGCCACGATCTGGTCCATGTTGTAGTAGCGGTAGGTGGCGAGCCGGCCCACGAACCACACCTCCGGGGTCGCGTCCGCCAGTGCCTGGTAGCGCTTGTAGGTCGCCCGGCTTTCTTCCTGCGGCACCGGGTAGTACGGCTCCCCGTCCGCCACGGGATACTCGAAGGTGACGCTGGTGCGCGGGTGCGTCTGCCCGGTGAGGTGCTTGTACTCGGTGATCCGGGTGTAGTCCTGGTCCTGGGGGTAGTTCACGGTGCCGACCGGCTGCAGGGTCTCGACGTCGTGCGTTTCGTGCACGAAGCGCAGCGAGCGGTAGGGCAGGCGACCCTCGGAGAAGTCGAAGAACTCGTCGACCGGGCCGGTCCAGATCACGCGTGGCGTGCCGAGCTGCGACCGCACCTCGTCGAAGGACACGCCCGTGCGCACGGAAATGTTGGGATGGTCGAGCATGCGCTCGAACATGTGCGTGTAGCCGTGCAGCGGCATGGCCTGGAACGTGTCGGTGAAGTAGCGGTCCTCGCGGTCGTGCCGCACCGGAATGCGGGCGGTGACGCTGGCGTCGAGCTCGGACGGGTCCAGCCCCCACTGCTTGCGCGTGTAGCCGCGGAAGATCTTCTCGTACAGGTCGCGGCCGACCTGGCTCACCACCACGTCCTCCGCGGTGCGGACTTCCGCCACCGGCTCGGCGCGGGCGGCGAGCCAGCCGGGCAGCTCGTCCGGGGTGAGCTGGAGGCCGTAGAGGGTGTTCACGGTGTCCAGGTTGATCGGCACCGGGACCAGGTGGCCGTCGACGCGGCCGCGCACGCGGTGCTCGTAGGGACGCCACTCGGTGAAGCGCGACAGGTAGTCGAACACGAGGGCTGAGTTGGTGTGGAAGATGTGCGGCCCGTAGCGGTGCACCAGAAGGCCGGCGGCATCGACATGGTCATGGGCGTTGCCGCCGATGTGATCGCGCTTGTCGATGACCAGGACGCGTTGGCCATGTGCCGCCAGGCGCTCGGCCAGCACGGCGCCGGCAAAGCCCGCGCCGACGATCAGCCAGTCCGGTCGGTGCGACGGCAAGGTCGATACCATAGGCGGGGTGTTCCTTTTTCTGGAAATCCGGGGGAGGAAGGAGCGGAATGCCGGGATCGGAGCAAGGGTTGCCGTTGAGCGGCTTCCGGGCCACGGCACCCTTCCCGGTCACGATGCGGCCCCGGGCCGTCGGGGCCGGCACCGGACACCGGTTGATGACCGACCGGGGCGATGCGGTAAACTGGGTTTCGGCACCGCCACGGATGGAGCAGGGATGGATCAGGTCGCGTTGCCGGTCGAGGGTCGAGGGGAAGAAGCCGCAGGGGCCGGCCAGGTCCTGCAACGGGTGCTGACGGACCGCCCGTCCGCGCTTCGCCCGCTCTACTGGCGGATCGGGCGGCAGGACTCCCAGGGCAGCGGGCCGGTCGACGCCATCCTGTCCAACGAGCCGGGCGAAGGCGGGTTCATCTCCGTGGCACCCGGGACGACCCTGTTCTTCGACACCTATTTCGGCGCCTTCTTCGAGTCGCACTGGCGGCTCAACACCAGGATGCGCCGCCTGTCGCTGTCGGTCACGGTGACCGGCCCGTGCATGGTGCGGGTGAAGCGCCGCTCGGTCGGCGTCGACCAGCTGCTGGGCGAGGCCAGGACGGGAAGCGGCACGCGCACGCTCGGCTTCGCCATCCCCGACATCAGCATGAACTTCCGCGAGTATGGGCTGCTGTTCTTCGAGGTCACCGCGCTGGGACCGGGGGCGACGTTCCGGGAGGCGGCGTGGCTGGGCACGGGGCCGGCGGCGCCTGTGGCGATGGGCATCGTGTTCTGCACCTTCAACCGGGAACGCTTCATCGCCGGGGTGCTGGCGGCGATGGTGGCCGATCCGGCCGTGCTGGCCCGGCTCGACCGGATCGTGGTCGTCAACCAGGGCAGAACCGGCCTGCGACAGCATCCCGAGATCGCGCCGCTGGCGGGCCAGCTCGGCGGGCGGCTGACGATCATCGAGCAGAACAATTTCGGGGGTGCCGGCGGCTTCACGCGTGGGCTGCTGGCGACGCTGGAGGACCCGGCGCTGACGCATTGCGCGCTGCTGGACGACGACATCCGGCTGGAACCGGACACGATCCTGCGCCTGATCGCGTTTCTGTCCCTGGCGGGCGAGGTGGCGGTGGGCGGGCAGATGCTCGACGGCGTGCGGCCGACGCGGCTTTACGAGAACGGCGCGGTGATCGACAGCCGCGACTGGTTCCCCAAGCCGTCGCAGCACGACCTCGACCTCCTCGACCCGGACGGGCTCGACCTGCTGGCCCAGCCGCAGCCGGTGCACTTCAACGGCTGGTGGTGCTTCGCCCTGTCGCTCGACATCGTGCGCCGGACCGGCCTGCCGCTGCCGTGCTTCATCCGCGGCGACGACGCCGAATACGGCATGCGCCTGTATCGCAGCGGCGTTCCCACGATCGTGCTGCCGGGTGCGGCCGTCTGGCACGAGCCGTTCTACCTGAAGCTCAACGGCTGGCAGCTGTACTACGAGACGCGCAACCTGCTGGTGCTGGCCGCCCTGCACGACCGGTTCAGCCCGAGGGCAGCACTCCGCCGCGCCGGCCGGAACTGGCTGATCCACCTGCTGACGTTCCGCTACTACGGGGCGGCCCTGATCGGGCGCGGGATCGCGGACTTCCTGCAGGGCCCCCAGATCCTGCGCCAGGACCCGCAGGCGCTGCACAAGGGGGTGGTGGAGCTGCGCACCACCTATGGCCCGGTCCAGGTCGGACGGCGGCACGTGGTCGACCGGGCGGTGGTGGCGCGCATGCCGCGCCACCGCCTCGGCTTTCTGGTCCTGTTCACGATCGTGCTGCTGCGCAACGCGCTGCTTCCGACCGCCAGGTCGAATCCGGTCATGGTCCGGCAGGGCGAGTTCTCCTGGGTCGGGCTGCGGCGGATCGACCGCTACGTGCTCGACAACTGGTGGGAGCCGGAGCTGTCCACCTACCGGCGCGACCGCGGCACGTTCTGGACGCTGGCGTGGCGCATCCTGCCGGTGATGGCGCAGCTGCTGACTCGCGGCAGTCGCGTCGCCGCCTCCTGGCAGGCAGCCTCGTCCGAGCTCACCTCCACGCGGTTCTGGAACACCTATCTCGGCCGGGCCGGATCCGAGCCGGACCCGGCCGTGACGGACAGGTGGCCGTCGATGGCGTCCGACCGAGCGGCAGCCGGTCCCGCCTCGACTTGACGCCGGCCCTCGTTGCGGCATCCGGTCGTGGCGTCGGTCAACCCGTCGGCCGGGCGGCCGGGAACCAGTTGCCGTGGAACCCCGGCGGGATCCGGTGCGGCAGCCGGATCGTGGCCACCGGTGCGGCCTCGAAGCGCCGGGCGTCGAGGATCGCGAGGTCGGTGGTCCCGCCCGCCGTGTCGATGACGAGGCCGAGCAGCCAGCCTTCGTCCTCGCCCGCCTGGTCACGCGCCGGCACGAACACGAACTCGCCGGGCACGTGACCGTCGCCGAACTCGTGCACCGCGCGGCTGCCGGTTTCGAGGTCGTGCTTGAACAGCCTGGTGGCGCCGACGAGCTGCGTGTTGCCGTCGGGCGGCACGGACACGGTATAGGCGTAGCGGTGGCGCCGGCCGAAGCGCCGCTCGTCGACGCGCGGGAACTCCTGCGGCGTCGCGTCGAGCACGCGGCGCCCGACGCGCCGGGTGGACGGGTCGACGGTCCAGCGCTCGAACCGGCCCAGCGCGTCCAGCCCGCTCCCGTCGGTGGCGAACATGGTGGGATAGGCGACGACGTCGAGCACCACCCGGCCGTCCCCGTCCGCGGCATCGTCGTCGAACGCGTTGGCGACGTGGAACACGAAGCACGGTTCCACCTCGCACCAGACCACGCTCCTGCCGTCGCCGTGGCGCGGCAGGAGCCCGACCCGGGCGCGGTGCGACGGGTTCCAGCGGAACGGGAACTCGTGGCCGGCGAGCACGGCGCGCATGGAGAAGGTGACCGGAAGGTCGAGCACCACGGCGAACCGGGCGGTGAAGGCGCAATCGTGGATGCAGGGGCCGTGCTCGACCGCGACCGGCACGTCGCGCACCACCCTGCCCGCGTCGGACACGACCACGTGGCGGACCGTGTCCCAGATGCTGCCGTCATAGGCGATCGCGTGGTGCTCGCCGGTGGACGGGTCGCGGTGCGGGTGGCCGGTGAAGGAGCCGGCGAGGGTGCCGTCGAACGGGTTGTAGCGCTGCCGCTCCAGGTCGGCGGACAGCTCCACCGGAAAGCTGCCGGCCTCCACCAGGGCGAACGGGCGGCCGCCGATGTCGACGATGTTGGTGTTCACGGTGTCGTTGTGCCCGCGGCGCGGGCCAGGGGCCGGGGCCTGGCGGAGCGCTGCCGCGGCGAGACGCGAGCGGATCCAGCGGTTGCGGTACCACGGCGCCCTGCCGTCCTGGAGGGCGATGCCGTGCACCATGCCGTCGCCGAGGAACCAGTGGCGGCCGACCGGGTCGGGATCGACCGGGTTCGCCCCCATCTTGAGATAGCGGCCGTCGAGCCCGGGCGGGATCGACCCGGACACGGCAAGGTTCTCGAGCGTCAGCTCCGAGCGCATCGGCGCGTGGATGCCGACCAGGAACGGCTGGTCGGTTCGCGGCAGCCGCCTGCGGTTGAAGGCGGCCACCCACTCGACGCCGGTCTCGGCAACCGCGCGCAGGACCGATCGGATCGGGTTGGGCATGGATCGCGGGCTCCGGCGGCGTTGGGTTGCGACGATCCGCGAATGCCGGCCGATGCGCCGGCGATCGCGGGCAGGATGTCGGGGATACGTGGCGGAACTCGGGGCCGGCCTAGCGGATGGTGACCGCCCCGGTGAGCCAGTCCACCCGGATGGCGAGCTTCCGTCCGTTCTCGGCCAGGGTCACCGCGCCGCCCGACGCGCTGCCGTCGGGATGGAACACCACCGGCACCGGCTTGGTTGCCAGCTCCAGCCCGGCCGGCAGCGGGCGGCGGGCGCCGCCGCGCACGCCGTAGTCGCGGTGGTCGGCGTCGATCGTGAACACCACGTCGTGGTCGCTGTCGATCGCCCGCGCCCGGGCGCCGCGCATCTCGGTCACCATCACGCGGGCGCCGGCGCGGAGGTCCAGCGTCGGCGACCGCAGCGGGCCGCGCGACAGCACGATGCTGCCGACCAGGCCCAGCACCACCAGCACCACGATCATCTCGATCAGGGTGAAGCCGCGGTCCGCCGCGCGGGGACCGGCCGGGCGTCGCGCCGGCACGCGCTTCCCGGGCCGGGCGTGAGCGGGAC
>CAXTMS010000176.1:0-7204 GCA_964245345.1 uncultured Acetobacteraceae bacterium | reverse complement strand
GGTGATCGACGGCCCGGCGCTGGCCGGGTTCCAGCCGACCGAGGAGGTGCTGACGCAGGAGCGCCGGCAGGAGATGGCCGCCTGGCGCACCGGATGGGCCGGAACCATGCGCGCCGCGCTCGACCGGTGGGTGGCGGGGGAACGGCAGGCCGGGCATCCGGCGCGCTGGGTCGAGATCCGCGGCGACGGCGCGATGGCGGTGCTCGAGCACGGCCGGGGCGCGCACCTGCTGCTGCTGGAGCGGACGTCGGGCGACGCCACCACACGCGCACGCCTCCACGCGGCGCTGGTCCGGGCGCGCCGTCCAGTGCTGCTGGTGCCGTCCGGGCATGTTGGCCGCTTCGGGCGGGTGGTCGCGGTGGCGTGGCAGCCCGACGGGGATGCGGAGGGAGCGGTGCGCACCGCGCTGCCGCTGTTGTCGCAGGCGGAACGGGTGGTGCTGCTGCGGGTCGGGTCGCCGGAGCAGGACCTGCCCGACCTGTTCGACGGGCTTCCCACGCAGCGGGCGACCGCGGCACCGTCGGGCGAGGCGCTGGGCGCGCAGCTGCTGGCGATGGCGCACGAGGCGGATGCCGACCTGCTGGTGATGGGAAGCAGCGGCGGCAGGCTGCGGCGGCGCCTGTTCGACGAGGCGACGGAAACCCTGCTCCGCGTCGCCGACCTGCCTGTGCTGATCCAGCACCGGGACGGGTGAGGCGGGATGGCGGCTTGACCTGCAGGTGACAGCCTCCCGCTTCCCTACCACTCGTTACAGGATGCGGCGGATAGCGGGCTCCCGGAGCCGGACCAAGGAGGCATCATGTCCAGGCTGGTCGTGACCGGTTCCAACCGCAAACGCTGGACACGGCGCGCGCCGCGCTGCCCGGCATCGAGGTGGTGGCCTCCGACGCCGCAAGTCTCGCTCTGACCAAGGCCCTGGTGGACAGGGTGAGGGACCGGCACGGCCGGATCGACGTGCTGTTCGTCGATGGCGGCATGGCCGGCGCGTGGCGCCTGTCCGCACCCGGTCCCTTGCACCGGCGGGCGACGCCGGCTAGCGTTCGTTCCGCATCAGGAGTTGGGCTGACCCCCAACGCCAACCTGCCTTCCCGGGCAAGGTGGCGTCCCGCGACAGGGAGATGCGGCCGTTCCGGCAAACCACGGGATCACGCCGCGTTTCCTTGCGCTGAAGGGTCGGATCGCTCCATCCGCGTGGAGCCGACCGTGTTCGATGGGTTTGCCGTCCCCGTTCCGCCGTTCCGCCCGGTCGAGGCGCGCCTGCATGCGCCGCTCGGCGTCGACGCGCGGGACGACACCGAGTTCGTCTGCCTCGGCTGGACGCAGCACCTGTGCCGGCCACGCCGCTGCGGCTGGCACCTGGTGCTGCATCGGGGTCGGGACGGCGAATGCTGGACCCATCTCTACCGGGTGGTGGCCGAGGCCGGCGGCGCAACAATTGTGCTGCTCGATCGTGCCGCGCCGGGCGACGAGCGGCGCCGGCTCCGCGCCGAGGCCCGCTCGAACGGAAATGGAACGGGTTCGGCGCCGCTGCCCCCTTCCGATCCGCGTCCAGGGCTGCGAGGCTAGGGCCTCATGGCACGATCCCGGAAGGACGCTCCCTGATGAACGCCGCCCCCGCCCATGCGCCCGCCATCCTCACCGTCACGCTGAACCCGGCGATCGACCACACCATCCGGCTGGGCGAGCTGGTGCCGGGCACGGTGCACCGGGCGCGCTCCTCGGTGCGCCAGGCGGGCGGCAAGGGCATCAACGTCGCCGGCTGCCTGTCCGACTGGCGGCAGTCGCACGAGCCTCCGATCGTCGCCACCGGCTTCCTGGGCGGCAGCAACGCGGCGACGTTCGAGGACTTCCTGGCGTCCAAGGGCATCACCGACCGCTTCGTGCGCATCCCCGGCCACACCCGCAACAACATCAAGCTGCTGGACGAGGCGGCCGGCGACACCACCGACATCAACCTGCCGGGACTGATGCCGCTGCCGGTGCACCTGGCGCAGCTGTACACGGTGCTGGCGACCGAGGCCGGGTCCGACACGATCGTGGTGTTGTCGGGCAGCCTGCCGCCCGGCATGCCGGACACCGCCTATGGCGAGATCATCGCGTCGCTCAACCGGCAGGGCGCGCGGGTGATCCTGGACACCAGCGGCAAGCCGCTGCGCGCGGTGCTGGGCGGCAGCGCCGACGCCCTGCCCTGGGCGATCAAGCCGAACCAGGATGAGCTGGAGGAAAGCTCCGGGCAGAGCTTCTCCGACATCAGGCAGATGGCGGAAGCGGCGCATGCGCTGTGCAACCGCGGTATCGGGCTGGTGGTGATCTCGCGCGGCGCCGAGGGGGCGCTGTTCGTCAGCGAGCGCCACGCCCTGCGCGGCCGGCCGCCGATCCTGCAGGTCCCGGTCACGGTGGGCGCCGGCGACGCGCTGGTGGCGGGGCTGGTCGCAGCCCTGGTGGAGAAGTCCGAGCCGGAGCGGGTGGCGCGCATGGCGCTGTCGTTCGCCGCCGCCAAGCTCGGACAGGAAGGGCCGACCCTGCCGGACCGCGAGGCGGTCCTGGCGCAGTTCGACGCCATGACGATCGACCGGCTCAGCGCGTCGTTCGCGGCCTGAACCGCGGGGGCAGTCAATCCGGGGAAGGGGCGGCCAGCTCGATGCGCTCCAGCGCTTCCCAGGGGCCGCCGAGGTAGCGCCACAGCCGCAGCGCCGTTCCTTCGGTGTCGAACGGCACGAAGCCGGCGGCGAGCCGCTGCAGCGTCAGGCGCGCCTCCTCCGGCGACACCTTGTTCTGTACCGTCACGTGCGGCCGGTAGCCGTGCCCGTCCTGCGCCGAAAGCCAGGGCGCCCAGTCGCGGGCGAGCCCGGCACGCAGCCCTCCCAGGGCGGGAGCATGGAGCCGGAAGCCGACCCCGCGGCCGAGCGGGAAGGGTGCCTCCACCCGCACCGGCGGCCGGGTCGCGTCAACCGCGCGCAGCCGGCGCAGGATCGCGGGCGTTTCCGCACCCGGCAGGGCGTGGAACATCGACACGTGGGCGGGCACCAGGTTGCGCTCCGGCGGGAAGTGCCGGTCGCGCAGCGACTGGAACAGGTTCTGCGCCGGCTGCGCCAGCTCCAGGGTAAGGATCAGCGGTGCCCGCAGGTCGGGCGCTGCGCCGTGTTCGTGTTGCGTGGTCATGGGCCTCATGGTAGACGCCCGGCGACGGCCAAGCGGGCCAAAATCCGCAAAAATCGAAGGAACGCGCAAGAGTGACCCCGGCCGGCACGACAGCTCCGACCGTCAACTCATCCGGTCCGTCCGGCGGCTCGGCCGGTCGTTACGCGACCGCCCTTTACGAGCTGGCCGACGAGCGCCGCGCGCTGGACGAGGCGGTGGAGCAGGCCGACGCGCTCGGCCGGCTGATCGACGGGAGCCCTCCTTTGCGCGCCCTGCTCCGCAACCCGGTGCTGGACGTGGCGCAGGGACGCGACGCGATGCTGTCGGTCATGGAACAACAGGGCTTCGGCTCGTTGTTGCAACATTTCGTCGGCGTAATCGCGAACAACCGCCGCCTGCCGGAGCTGCGCACCATCCTGGCCAGCTTCGCTGCCCTTGTCGCGTCGCGTCGCGGCATCGTGGTCGCCGAGGTGGCGAGCGCGCATCCGCTCACCGACCTGCAGCGCACCCAGCTGCTGGCCCGGCTGACCGAGGCCGGGTACGGCCGCGTCAACATCCAGGAGCGGGTCGACCGCAGCCTGCTCGGCGGGCTGGTGGTGCGCGTCGGCGCCCGGCTGTACGACGCCAGCCTGCGGTCGCGCCTGGCCCGCCTGCACTATGCCATGAAGGGAGCCGCGTGATGGAGATCCGTCCCGCCGAGATTTCGGACATCCTGAAGCGGCAGATCGCCAACTTCGACAGCGAGAGCGACATCGCCGAAACCGGCACCGTGCTGTCGGTCGGCGACGGCATCGCGCGCGTGTTCGGGCTGCAGAACGTCATGTCCGGCGAGATGGTCGAGTTCCCGGGCGCCGGCGTCCGCGGCATGGCGCTGAACCTGGAAGCCGACAACGTCGGCATCGTCATCTTCGGCGACGACCGCGCGATCCGCGAGGGCGACACCGTCAGCCGCACCGGCACCGTGGTCGACGTGCCGGTGGGCCGCGGCCTGCTCGGGCGCGTGGTGGACGGGCTCGGCAACCCGATCGACGGCAAGGGCCCGCTGCAGGACGTCGAGCGCCGCCGCGCCGAGGTCAAGGCGCCCGGCATCATGCCGCGCCAGTCCGTGTCCGAGCCGATGCAGACCGGCATCAAGTCGATCGACGCCCTGGTGCCGATCGGCCGCGGCCAGCGCGAGCTGGTGATCGGCGACCGCCAGACCGGCAAGACCGCGATCCTGCTCGACAGCTTCATCGCCCAGAAGCCGGTGAACGCGCTCGGCGACGACAAGACCTCGCTGTACTGCATCTACGTGGCGATCGGGCAGAAGCGCTCCACGGTGGCGCAGATCGTGCGCACGCTGGAGGAGAACGGGGCGATGGAGTACTCGGTCGTGGTCGCCGCCACCGCGTCCGAGCCGGCGCCGATGCAGTACCTGGCACCCTATACCGGCGCCGCGATGGGCGAGTTCTTCCGCGACAACGGCATGCACGCGCTGATCGCGTACGACGACCTGAGCAAGCAGGCGGTGGCGTACCGGCAGATGTCGCTGCTGCTGCGCCGTCCGCCGGCGCGCGAGGCGTATCCGGGCGACGTGTTCTATCTGCATTCCCGCCTGCTGGAGCGGGCGGCGAAGATGTCGGACGCGCATGGCGGCGGCTCGCTGACGGCGCTTCCGGTGATCGAGACCCAGGCCGGCGACGTGTCGGCCTATATCCCGACCAACGTGATCTCCATCACCGACGGGCAGATCTTCCTGGAAACCGAGCTGTTCTTCCGCGGCATCCGCCCGGCGGTGAACGTGGGCGGCTCGGTGTCGCGCGTCGGCTCGGCGGCGCAGATCAAGGCGATGAAGCAGGTCGCCGGCAAGATCAAGCTGGAGCTGGCGCAGTATCGCGAGATGGCGGCGTTCTCGCAGTTCGCCTCCGACCTCGACGCCGCCACCCAGGCCCAGCTGGGCCGCGGCGCCCGCCTGACCGAGCTGCTGAAGCAGCCGCAGAACACCCCTTATCCGGTGCAGGAAACCGTGGCGGTGCTGTTCGCCGGCACGCGCGGGTTCCTCGACAAGGTGCCGGTGGACAAGGTGGTCGGCTACGAGCGCCAGATGCTGGGCGAGCTGCGCGGGAGCGGCGAGGGCATCCTGGACTCCATCCGCGACCAGCGCGAGATCAAGAAGGACGTCGAGGACAAGCTGAGCGCGTTCCTGACCGACTTCACCCGACGCTTCACCGAGGCCTGATCCGCCGATGCCGTCGCTGAAGGAGTTGCGGGCGCGGATCACCAGCGTCAAGTCGACACGCAAGATCACCAGCGCCATGAAGATGGTGGCGGCGGCGAAGCTGCGCCGGGCGCAGAGCCGGGCGGAAGCGGCACGGCCATACGCGGAAGCGATGCAGCGCATGCTGGCCGAGCTCGCCCGCAACACCGCCGGCCGCGAGGGGGCTCCGAAGCTGCTGGTCGGCACCGGCCGGGACCAGGTGCACCTCGTGATCTCGGTGACCAGCGACCGCGGCTTGGCCGGCGGCTTTAACGCCAATATCGGCCGGGCGACGCGCCGGCTGGTGCAGCGCCTGGAAGGCGAGGGCAAGACCGTCAAGCTGCTTCCCGTGGGCCGCAAGGGCGGCGACTACCTCCAGCGCGAGTATCGCGACCGCATCATCGACCGCATCCCCGGCTCCGCCGGCAAGGACGTGGCGTTCTCCGCCGCCGCCGAGCTGGGCGAGCGGGTGACGGCGATGCTGGAGCGGGGCGAGTTCGACGTCGCCACCCTGGTGTTCAACCGGTTCAACAACGTGATGTCGCAGACGCCCACCGAGGTTCAGCTGGTGCCGCTGGCGCTGCCGTCCAACGACAACGAGGTCGGCACGCCGAACGACGCGTCCTACGAGTTCGAGCCGGACGAGGAGACCATCCTGGCCCGTCTGCTGCCGCGCAACCTCGGCATCCAGCTGTACCGGGCGATGCTGGAAAGTGCCGCCGGCGAGCAGGGCGCGCGCATGACGGCGATGGACAGCGCCACCCGCAACGCCGGCAAGGCGATCGACCGGCTGACGCAGAACTACAACCGCACCCGCCAGGCCAACATCACCACCGAACTCATCGAGATCATCGCCGGCGCCGAAGCCGTCTGATCCCGCCCGCAGGAGCCGAGAACCCATGTCCACCACCCTCGAGGCGCCCGCCGGCGGCACCCAGAACCAGTCGGGCCGCAACATCGTCGGCCGGGTCACCCAGGTGAAGGGCCCTGTGGTGGACGTGCAGTTCGAGGGCGAGCTGCCGTACATCCAGAACGCGCTCACCTGCCAGGTCGGCGACCTGAAGCTGGTGCTGGAGGTGGCGCAGGAGGTCGGCGAGCGCGAGGTGCGCTGCATTGCCATGGACTCCACCGACGGGCTGGTGCGCGGCACGGAGGTGCGCGACACCGGGGCGGCGATCCAGGTTCCCGTGGGTCCCGGCACGCTGGGCCGCATCCTGAACGTGATCGGCGAGCCGATCGACGAGCGCGGCCCGGTGGTCGCGGCCAAGTACTACGGCATCCACCGCGACGCGCCGTCCTTCGAGGAGCAGGCGGCGTCGTCGGAGATCCTGGTCACCGGCATCAAGGTGGTGGACCTGCTGTGCCCCTACCTGAAGGGCGGCAAGATCGGCCTGTTCGGCGGCGCCGGCGTCGGCAAGACGGTGCTGATCCAGGAGCTGATCAACAACATCGCCAAGGCGCATGGCGGCGTGTCGGTGTTCGCCGGCGTCGGCGAGCGCACCCGCGAGGGCAACGACCTTTACCACGAGATGATCGACGCCGGCGTGATCAAGCTCGGCGAGGACACCACCGAGGGGTCCAAGGTGGCGCTGGTCTACGGCCAGATGAACGAGCCGCCGGGCGCCCGCGCCCGCGTGGCGCTGAGCGGCCTGAGCCTCGCCGAGTACTTCCGCGACGAGGAAGGCCAGGACGTGCTGTTCTTCGTCGACAACATCTTCCGCTTCACGCAAGCAGGCTCCGAGGTGTCGGCGCTGCTGGGCCGCATCCCGTCCGCGGTGGGCTACCAGCCGACGCTGGCCACCGACATGGGCGCGCTGCAGGAGCGCA
>CAXTMS010000175.1:0-7288 GCA_964245345.1 uncultured Acetobacteraceae bacterium | reverse complement strand
CCGTGCAGCTGCGCTCCGGCGGCTACCTGGTGATCAACCAGACCGAGGCGCTGGTGGCGATCGACGTCAACTCCGGCCGCTCCACCCGCGAGCGCGGCATCGAGGAAACCGCGTTCCGCACCAACATGGAGGCCGCCGACGAGGTCGCCCGCCAGCTGCGCCTGCGCGACCTGGCGGGTTTGATCGTGATCGACTTCATCGACATGGAGGTGCGGCGCAACAACGCGTCCGTCGAGCGGCGCCTCAAGGACGCGCTGCGCAACGACCGCGCCCGCATCCAGGTCGGCGCCATCAGCCATTTCGGCCTGCTGGAAATGTCGCGCCAGCGCTTGCGGCCGTCGCTCGCCGAAAGCAGCTTCGTGCCTTGTTCGCATTGCGCCGGCTCCGGTTACATGCGCGGCACCGAAAGCTCGGCGCTGCACGTGCTCAGGGCGATCGAGGAGGAGGCCGGGCGTCGCAAGGCGGCCGAGATCCTGGTGCACGCCGCCGGCTCGGTGGCGCTCTACGTGCTCAACAACAAGCGCAGCTGGCTGGGAGAGATCGAGGCGCGCCACCGCATCGCCGTGCACCTGGCGGCCGACGACAGCCTGATCCCGCCGGCGCTGCGGATCGACCGGGTGCGGCCCTACGTGGCGGCGCCCGAGCCGGTCGAGCCGGCCGCCGCGGTGACCCGAATCCCGATCCAGGCGCAGCCGCCGGCCGACGCCGTCGCGTCGGACGAGGAAGACGACCAGCCTGACATCCTCGAGCCGCCGGTGGCTGCCGGCACCGCAGGGGAGGCCGAAGGCGACGAGGCCGGTCGGCGCCGCAAGCGCCGCCGCCGCCGCCGCGGCGGCCGGCGCGAGGACGGCACCGCCCTGGGAAGCAGGGTCGAGGCCGGTGACGCGTCCGGTCCGGAGCAGGAGGACGGGGAGCCCGACGAGCCGGTCGCCGCGCAGGAGCAGCCGTTGCCGCCGGATGCGGATGGAGATGCGGATGTCGAGGCCGCGCCGCCCGCGGTTGAAACCGGCCCGCGCGGACGCCGCCGCCGTGGCGGCCGGAGGCCGCGTCCGGACCTGGCGACGGGCCTGGCCGACCCGGACCTGGACACCGCCCCGGACACGGATGCTCCGTTGCCGCGCGCGCCGCGCGCCTATGTCGGCCCCACCCCGGCCGACCCGTTCGCCGGCAGCTTCGACATCTTCGAGATGATCGAGCGCGAAGCGGAGGAAACCCAGGGCCTGGCGACCGATCCGTCCGCGTCCGCCGCCTCGCTGGCTCCCGCTCCCGTGCCGGCTGCGGAACTGGCTGCGGTTGCGCTCCCGCCCGACGCCGGGCCTGGCGAGCCGGAGCTGCTGCCGCTGCCGGACGCGGCGGAGCCGTCGACGCCGTCGCTGGCCGAGCCGCTGATCGCCTCGGTCGGCGCGTCCGGGGAGCCGGAGGCCAAGCTGCCTGCCGCCTCCTTGTCGCAAACGCCGGTCGATTCGGTGCCCGATCCGGTTGACGCCGCGGAGGAGCCGCAGGCCAAGGCGGCGCGTGTGCCGAAGCCGCGCAAGCCGCGCGCGAGCCGGGCCAAGAAGCCGCCGGTGGCAGAGGCTGCCGTCGAGGCCGTCGCCGAGGCCGACGCAGCGCCGGCCGAGCCGGCAACCGGGCAGGCCGAGGAAACACCCGCCCAGCCGGCTGCCGCCGCGCCAGAACCCGAGACACCGGAACCCGAAACGCCCGAACCCGAGACGGCAGCACCGGAGGCGGCCGAGCCCGGCGCGCCGACGCCTGCGCGCGACCCGAGCATCGTGCAGCCGGTCGTGATCGGCGACGCCCCGGCACCGGCGCGGCGCACGGGCTGGTGGAAGCGCTGAACCGTTGATCCCCCCGCCGCCCCCACCGGGGCGGCGGGAAGGGCGTCCTCAGCCGTTGTCGCGGCCGAGCAGCCCGTTCTTCAGCTCCTCCGACGGCGGCATCTCGCCCAGGTCGGAATCGAGGATGACGCGGCCGAACGCCGGGTCGGTCAGGTGCGCGACCGGCTGGCCGTCGAACAACACCTCCACCCCCCTGGACCCCATCAGGAAGCTGCTGCTGTCCCCGGGCTTCACCGGCCGTATGCTGCCCAGCAGGGTCTCGAACGACGCCTTCTGCGAGTCGCTGCAGCTGTGGTGGGCGCAGTACTTGCGGCTGGAATCCATGTACAGGTCGTGCACCTGCGACAGCGACGCGCCGCGTATGTAGTCGATCACCAGCGCCTTAGGCCCCGGTTCCGACAGGGCTTCCTCCGCGTCGTGGGTCTTCCTGGCAAGGTACAGCCCGCCGACATAGCCGCGTATCCGCAGCATGGTGAAGCTGCGCAGACCCATCCCGTTGAGCTGCACCGTGCTCCCGTCGACCTGCATGGTGTCCGGCATGGTCACGCCCGCCTTGGTCGCGGCCCGGGCGACGGCGTCGGTGGCCAGCAGCGCGCAGGCGGCGGCGAGAACTCGGGCGGAACGGATCATGGATCTTCCCTCGCAGGCGTTTTGGTCCGGGCTGGCCGTCCCGCCGCAAGGGCGGCACGACACCCGAACAAGAGCACGGTGCCTGGACAAGAGCATGGGACGCGGACACCGCAAAGCCGGGGTCGGCCCCGCCTCGGGCCGGTATGCCCTCAAACCTGCATGCCCTCAGGCCGCCGCCGCCGCGTCGCCTGGCAGGGTTTCCCAGCCCGGGCCGATCACCGCGGCAATGCGCCGCCCGGCGCCGTCCTCGCGCAGCACCAGCAGGTTCCGCTCCTCGAGATAAAGCAGCTGCCGCCGCGCGCGACCGGGCGAATGGGTGCCATAGGCGCGCGCGACCGCGGCGTCCGACGGACAGGGCAGCCGCGCCTGTGCCGCCCAGGCCACCAGCAGGAACACGCCCTGCACGTCCTCCGGCAGCGCGGACGCCAGCGCCTCGGCCTCCTGCCAGGCCGGGCCATCCGCCAGCGCCTCGTCCACCCCGGCCCGTGCCGTCGCCAGCGCGCGGCGGAACCCCGAAAGGTCCAGCGCGTCGCGCCCCATCCCGTCGATCCGGGCCCGCACCAGGAAGTCCTGGTACAGCACCGGCACCGGCCTGAAGCCGCTGTCCGGATCGGCCAGCACCGCGCGCAGCAGCGCACGGACCCGGCGCCCGTGATCCGCCGAACGCTCCGCGTCCTGGCTAGGCGACACGGCCTCCGCCGCCGCACCGGCACGGCGCGCCTCGCCGTGCGCGCCGAGCTGCGCCAGCAGGTCCGGCGGCGGTGGGACCGGCTGCCGGCGCGGGCGCACGGGGTCGGGCAGCGGCAGCAGCACCAGCTCGCGCATCTCCTGCGGCGCAGCCCCCGGCGCCAGCGGCAGCAGCGCCGGCCCCGCGGACCGGCTTTGCGTTTCCACCGCGCCGATGCGGAGCCGCAGCGGCCGACGCGACAGCGCCGGCCCGAGTGCCATGAACTGGCCGCGCTCCAGGTCGCGGAAGGCGTCCGCCTGCCTGCGCTCCATGCCGAGCAGGTCGGCGGCGCGCGCCATGTCGATGTCGAGAAAGGTGCGGCCCATCAGGAAGTTGGTCGCTTCCGCCGCCACGTTCTTGGCCAGCTTGGCCAGGCGCTGGGTGGCGACCACGCCCGCCAGGCCGCGCTTGCGGCCGCGGCACATCAGGTTGGTCATCGCCCCCAGCGACGCGCGCCTGGCTTCGTCCGACGCCTCGCCGGCAGCCGCGGGCGCGAACAGCTGCGCCTCGTCCACCACCACCAGCACGGGAAACCAGTGCTGGCGCGGCGCCTCGAACATGCCGCCCAGGAAGGCGGCGGCGCGTCGCATCTGACCGTCCGCGTCGAGCCCGTCGAGGTTCAGCACCACCGGGATGCGGTGCGCGCGCATCCGTTCCCCGGCCGCGACCAGCGCCGCCTCGTTGTGCTCGGCCGCATCCACCACCAGGTGCCCGAACCGCTCGGCCAGGCCGACGAAGTCGCCCTCGGGGTCGATCACCGCCTGCTGCACCCAGGGCGCGCTCTGCTCCAGCAGGCGACGAAGCAGGTGCGACTTGCCGGACCCGGAGTTGCCCTGCACCAGCAGGCGGGTCGACAGCAGCTCCTCCAGGTCGAGCAGCGCCGGCTGGGCGGGGGACTCGGCCCGGCTGCCGATCTCGATCGCAACGGTCATGCCGCACCGATACGGAACCGGCGCTGCGCCTGCAACCGGCAGCAGGGAGGGGGAGCCGGACCGGCTCCCCCTCCCGTGCTCGCCGCGTTCAGCCCTGGCCGGTTTCGCCGGTGGCGAGGTCGTAGATCAGCTGGGTCTCGTAGGCGCGATACGGCGTGCCGTCCGCCTGCAGGATCTCGTGCTGCCAGATCGGCGGCAGCTCGACCGCATAGGGCAGCGTCGGCGTCGCCCCGCTCGGCAGCACCACCGCCTGCCAGGCGGTGCCGCCATAGGCGGACGCGTCGACATAAGGGTGCTGTGCGGAGTCCCAGGGCAGGTTGGTCTGGGTCTTGCCGACCACGAAGCCCCAGTTGATGGCCGCCACGTTCTGCTTCTTGGCCAGCGGCAGCACGGTGTCGATCAGGCAGCCGACGTTGCGCGCCATGTACTCGGTGCACAGCACCGGACGGTCGTACTGCTTCATCTGCATGATGGCGGTCGAGAACACCTCCACCGTGCCGTAGTTGTGGAAGGTGTTGATGTCGTTGTTGGCCATGATGACCGACTGCACGGCGTTGAAGTTGCTGGGCGTCGACCAGTCGCCGGTCCACAGGCAGGAGGTCAGCGGCTGCGTCGGCTCCACCGCCCGGGCCCAGGCGTACACCTGCGGCAGGAGGTTCGCCACCAGCGCCTGCTTGTTGGCCGGGTCGTTGCTGCCGGTGTTGTCCGCCTCGTTCCACAGGTCCCAGAAGATCACGCGCGGATCGTTGCCGAACGCGCCCACCACGCCCTGCACGTAGGCCTGCAGGCGCGGGTACTGGCTCGGGTCGGCGAGCGCCACGGCGCCCGGCGACTGCACCCATTGCGAGTTGTGGATGCCGGGCAGCGGCGCCGGCTGGGTGCCCAGCGCGTAAAGGCCGCGCCAGCAGCTGTCGAACAGCACGAAGAAGGTGCTGATGCCGTGGGTGGCGGCGATGTCGAGGAACTGGTGGATGCGCCCGAGGAAGCCGTTCGGGTCCTGGGCGTACAGCGCGTCGTGCAGGAACACGCGAACGGTGTTCATGCCGATCCCCGCCGCGTAGCCCAGCTCGCGGTCGATGGTGGTCGGGTCGAAGGTGGCGGCCTGCCACATCTCGAGCTGGTTGACGGCGGTGGAGGTCACGTAGACCGGCCCGACCCGCCAGGGCTGCTGCTTGTACCAGGCCTTGGCCCGCGCCGCGGTCCAGCGGCCGGACACGGTGCTGCTCGAATCCGTCGACAGCGCGACGCCCTGGGCTTCCTGCGCCGACGCCTTGACCCGGCTGGCGACCAGGCTCGCGGCCGTCATGGCCATCAACGACCGTCTGTTGAAGAGACTCATGCTTGCTCCTGCCCCCGTGCGGACGCCAACCCCGCGGTCCGGTCCGGCGCGTCTGCGCGCGCGGCGGCAGGTAAGCCGATATGTCCGACAAATACAACGTTATTTGATGGAACTTCGACGTCTCAATAATGCGACGTCGCCACGCCGACCGGGACCCGCAGCCAGTCCAGCATTCCGCGCGCCGCCGCGCGCCCGGTGGCGAACGCCCCCTGCAACAGGTAGCCGCCGGTCGGCGCTTCCCAGTCCAGCATCTCGCCGGCGACAAAGGTGCCGGCGCGCGCGCGCAGCATGAAGCGCTCGTCCACCGCGTCGCGGCGCACGCCGCCCGCGGTGGAGATCGCCCGGTCGAGCGGCGCCGGCGCGGTCAGGGTCACCGGCACCGCCTTGACCAGGGCTGCCAGGCCGGCCGGATCGCGCGACAACGGTCCGCCCCCTTCGCGCAGCAGCCCGTTCGCGACCGGGCTCAGCGACAGCGCCTTGCGCAGGGTGTTGGACAGGCTTTCGCGTCCGCGCACCCGCCGCAGCCGGGCCGCCAGCGCGTCCCGGTCGAGGTCCGGCCGGAGGTCGAGCGCCAGCACCGCGCTGCCCTCGCCCTCGATCGCGTCGCGCAGCGCCGCCGACAACGGATAGACCGCGCCGCCTTCGAGCCCGTCCGCCGTGACCACCAGGTCGCCGCGCGACACCGCGCCGCCGAACCGAAGCGCCACCGACTTCAGCGGCACGCCGGCGAAGCGGGTGCGGAAGCCGTCCGACCAGGTGGCACGGAACCCGCAATTGCTCGGCCGGAACGGCGACACCGCGATCCCGGCTCCCGCCAGCAGCGGCGCCCAGCCGCCATCGGAGCCGAGCCTGGCCCAGCTCGCTCCGCCCAGCGCCAGCAGGACGGCGTCCGGCTGCAGTCGTTCGACGCCGTCCGGGGTGTCGAGCAGCAGCGCCCCGTCCGGCTCCAGCGCCAGCAGGCGGCAACGCGTGCGCAGCGCGACGCCGAGCCCGTCCAGCCGTGCCAGCCAGGCGCGCAGCAGCGGCGACGCCTTCATCGCCCGGGGGAACACCCGTCCGCTGCTCCCGGTGAAGCAGGGCTGCCCGAGCTCCTCGCACCACGCGCGCAACGCGTCGGGCCCGAACCCGTCCACCGCCGGGCTCAGCCAGGACTCGGCGGCGCCGTAGCGGGACAGGAACCGGGAGGCGGGCTCGGAATGGGTCAGGTTGAGGCCGCCGCGGCCGGCGACCAGGAACTTGCGTCCCGGGCTCGGCATGCGCTCGAACAGCGTGACCGCGGCGTGCGCACCCAGCATCTCGGCCGCCGCGAGACCGGCCGGCCCGGCGCCGACCACCACGACCCAAGGCCGCGGCCGGGTTTCGTCAGCCACCGTGCAAGGCGGCGAGGCGGTGCGCCGCCTCGATCATGTCCGCTTCCGGGCCGCAATAGCTGAAGCGGACGAAGCGGTGGCCGCGCCTGCGGTCGAAGTCGAGGCCGGGCGTGGCGGCGATGGCCGCTTCCTGCAGCAGCCGGGTGCAGAACGCGTCGCTGTCGTCCAGTCCCTCGGGCAGCTCGGCATAGATGTAGAACGCTCCCTGCGCCGGCAGCAGCCGGGGCAGGCCGGCCCGAGGCAGGGTGTCCAGCAGGTGCGCGCGCGAGCGGCGATAGCCGGCAAGGGTGGCGGCGATCTCCTCCGTCGCCTCGAACGCCGCTTCGGCCGCCACCTGCGAGATGTGCGGGGCGCTGATGAACAGGTTCTGCTTCAGCCTGAGCACCGGCGCCACCAAGTCCTCGGGCAGCACCGCCCAGCCGACCCGCCATCCGGTCATGCTCCAGTACTTG
>CAXTMS010000174.1:2454-7371 GCA_964245345.1 uncultured Acetobacteraceae bacterium | reverse complement strand
GCGTGCAGCAGGGCATGCGCCAGCTTCTCGGGCGCCTGACGACAGGACGCCGCCAGCGCCGTCTTCTGCCAGACTTCCAGGGCCTGTTCCCATCGGCCCATGCGCTCAAGCACGCCGGCGATCCCGGCATCGGGCTCGACCGCGTCCGGATCGACCGTGGTGGCGGTACGGAACGCCGCGATCGCCGCGTCATGCTGTCCGAGCTCGTTGAGCATGTTGCCCAGCTGCAGCCAGGCGTTGAGCAGGCCGGGCTGGCGGCGGGTCACCTCCTGCCACAGTTCGCGCGCCGCAGCCCAGTCCTGGCGCTGCTGCGCTTCGCTGGCCTGGACGACCAGCCGGCCGATGTTGTTCGTTTCGTCGCGCCGGTCGAGCTGCCGCGCCATGGACAACCGTTTAATCCAGCTCAAGGCACAGCCTGTGCTGACGGAGCAGACGGAACACGCGCTCGGTCTGCTCGGCCGGGCACAGGAGGTGGTTGGTGGCGTCCGAGCTGTAGTGCAGCCGAAAGGTTTGACGCAGCGCGGTGGGGGTGATCGAGAACACGAGGTAGCGTTCGGCCTCGATCATCCGCTGGATCGACCCCACCTCGGCGCCCGGCAGCACCTCCAGGATGATCATCGGCCGGTGGCGGCCGATCACGGCGGCGGCACCCTCGATCACCGCGTACTCGTGCGTCTCGACGTCGATCTTCATCAGCCTGATTGCGAGCTCGCCCAGGTGCCGCTCCGCCCACGCGTCCAGGGTGATGGTTTCGACCTCGCCATCGAGGAACCTGCCTCCGTCGATGCTCCGGGCGTGCGACACTTCCAGCGACGAGCTCGTGGTAAGGAAGCCCTGGTCGTTCACCGTTTCGAAGAACCGCGCGCTGCCGATGCAGTTCGACAGGGCGCAGGCCTGGACGTGGACGTGCGGCGAGACCGACGGGTTCAGCGACAGGTTGGCCTCCAGGATCCGCCTGACGTGGTCGAGCGGCTCAAAGGCGAACACCTCGGCCAGCGGGTTGGCGGCGGCGGCGAGCAGGGAAAAGATCCCGGTGTTGGCGCCGATGTCGAGCACGGCACCCGTTCCGCCCTGGCACAGGCTGACGACGAGGCCGGGGGTCGGCGCCTCGTAGGCCGCGAGACCATGGTCCCAAACCTGTCCGGCGATGAAGTCGAGGTCGTCGCGGTTCATGAACGTGAACGAGATGTCGCTCGTCGGGCACGGGTAGACGACCTCGAACAGCTCGTTGTGCAGTTTGCGTGCCATGTCCTGCCTCGTGCGGATGCGGGATCCGGATGCTCGGGAAACGACGGCGGGGTTGGTCCGGAACCCATGGCCACCGGCAGCGCGCGGGCGGATGCTAGGGCAGCTGGCGGTGCCGCGATGAAGGATACGGGTGCCAGGCCACCCTCGACAAGGCAGCGCGAACGCTGTCGTTCCAGCTCGGACAGGCCTGCATGGCTGTCTGCGTGCACTGCCTTCGCCGCGACGGCGGGTCGCCGACGAACTCCGTGATCGCGTGCATCCAGCCCAGTCCATCGAGCGGGTCCAGGTAGACCGGACCGTCGCCGCCGACCTCGCGGAACACCGGGATGTCGGAGCAGATCGCCGGCACGCCCAGCGACAGCGCTTCGGTGAGAGGCAGGCCGTAGCCTTCGCCGAAGGATGGGAACAGCAAAGCCCGCGCGCCCTTCAGCAGGCGCGCCACCTGCTGATCCGGCAGGGCGTTGTGCTCGGTGACGGTGCCCTGCAGCAAGGGACAGCGTCCGAGCAGGTCGAGCACCTGCTCGTTCTTCCAGCCGCGCTTGCCGATCAGCACCAGGTGCGGCGCCCGTTCGCCCTGCTCCTCCACCAGCCTGCGCCAGACCGTGAGCAGGAGGAGGTGGTTCTTGCGCCCCTCGATGGTGCCGAGGCAGACGAAGTAGGGGTGGGGCGGCGGCCCGGCAGAACCACGCGGATCGGGGAGCGGTTGCGGCAGCGCGCGCAGGTGCACCCCGTGCGGCACCGGCCAGACCGGCACGTGCGCGCGTCCGGCGCGCACGAGGTGGGGCAGCAGCGACTGCCGCACCGCTTCGGACGGCACCAGCACCGCGTCGGCGAGCCGCGACACGGTGTCGATCCGGACAGCGTGCTTCGCGGCTTCCTGCTCCCGGCAGTACTCGGGGAACTGGAGCGGGATCAGGTCGTGCACCATGGGCACGAAGGCGGCACGGCGGCGTGCAATGGTGTCGGCCACCACTGCGGGGCGGGTCAGGTGGTGGTGCGATAACAGAAGGTAGATCGCGTCGCGCGGCCCGGGCTGGATCATCCCGCGATCGGCACGCGGCAGCATCAGCCCGTGCAGCAGGCGGCGGCCGAGGCGGGCGGCGGTGCCGTCGTCTGCGGCTCCCCTGTCCCAGCGCGCGGCAAGGGCGTCCACGAAGCGGGCGGTGGCCGCATGCGGCAGGGTGCCGAAACGGCCGAGCGGGTGCAGGGCCACGAACTCGGTGCGCTCGGGCGCGTGCGCCAGCAGGTACTCGGCATAGGCGAGCTCGACCCGGTCGATGCCGGTCGGCACCAAGGCGCCGGCCCGGGACAGCAGCCGCGACAGGTCCAGGGTCAGGAAGGGCGGCAGGCCGTCGCGACCGCCGAGGGCGTTCACGCGGGCGAGCCGGCGGGACCGGGTCGCGTGCGGAAGGCGGAGGCTGCGGAAAAGGGCGCATGCTCCCCCGGCGGCTTCTGCCTGCTGGCCTGGGCGGCGCGCGAGGCGGCGGCGAAGTCGAGCGGGCTATGGGCTTCCAGCCGCGCCACCGCGCCCGCCACCAGCTTGTCGAGCGCCGGGCCGGAGAAGAAGCCGCCCGCAACGAGGCAGCGCTCGATCAGGACCCGGCGATACGCGGCAAAGGTGGCCTCGTCCGGACGACCTGGGCTGGACCAGAACGCGTCGAGCGTGCCGCCGAAGGTGATGTCGGGCATGTTGTAGACCGCCTGCCCGAGGGTGACGACCGGCACTCCGCAGGCGAGCGCCAGCGTGCCGGTGGTGCTGTTGATGGTGACGAGGCCACGGGCCGGGCGCACCAGCAGGGCGATGTCGCCGGTCTCGAGGTAGTGCACGCGCCCCGCGACGCCGTGTGCTGCGGCCTGCATCGCCACCTCGCCGCGCCAGTCGCGCACGCCGTTGTCGAGCGGGTGCTCCTTGATCACCAGCAGAAGGTCGGTTGGCGCGTTGGCGGCGAACGAGGCGATCACGTCCCGGATTGCCTCGGCCATGCCGCTAAAGGGGGAATGCAGCCGCACCTGCGCGTCGGCGTCCAGCTGAAGCGGGAACAGCATGTAAGGCGCGCCGGACGCGGACAAGGCGGCCAGCGTTTCACCGGTGCGCCGCCCGGCGGCCTTGCGGCGCGACAGCTTGCGCAGCCAGCCTACGCCTTCGGTCAGCGGATGCCAGGGGCGGTAGTTGTCCCAGTGCCGGTAGCGCCAGCGGGTCAGCAGGTCGGCGGCGTTGTAGGCGAGGCCCTGCAGCGCGCGGGTGCGGAACGAGGACGGCACCGGCGGGTTCTCCGCTGCCGGCGGCAGGCGGGCGGCTTCGTTGCGGTAGTACTCCGGGTCGCGTGGCAGGGTGGAATGCCCGTTCACGCCGCCGAGCTCCAGCGTCACCCAGTCGGGCCGCAGGTAGCCTTCCTCGAACACGTGCACCGGGATGTGCATCCGCGCGCACACCGCGGTCGCGGCACGGTGCAGCGGCCGGCAGTCGCCGAACAGCAGAACGTCGGTGATGCGGTGCCGCACCAC
Organism: uncultured Acetobacteraceae bacterium; assembly: GCA_964245345.1. Taxonomy (GTDB): domain Bacteria; phylum Pseudomonadota; class Alphaproteobacteria; order Acetobacterales; family Acetobacteraceae; genus Lichenicola. Next base: position 3,618 of record CAXTMS010000174.1, on the reverse strand, counting down.
GATCGCGGCCAGGGCGTCCGGCCAGTCGGCCATGCGGCCGGTAAAGTCGATGCCGCCCGGCAGGCCCCAGAACAGCCGGTCGCCGCCGTTGAAGTTGACCTTGAACACCCCGTAGCCGTCCCGACGCAGCGCCTGGCCGACGCGACGGAAGAACGGCCCCATCAGCCCCTGCAGCAGCAGGACGTTCCGTGTGGCGGGGCGTGCCGGGCGCTGGCGGACCGGGATCAGGTCCAGGCCAAGGGTGTCAGGCATCAGCCACTCCTTCGGTCGTCCCGCCGCCCGATGCGGACCCGGTCGCGTTGAGGCGTCGGCGGGCCCGGCCCTGCAGGCGGCGCAGGCGCATCAACAAGGTCGGCCGCCACAAGGACGCGTCGGCGAGCCGGTCGATCAACACGTCCGGGCCGCAGGGGAGACGGGTGCGAGGGTCGACATAGCGCGGGTAGAGAAGCAGCGTTCCCGCCGCAAGTTCCTCGACGCAAAGTGATCGAGTCCGTCTCGAAAAGCGAGACCGATCGGTGGTCAGGCCCCAGCCGGCATAGAAGGGCTGCCCGTAGGTGGCCACGCACCGGCCGCGCAGCAGCGCTTCGAAGCCGGCGAGCGAGGTCAGGGTATGCACCTCGTCCACCGCGTTGATCAGCGGTGCCATCGCCCCGCCGCGGCAGATCCGGTCCGCGAAGCGCAGCGCCAACGCATCCGGTATCGCGCCCGGGCGATGGCCGGCATCGACGTCGGGATGCGGACGATAGGCGATGAAGGCGTCTGGCCTGGCCGCCCGCACCTCCTGCAGCAACCGGAGGTTGTCCTGGATCGGGCCGCCGCCGAGCCGGACGGACAGGTCGCCGCCGACCTGTCCCGGCACCAGCACCACCCGACGTCCGGCCGCGGCGTCGAGCACCGGCGCTTGGCCACCGGCGGCGTATTTGGAGATGCCGGACTGCACCAGGCGGTCGATCAGCAGGCGCGCCCGCCGGCGGATCGCGTCGTCGAACGGATGGGTCGCCAGCAGGGTTTCGAGGTCGCTCGGGCCGGACGGGTCGAAGTAGATGCCGCTACCATCCACGATCACCGAGGCTGGCGGCAACAGGTCGCTGCCGAGGCCGAGCGAGCGGATGAAGCCGTCCTCGACCCGGTGCACCCGCACCCCGGACGCCGCGGCCCGTTCCA
>CAXTMS010000174.1:0-2354 GCA_964245345.1 uncultured Acetobacteraceae bacterium | reverse complement strand
CGAGCAGGGCGATCGCCGCCTCGGCGGTCAGTGACGCACCGGAGAACGGGTCCTCGTAGCGGGTGGCGGACAGGAGCAGCGCCAGAGCGCGCGCCGGATCCTCGGGTATGGGCGTGCCGTCCAGGTCGTGGCGCCAAGTCGGCACGCCGCGCAACAGGCCGAGCGCCGGAAGGACGTCGATCCCGGCGATCCGCAGCCCGACGGCCCGGTCGAGCAGGGCATGCGGGCTCGCATCGTCGGTCACGACCTGGCCGCCGCATCGCCTGACCTCCTGTGCCAGTCGCCGGAAGCCTGGCGACCGGATCCGGTCCGGCAGCACCAGCGCCGCACGCGCCGCATCGCCTTCGCGCAGGGCGGCGCGCCACAGCCGGGTCGCCGCGACCGGATCGACGGGCGCGCAGACCAGGGTGAGGCCGGCGCCGTCGGGCAGCGCGGCGGGATCGGCTGCCCAGAACCGGCCGCCGACGCGGTTGTCGTGCAGGGCCAGGCAGGCGGGATGTCGCGCGGCATCGACGCCCGCGGGATGCGGGACGATCCGGTTCCAGGCGGACAGGACCTGGCCGAGTGCCGGAACCTGGCGGTGGAACGGCGGCGCCTGCAGCAGCAGGGGGGCGAGGCGGAACGGCGTCCGGGTCAAGGTGCGCTTCCTTATCGGACGGTGGCTGGCCGGCCTGGCCGGTGACGGCCTTCCGGTGCGGTGACAGAACCGGCACGGGTTGATAGGACGAGAAGAAGCCGGCATGGCGATCAGGACAAGGCGGCGGTCCGGCTCGTTGCCGCGGCGACATGGATCAGGATCCACCGGAGTGATGCGGGTCGCGACCAACGCCCGCTCGCGGTGTGGACCATGCTGACCCTGGCGGGAAGCCTGCTCGCCCTCTGCGTCGCCACCGAGCTGCTGGATCCGTTGGTCCGACCGCGACGCGGTGGCCGATGGCGCCCGCGCAGCCTCCTCGCGCTGCCGTTCCGGCTCGGGCCGGCGCTGTTCGTGTTCGGCGTGGCGCTGTGCCTGGTCGGTCGGCCCGCCGGCGCTGGTCTTGTCGCCGTTGTCCTGCTCCTGGCGGTGGTGGCGGGCTCCGATGTCAAGCGGCGCATCCTCGGCGAGCCGTTGCTGTTCACCGACGCCGCGGTGGTGGGCGAGATGCTGCGCCATCCGGGGTTCTATCTCGGGGCGATCGCGCCTGGCGTCCGGCTGGCGCTTGTTGTCGTGCTGGGTGCGGTCGGATGGCTGCTGCTGCGCAGCTGGACCGGGGTGCTCCTGCCGCGCCTGGCCGGGGCGGGACTCGCCCTGTGCTGCTGGCCGGTGCTGGACCGGCTGGCGCGGTTCGGGCCGTGGCGGCGGCTGATGACGGTGCCGGCGCTCGAAGCGGACGTGGCGCTGCACGGGCTGCTCGCCACGGTGTCGCTCTACTGGCTGCGCTGGCGCCGGCAGCCGGATCCGCTTCCGGTATGCGAACCGATCGGCCATGGGAGCGGTGCCGACGGGCTGGTGCTGGTGGTGCAATGCGAATCCTTCGCCGACCCGTGCACCCTGGGTCCGATGGTCGCGTCGCGGGCGCCGCCTTTGCCGGGCCTGGGGCGGGCGCAGGCGCGGGCGATCCGCTGGGGACGACTCGCCGCCTGCGGCTTCGGCGCCTACACCATGCGCACCGAGTACGGGGTGCTGTTCGGCCGGGAAGAGGACGATCTCGGCTTCCGCCGCTTCGATCCGTTCCTGACCGCGATCCGCGACCGATCCGCCGCCCTGCCGATGCGCCTGCGCGGTCGGGTCGGGACGGCGCTGTTCGTTCATCCGCACGACCTCGGCTTCTATGGCCGCGACCGGCTGATGCCGGCGATCGGATTCACCGCCCTGTTCGGCGCCGACGCCTTTCCCGGAGCCGTGCACCGTGGCCCGCATGTCGCCGACGCGGCGCTGGGCGACCGGCTCGAGGCGCTGATCGCGGACGCCGCCGCGCCCACCCTGATCTATGCCGTGACCATAGAGAACCATGGGCCCTGGAAGGCAGGGCGGCTCGACCAGGGCGGGTCCGGCCTCGACGCTTATCTCGATCACCTGGTCGCCGGCGACGCGTTGCTGGCCCGTCTGATCGACCTGCTGGACGCGCGGAGACGGCCGGCGGTGCTGGCGTTCTTCGGCGACCACCGGCCGTCGATCCCGGGCATCGTCGAGCCGGGCGGGGACCGCGACACGCCGTTCGTGCTGCTCCGCTTCGGCGCCGGGTCCGACGCCGAGGCGCCGGGAAGCGGTGCGGCGCCGGAGCGGCTGACCCCGGCCGGGCTGCACCGTGCCCTTCTTCGGGAAGCGGCGTCGCTTCTGTTGTGACCGGGACCGCCTCAGGACGCGGCGGCGA
>CAXTMS010000173.1:0-7408 GCA_964245345.1 uncultured Acetobacteraceae bacterium | reverse complement strand
ACGCTCGCATCGGCGGCTTTTGCAGGAACACCATGATGAAGCATCTGGGCATCGCCATGTTCGGCGTGATCGTCGCGGCCGCGTCCGTCATGCGTCTGGACGACGCGCAGGCGGATAGCCCGACGGCGACGCAGTTGCAGGCCGCCTTCGCCGCCGGATCGGCCACCGCTGTCGGTTCGGTCGACGCCCATCCCCGCCAGCTTGCGGCGGCAGCACTCCCGGCCTCCTCGGTCGGCCTGGCCGGTGGCGTCGCCGCCTATTCCGACGGCCGGATCGTCGGCGCACGGCAGACACGGGGCGGAGATGCCAACGGGACGATCCTCGTCGCATCCGACGAGACGATCGGACGGACCCAGTCGGCGCGGCTGTCCGACGTATACAACATCGCGGATCACGGTGCGCGTGGAGACGCTGCGTCCGACACGGCGGCGATGAACAAGGCGATCACCTTCGCGACCGGCAACCACGGTACTCACATCTTCATCCCGCAAGGCACCTGGCCGCTCACCGCAGGCACCAGCGCCGGGTTCGCCATCCCGTCCTCGACCACCGTCGAGGGTGCCGACCAGTCCGCCACGGTTATCACCTGGAACGACACGTCGGGCTACAACCTGTTCACCAGCGCCGGCACCACGTCGTCGCGCGCCTCCGACATCCGGTTCCAGAACTTCACCGTGCGGGGCAGCTGGAACCCGACCACTGCCAACCCGACGCCGCCGAACGCCTCGGCAGGCTACGGCAACCCGTTCATCCCGGCCAATGTCGACGGCCTGTCGTTCTTCCGGGTCACGTCGGAGAACTCTCACGCCTTCAGCATCAGCGCACGCACCAGCACCGAGGTCAGCGTGCAGAACAACAACGTTCGTTGGGGCGTGTCCGACGGGATCAACCTGTCGGAATGCGCCGACGTCAGCGTGACCGACAACACGATCGAGCACACCGACGACGACTCCATCTCGGTGCATTCCGACATCTACGACAGCTGGGGCGTGCGGCGCGACCTGAACATCACCGGCAACCGCATCTTCGACAGCCAGGGCATCCGCGTGCTGTCGGCACGCCAGGCGAACATTTCCGGGAACAGCCTGGACACGGTGCGCCAGCAGGGCATCAACGTGCAGACGGTGTCGCCGAACGGCAGCTCGTTCCAGGAAGGCGTGTCGGCCGGGATGTCGATCCTCATCTCCAACAACACGATCTCCAACGTCCTCGACCGCACCAACATCGACGACCTGAACTCCGGCGCCTCAGCCATCCTGATCGACGGGTTCAGCGCGCGCGCCGGCTCCTATGCCGCGGTGCCTGGTGAGAACGACCCGTCGACGGGCAAGATCATCGACCCGTATCCCGAGTTCATGGCCAACAGCACGTCGTCGACGGTGCCCACCGCAGGCACGCATAGCATCCTGATCATCGGCAACCACATCAGCCGCACGCTGCCCAAAAGCAACGGCGCCGACAGCCGCTACCGGAACTGGGCTGCCTTCAGGCAGGGCACCATCTCGTCCCGGCAGGGCGCCAAGACCCCCACCCTGGGAGAAACCGACCTCGAACCCAACGGCGTCTTCCTGGACGGCGGCTACCTGAAGGACGTGCTGATCGAGGGCAACGACTTCCACGGCCTGAAGAACGGGCTGTTCGTCCAGGGGAAAGGCCACCTTGAGGACATCGCGTTCCGTGGCAACAGCGTCGTCGACATGGCCAGCGCCGGCGTGGTCGTCAACATGAGCGGCAAGCTCAACCTTTACGTCGAGGACAACCTGTTCGACCTCGACCCGTACATGAAGGGCTGCGGGCGCGGGCCGAACGGGACCTGGTCGACCGAGTGCGGCCCGCAGGGCCTCTACCAGAATGCCGGATCCGGAGTCGTGTTCCGGCGCAACGTCATCCGCAACGCGCTCTACGACACCAACGTGGATCCGACCCGGCCGAACGGCGGCGACCTGTTCGAGGACAACATCGACGAGGCGCAGCCGGTCGCGGTCAACGACCATTATTCCTCGTTCAACAAGGGCATCGGCCGGCTGCACCGCGAAGGCTTCAGGCTGCTGCAGCTGGACAGCGACCCGACCAGCGCCACGTACGACACCTTTCTGACGGTTCCGATCTCCAAAGCCCTGGCCGCGCCGGCCATCGGCTACTGGGTCGCTGGCGCGTTCGTCGCCAACGCGGCGCCGTCGCTCGCTTCGCCGGTCTATGGCTGGTTGCGGCTGACAACCAGCGCCGCCAACGTCGCAGGCAGGGACTGGATCGCGATCACCGGCAACGCCGGCAGCACGGTGTCCGCCCAGGCCGCCGCCCACACCATCTCCCCGTCCGACTGCGGCACCGCCATCCGCGACACCGCCACCACCGCCCACACCTACACGGTGCCGGCCGGCCTTGTTGTCGGGTGCAAGGTCGACGTGATCCAGGCCGGCAGCGGCGGGACGATCACCTTTGTCGCCGGATCCGGCGAAACGCTGGAGGAAGCCGGGACCGGCAGGCTGTCGCACAGCACGACCGGACAGTTCACCAGGGCGGGCATCATGATCGACAGCGCCTCGACCTTCCTGTTGAGCGGCCAGGTGCGGTAACGGCTCCGATCGTCATCCCCTCGCGGCGATGAGCGTCGCGACGAATCAATCTTCTTGACCCTGCGGACCCAACGCTTCTATTATATTACGACACTGGAACAAATGCGATCGCCCTTCCCGTTCAGGCAAGGGATCGATGTCCGACCCTCGTCGGCGCCCTGATCGTTTCTCCGGCCCCGCCTGCCGATGCCGTTTCTCGAAGCCGCCCCTCCGGGCGGCTTTTTTCATGTCCGGAGTCCGGCCCATGTCCCTCGATCTGTCCTCGCCACGACTGGTTCTGGCGGGAAACGCTTATGGCGAATGCAGCGGCGGCGGCCGCACCGGGATGGAGAACGTGACCTCCGTCGTCCTGCAGCGGGTCAGGAACGGCTGGGGTTCGACGCCGGTCGCGGTGTGCCTGGCGCCGGCACAGTTCTCCTGCTGGTCCGACGCCAACCGGTCGCGGATCGAGATCGCCTACCGCGCGGATCCGGCCGGCTGGGCGGTGGCGCTCGACGTGGCGGACGCGGCGTTGGCCGGCACGCTGCCCGACCGCACCTGCGGCGCCGACAGCTACTACGCGCTGAGCATGACGCACCCCGCCTACTGGGCAAAAACGCCGGCGCGCCACGTGTACTCCGACCGCTGGCACAGCTTCTGGCTGGTCCGGCCGCATGCCGCGACCCTGCCTGAACCCGTGCCGGTGGTAGGCGCCGGATGCGGCGAAGCGGAACCGGCGCTGGCGGGGAGCGGCTCGTGAGCGGCCAGACGGCGGCGGCTCCCCCCACGGTCACGGCGCTGCCGCCGGCCAGGCCGCCCCGGTGGCGGAAGCTGCTGGACTGGTCCAGGCAGCCCGGAACGCAGCAGGGCCTCAGCCTGCTGGTTGCGGGCGCGACGCTGGCCGGGCTGCACCCGTTCCCAGCCGCCGAAGGCATCGCGGCGACCCTGCTTGCGGCCAGCCTGCCGAAGCTGTGGCCCGACAACACCACCGACGCGATCCACGCGCGCTGCCTGTCCAACGCCCTGGCGCATGCCCTCGTCACCCGGCGCCCGGCCGACCTGGAGCAGGCCGCGTCCACCGCGGCAGCCCTGCTGATCGCCGACACCGCGTCCTGACGCGCCGCCGCCGCTCACGCCGCAACCTTTCTCAACGGAGCCCTCCATGCATCCGACCTCCATCCTGTCCCGCCGCCAGATGCTTCAACTGTCCGTCCTGGGCGGCGCCGGCATCCTCGGCGCCTGCACCACCACTCATAGCGGCGGCACCACCACCGCCACCCTCGACGTCGCCACCATCGTGACGGACAGCCAGGCGATCCTGTCCGCGATCTCCGCCGCCCTGCTGGCGCCCACCGTGATCGCGCTGCTCGGCCCCAACTATGCGACCGCGGCGGCCGCCCTGGCGGCGGCGCAGCTGGTGCTGGGCGAGATCAACACCCTGACCGGCGGCTCGGTCACGGTGTCGCTGGACGTGGTGAAGGTGCAGTCCCTGGTGGTGTCCCTTCTGGCCGACAGCCAGACCGCGCTGGCGCTGCTGCAGGGCGTGCTGGGCAGGCTGCCGGGCAGCGAGGCCACCACCACCGGCAACGCGGTCGCCGCCGCCTTGGTGCTGATCCCGATCGTGCAGCTCGCCGCCGGCCTGACCGCCGGCCGCAAGGTGGTCGGGTCGATGAACGAGGCGGAGGCGCTGGCGGTCATCCGCCGCGCCGGCCGGTGAGCCTGTTTGTCCTGCTCGCCCGCCTCCTGCGCTGGATCGCCGGGCTGCTGGACCGGAACGCCGCGGAAGCGAAGCGCGACGACGTCCTCAACAAACGGAATCAGGAGGCTGCCGATGCAGCGAGCAAAGCCCAGGCGGATGCTCCCGTGTCTCGTTCCGCTCTGGCTGACGGCGTGCGCAGCGGGCGCGACTTCTGATCCGGCTCCGTTGCCGCCGTCGCGGATCGTGAACCCGTGCAACGCCGTCCGCCTGCCGCCTCGCCTCGACGGGGCCAGGCGGACGGCACTTGCCGAGGAGATCGCCGCCGCACCGGCCTCGGCCGTGTGGCCGGACGTGCTCCGCGACGCGGCCGGCGTGGCGCGTGCGGTGCGTGCCTGCCAGACCTCGGCGTGATCGCCGCCCTTCTTCCCCGTTCTGCGAGAACTTCCATGCTTGCACGCTGTCTCGGCCGGAAGCCGGCTGCCTTCGACCCGCGCACGCCGCTCCTGGCCTCGGTGCTGTTGGCGCACCTGCCCGACCCGCCGGCCGCCTGCGACCATGGCGCGCGGTTCTCTTCCTGGCCGCTTTGGCGCAACGGCGACCAGCTCAGCAACCACGGCCAGACCATTCCGGGGCTGGGCGACTGCACCGCGGTCAGCGTGGCCAGCGCGATCCGCGTGCTGACCGCCGCGCGCGGCGGCGAGATCGAGCTGACCGACGACCAGGTGGTCGGCATCTACGAGGCGAACGGCTACGACCCGGCGCGTCCGGCGACCGACCAGGGCGCGGTCGAGCTCGACGTGCTGAACCGCTGGTGCCAGGCCGGCTACGCCATCGGCCGTCAGGCCCCGGACGTGCTGACCGGTTACGGCGCGGTGGAGCCGAAGAACCACGACGGCGTGCGCCGCGCGATCGCCATGCTGGGCGGCCTGTACATCGGGCTGAGCCTGCCGGAATACGCGGTGTCGGAAGGTGCGGTCTGGGCGGCGCCGACGCAGCCTTTCAAGATCGCCGGCGGCCACGCCGTGTTCGTGCACGGCTACGACGCCGACGGCCTGTGGCTGAACAGCTGGGCCGAGCGCAAGCGGATGGACTGGGGCTTCCTCGACGCCTTCTGCGACGAGGCCTACGGGCTGCTGTCGCGCGACTGGCTCGAGGTCAACGGGTCCAGCCCGATGCGCGAGGATCTGGTCGCGATGGCGAACGAGCTGCGGGCGGCGAGGGCGGCGTGAGGCACCTCTTCCTGACAACCGTCCCGCTCCTCCTCCTGCTCAACGGCTGCGGCACGCTGGAAGCCTACCGGGCCCGCTCCCAGCTGCTCGGCGCCGCCGAGCCCGACATCATCGCCTGCATGGGCGTGCCGGCGGAAAAGCAGTACATCAGCGCGCAACAATCGGTCATGCAGTGGGACTACGTGCAGACCGGCACCGACGTCGACGTGGCGTTCGGCATCTACGAGCTGAAGCTGGGCCGGCCGGGGATCTGCCACACCGCCATCCGCTTCGATCGCGGCCGGGTCGAGTCCGTGCACTATGCCGGCGTCGACGTCACGCCAACCGATCCCGACAGCATCTGCGGCCGCCTGGTGCACGACTGCCTGCACCACCGCGAGAACACCCAGCTGCCGGGGGACTTCAGCAGTACCGCCGTGCTGACGGGTCCGGAGAAAGCCGGCCCGTAGCTGTCACCATCCCGTCGAGCCTGCCCCCAACCGCCGCCGGCCCAGAACGGGTCGGCGGCGGTTTTTCGCGTTCAAGCCCCTCGGCAGCTTTTCGTGAACATCGTTCAAGCATTCACCGGCGGTCCTGCCACCAGCCCGTGCAGCAACAGCAGCACCAGCACGACCAGCAGCAGCAACGCGAACACCCGCCCGAACACGCGCAGGGCCGCCAACACCAGGAGCACCGCCAGGACAATCAGCAACGCGCCCTGCAACGGCCCGGTGATGCCGACCTGCGACAGCAGATGCCGCGCGGCGCCCTCGATGACGGCGATCGCCGCCACCACCAGCTGGAACAGCCGGACAAGCAGGCCGAGCACGACGTTCAGGGCATGGTCCATCATGGCTCCAAAGGCGAGGCGGGATCCGCAGCGTCGGCAACTCCATCCGCCGCCTGCGGTTCAACCAGGGCAGCGCCGGCATCGGCCGGCCGGTCGGCCGATGCCGGCGCGCTCAAGACCTTGACGGAGTTCCCATGTCCTCGATCACCCGCCGGCGCACCGCGCCCTCGACCTGGCACACGCTGGTCAGCCTCGCCTTCGCGTCCGCCGGCGTGGCCAAGCTGGTCTCGGTCAAGCCGGAAGAGGCGCTGTTCCGCTCCTGGGGCTGGAGCCGGTCCGACATGCAGATCATCGGCTGCGCCGAGCTGCTCGGCGCCCTCCTGCTGGCGACGCACTCCACCCAGCGGGTCGGCGCCCTGCTGCTGAGCAGCTCGTCGGTCTGCATCCTGACCACCGAGCTGCGTCACGGCGACGACCTGCTGGTGACGCCGCGCAGCGCCCTGCTGCTCGCGGCCCTGACCGGCTTCATACGCCGCCGCTGACGCCGGACCGGCCAGCCGCAGCCGGATCACGCCCTTCACCGACTCCGGGTCGACCGGCTTGCCTTTGCGCAGCACCTCGATCAGCCCGTCGCGGGCCAAGTCGCAGGCCGCGTCGCGTACCGGGCCCATCAGCCTTTGCCACCCGTCGCCATGGATGCGCGCCACCTCGCTGGGGCAGATCGACTTGTCCGCCCCACGCGCCGTCACCTGTCTCATGATCTCGGCGCGCAGCTCGCCGGCAGCTGGGGCGGCGCCGGTCACCGCAGGTGGTGCAGCAGCGCATCGGTCAGCTCGCGCGTGTTCGCGGTGCCGCCGAGATCGCGCGTCCGCACCCCGGCGCCGAGCGTCGCGTCGATGCCGGCCGTCAGCCGGTCCGCCAGGTCGAGCCGCCCGACATGCTGCAGCATCAGCCCGGTCGACAGCAGCATGGCCAGCGGGTTCGCGATCCCCTTGCCGGCGATGTCCGGCGCCGAGCCGTGCACCGCCTCGAAGATCGCGGCTTCCGTGCCGATGTTGGCTCCCGGCGCCATGCCGAGCCCGCCCACGAGCCCGGCGATCAGGTCGGACAGGATGTCGCCGAACAGGTTGGTGGTGACGATCACGTCGTACTGCCA
>CAXTMS010000172.1:0-7417 GCA_964245345.1 uncultured Acetobacteraceae bacterium | reverse complement strand
GCCGCATCGTGCAGCGGGTGCTGCTGGCGCTGCTGGCGGGCCTCGCCCTGCTGGCGCTGCAGCGCTTCGGGCTGCTGGACCGGCTGTCCGGCGGCGCCATGCCGCGCGGGTTGAACTGGTCGAGCGACTACCAGCTGGTGGAGCAGCTGCGCCGCGTGGTGGTGCGCGACGGGCTGACCCACGATTCCGGCGACTGCCTCCTGTTCATCATCAACGGCAACGATCCGCCGGATGCGACCCGGATGGACGTGATGGAGAAGCATTCCGGGTCCTGCCCCGGCACGCGCGGGCAGCTGCCAAAGCTGTTCACCCTCAAGGTGAACCGGATCGGGCACGACGTGCAGGACGACGCCGGGTCTCCCGGCTCGTTCCACCCGTTGCCTTAGCGGACGGGCCGTCCATGTCAGCCGACGACGACACGCCGGAACCGGTCCGGCGCGACTTCCTGTCCCTGGTCACGGTTGCGACCGCAGGGCTCGGCGCCTGCGCCTTTTCCTGGCCGTTCCTCGACAGCCTCGGCCAACGCGTCACGCCCGACGACGCCGGCGCCACGGTGGACGTCGACCTGTCCGCGCTGGCGCCGGGCGGACAGATGGTGGCGGTGTGGCGCGGCATGCCGGTGTTCGTGGTCCGCCGCACGGCGGACGCGCTGCACCGGCTGCAGGCGACGGAGCCGCAGCGCCTGCGCGACCCGGACTCGCTCGAACGGCAGCAGCCCGCCTATGCCGCCAACTGGCACCGCTCGATCTCGCCCGAGTTCGGGGTCATGGTCGGCATCTGCACCCATCTCGGCTGCGTGCCCAGGTTCCGTCCGGTTCCGGAGCAGGGATCGGGCAGCGGGGAGTGGCCGGGCGGCTATGCCTGCCCCTGCCACGGCTCGCGCTTCGACCTGGCCGGACGCGTGTTCGTCGGCGCGCCGGCGCAGTACAACCTTCCCGTGCCACCCTACCGGCTGACGGGACCCTCCGGGCTTCGCATCGGGATCGACCCTGACGGCCCGGCCTTCGACTTCGACAGCATACGCAAGATCTGACGCCGCGCACGCGCGGCCGACCCAAGCCACAGCCAAGCGTTTCCCCAAGCAGACGCGGTTGTTAACTGGTCGTTAACAGCCTCGTGCCAGCCTGTTCCGCGTTGATCCGTGCGCTTGGGACAGAATAGAATTCGCCATACCGAACAATCAACGTTGCCGACGTGACGGGCGCAATCCTGCGCCGGCCGCTGCACGCCGGTGAACTGCCCGCCGTTTCATAACGGTATCGTAACTATTTGCGCCGCATGCTGTCGCGCATCGCAACCAGCAACGAACGGATCAAACGATGACGACATGGACCGGTGCCGGCAAGACGACGTCCTGGGATGACGCCGGCAACTGGTCCGGAAGCGTCGTTCCGTCCTTCTACGGCAACGTGTCCATCGGCATCGCCGGGATGCCGGTCACCGTGGCGGTCGCAGGCCAAGCCGGCGCGCGCGCCGCGAGCCTTGCGATCGGTGACGGCCATTCCGGCGAAACGGTCCGGCTGAACCTGGGCGGCACCTTCTCGCTCGACGGCAGCGGCATCCTGGTGTCGGGCGGCGCCGGTCTCACCACCACCGGCGGGGTCATCGACCTGTCCGCCGGCGGCCTCACGGTGGACGCGGGCGGCAGCTACGCTGAATCCGGCGGAACCCTGGCCGCGACCACCCTGGACAACAACGGCACCGCCGTCCTGACCGGTGCCGTGTCGGTGGCCGGATCGCTCGACAACGCCGGCACGCTGACGGCGTCCGGCACCCTGACAACGCAGTCCGGCATCAACAACACCGGCACGATGACCCTCGGGGGCACCGTGTCCGACGCCGGCGGCTTTGCCAACGCCGGCCAGGCCACGCTGTCCGGCACGGTGACGGTTGGCGGCCTGTTGTCCAACTCCGGCAACGTTGCCGTCACCGGCACCGTCAACCTGCTGAGCGAGACCATCGCCGGCACCGGCGCGATGGTCGTAGACGGCGGCCGCCTCGGCACCGCCGCCACGCCGATCTCGGTGACGGGCGGCAGCCAGTCCTTCACCCTGGAGAACAACGCGTCCTTGTTCCTGCGCGACGGTTTCGGCGCGTCCTCCATCGCCTTCGGCGCCGGCGCGAACACGCTGTCGGTGCAGAACAACATCGGCATCGTGACGACGCCGATCCAGAACTTCGGCGTCGGCGACAAGATCGAGATACAGGCAAGCGGGATCACCGGCGACACGGTGATCGCCAACGGCAACAACAGCTACACGATCGCCCTCGACGCGGGCGCGTTCTACGCCCCGGTGGTGCTGACGCACGTGACGCTGGCCGCCGGCATCAAGGCGTCGCAGATCGCCCTGTCGGTGTCCGGCGACGAGGCCACCGTGTTCATCGCCTGCTTCCTGTCCGGCACGCGGATCGCGACCGAAGCGGGCGAGGTTGCCGTGGAGGAGATCGCGGTCGGTGACCAGGTGGTGGCGATCGAGAACGGCCTGCGCACGCTCCGCCCGGTGCGCTGGCACGGCAGCCGTACGGTGGTTCCGGCCAGGATGAGTCCGGACGACGCACGCGACGCGGCACCGGTGCGGATCCGCGCCGGCGCCTTCGCCGACAACGTGCCGACGCGCGACCTGCTGATCACCCCGGAACATTGCGTGCTGGTCGACAACCGGCTGGTGCCCGCGCGCATGCTGGTGAACGGGTCCAGCATCGTGCAGGACACCAGCCTGCACAGCTTCACCGTGCATCACATCGAGTGCGACCGTCACGCCATCCTGTTGTCCGAAGGCCTCACCACCGAAAGCTACCTCGACACCGGCAACCGCCACAGCTTTGGCACCCCCGGCGGCGACGCCACCACCAGCCCGTCCGCCTGGACGGATGCGGCGGCGCCGCTGGACACCGGGCGCGGCTTCGTCGAGCCGATCTGGCACCGCCTGGCCGCTCGCGCGGCCGCGATCGGGCTGCCGGTCCCGGCCACCACCCTCCTCACCACCGACGACCCGTTCCTGCGCCTCCGCCTGGACGATGGCAGCCTGCTCGCGGCCTCTCGCAGCAGCCGCGACCGCCACTTCTTCGTGCTGCCCGCCGGCACGCGGCGGGTCGCGATCGTGTCCCGGGTGTTCGTGCCGGCGCTGGTCGAGGGCCCCTTCGTCGACGACCGCCGACGCCTCGGAGTCGCGGTCAGCGACGCCCGGCTCTGGACCGGGCTGCGCACGCGCAAGCTGGCGCTCGGCCACCCGGCCGGAGGATGGCACGCGACCGAGCCCGGAACCCAGGCGGTGTGGACCGACGGCGCCGGCCTGCTCGAGGTGGAGCCCTGCGACGCCAACACGGTGCTGGAGCTGGAGCTGGTCCAGGCCGCCCGCTACCTGCCGGCGGACATCGAGGCGGCCGGACAGCGGGCCGCTTGACGGACGGCAGGGCGGCGGTCAGGTTCCCGCCGCCAGACGGCTGGACGGTCGCTGTCGCGGCGGGGCCTCGCGCTCCGTCGCGGTGGAGGAAAGTCCGGGCTCCACGGGAGAACGGTGCCGGCTAACGGCCGGCGGGGGCGACCCCAGGGACAGTGCCACAGAAAACAAACCGCCCGCACGGCCTGCGCCCTTCCGGGGGAGCATGTTGCGGGCAAGGGCGAAACGGTGCGGCAAGAGCGCACCGCGCTTCCGGCAACGGCGGCGGCAGGGCAAACCCCACCGGGAGCAAGACCGAATAGGGACGGCAGGCGCCGGCATCCGTGCCGTGCGCCGGAGGTTCTCCCGCCTCGTCGTCCGGGTTGGTCGCGCGAGGCACGCAGCGATGCGTGTCCCAGAGGAATGACCGTCGCGCAGGCTCCGGCCTGCACACAGAACCCGGCTTACAGGCCGTCTGGCGCCTTCCCTCGACGACGCCTCGGAGCCAACCTCCAAGCACCGGTCCGGCCTAGAACAAAGAGTGAACAGTAATCAACGTTCCTGTTTCGAACTCGGATCATTTTTTAGAGGAACCGAAGCGCGTTCGTCTGCTGCGAGTCGCGGTTTTCCGCCGTTTTCACACCCGCTTTAGTTTGACCTCCCACAAATTCCCATGATATCCCACGGTCACCCAAAGCAATCCTCCGCCCGTCCCGCTTCGGCGCCGGAACGGGGTCTGCGGCAGGGTTCGGCGCATGGGGAATGCGCCACCAGACCATGCCGTGGGGGCGGCTTGCACCGGCGATACCGGGAGCGGAAGGGGGGCGTCGATGAGTGTGTTCCTCGGCACGCACCAGAACCGCCTCGACGCCAAGGGCCGCGTGTCCATCCCCGCCGGCTTCCGCGCCATCCTGCGCTCCCAGGCCGCCGAGTCGCAGCCAGGCGATCCGCTCCTGGTGCTGCGCCAGTCGCCGAAGCATCCCTGCATCGAAGCCTGGCCGATGCCGGCCTATCTCGCCCTCGGCCCAAGCCTCGACCGGCTCGACCTGTTCAGCGACGACGGCGAGGACATGGCGTTGTCGGTCTACGGCGACGCTTATCCGGTCGATCCGGACAAGGAAGGCCGCATCGTGCTGCCCGACGCCCTGGCGGCGCATGCCGGGCTGTCCGAGTCGGTCGCCTTCATGGGCCTCGGCCGGCACTTCCAGATCTGGGAGCCCGAGGCCGCCGAGCGCCGCCGCGTCGACGCCCGCACCCGGGCGCGCGGCGTGACCCTGCCCGCCGCCGGAGCCGCGTCGTGAGCGCGCGTGTCGTCCCGCGCGACGACCGCCGCCAGGCAGGCGGCAACACCGGCGGCCACCTGCCCGTGATGCTCGACGAGGTGCTGGACCAGCTGCAGCCGGCGGATGGCGGCACCTATCTCGACGGCACCTTTGGCGGCGGCGGCTACGCTTCCGCGATCCTGGCCCGTGCGCGCTGCACCCTGTGGGCGATCGACCGCGACCCCGAGGCGATCGCCCGTGGCCTGCTTCTGGCGGCACGGCTGCGCGCCGAGCACGGCGAGCAGCGCCTGCACCTCGTTCCCGGCGGGTTCGGCGACATGCTCGCCCTGCTCGACGCGCACGGCGTCGCGGCGCTGGACGGCGTGGTGCTCGACCTCGGCCTGTCCTCGTTCCAGATCGACGAGGCCGAGCGCGGCTTCTCGTTCCGCAACGACGGCCCGCTCGACATGCGCATGAGCCTCGACGGCCCAAGCGCCGCCGACCTGGTGGCCACGCTGCCGGAAGCCGAACTTGCCGACGTGCTCTACCAGTTCGGCGAGGAGCGCTTGTCGCGCCGCATCGCCCGCGCCGTGGTCGCCGCCCGCGCCGAAGCGCCGATCACCACCACCCTGCAGCTGGCCTCCATCATCCGGCGCGTGGTGCCCCAGGAAAAGTCCGGCATCGACCCCGCGACCCGCTCGTTCCAGGCGCTGCGCATCCGCGTCAACGACGAGCTGCGCCAGGTCGAGCAGGGCCTGGACCAGGCGGCGCGCCTGCTCCGCCCGCACGGCCGGCTGGTTGTGGTGTCGTTCCATTCGCTCGAGGACCGCATCGTCAAGCGCTTCATGCTCGACGCCGCCGGACGCGCCCCGGCCCCGTCGCGCCACGATCCGCGCGGCCTCGACCGGCCTGCCGCCCCGCCCGCGTTCCGGCTTCTCGCCAACCGGGCGCTTCGTCCGGGCGAGGCGGAATGCCGCGCCAACCCACGCGCACGCAGCGCCAGGCTGCGCGCGCTCGAACGACTCGACGTTTTTCCTCCTGACGGGAACGCCCGATGATCCGCCCCTTCACCTGCGTATGCGCGATCCTGGCCGGCGCCTCGGGCCTCTACCTTTACTCGGAGAAGCACCGCACCACCCTGCTCGACCAGCAGATCAGCG
The DNA here is from genome assembly GCA_964245345.1 of uncultured Acetobacteraceae bacterium. Lineage (GTDB taxonomy): Bacteria > Pseudomonadota > Alphaproteobacteria > Acetobacterales > Acetobacteraceae > Lichenicola. The sequence continues at coordinate 1,615 of CAXTMS010000172.1, read as the reverse complement.
CCATCGTGTCCGACACCCAGCACATACGCGAGCGCACCGCCATGCTGCGCGCCGAATGGGCGCTGCTGAACCAGCCCGACCGGCTGCAGGGCCTGTCCACCCGCTTCCTGCCGCAGCTCCAGGCGATGGCGCCGACCCAGTTCGTGCAGCTGAGCGCGCTCGACCACCGCCTGCCCCCGCCGGGTGCCGAGGTCCCGCCGCACCCGATCGCCACCCCGCAGACCGCGCCCGGCCTGGTCGGGCAGGCGCCCTCGCACGCGTCGCCGGTCCAGGCGCCGGTCGCGGACGCCGCCGCGATCGCCCGCGCCGACGCGGCACCCGCCGCGGTCGAGACCGGCACCGCGTCCAGGACGTCCAGGCTGGCGCAGGCCCGTCCGGTCCGCAGCTCGCTCGTGCATGCGGCGGCGGCACATCGCGAGGTCGAGCTGGCCGACGCCGGAACCGTGCTCGCGTCCCACGCCGCCGCGCCCCGCCGCGCCACCTCCCGCACCGCCGCTCCGGTCCACCTCGCCGCCTATGCCGAGCCGCGCACGCGGCCGGCGGTGCCGCAGGCCGCCAGCCTTTACGCCGCCCGCCCGCCGATCGAGGCCGCCGCGGCGTGGCGACCGGCGCAGGCGAGCTGGCCGGCGCAGCGCCAGGCGACCTATGCGGTGCCGCAAGCCACGGCCCCGGCGCTGGGCTCCTCCCTCGGCAGCGGCGGCCATGCCGCCCTTCCGGCTCCGGTGCCGCTGTCGGACGGCAACTGATCCGTGGCGCCCGAGGACCGCACCGGACCCGGACGGCGGCCGGAAACCGTTGTCAGCGTGACCGGACACGACCTGCTGCGTCGCGCGTCGCTTGAGCGGATGCGCGTGCGCCTGCTCGCCACCGCCGCCGGCTTCGCCTGCCTGTTCGGCGCGGTGTCGGTGAAGCTTGTCGCCGCCACCGTGCTGTTCCCGATGGCGCCGGCCAAGCGGCAGATCGCGCCGCAGGTGCCGCAGATCCCGATCATCAAGACCGACCCGCACAGCTTGTATGCCGACGACGTCGGTCTACCGCACGTGCACCGCGCCACCATCACCGACCGCAACGGGCAGATCCTGGCGATCTCCCTGCCGCTGGCCGCCGTGTTCGCCAACCCGCTGGAGATCGCCGACCCGGCCGACGCGGCGGCGAAGCTCAGGACCGTGCTGCCCACGCTCGACCTGGACGAGACGGTCCGCCGGCTGTCGTCCAAGAAGCAGTTCGTCTACGTCGTCCGCGACATCCCGCCGGACAAGGAACTGCTGATCAACGACCTCGGCATCCCGGGCATCTACTTCGAGCCCGGCGAGAAGCGCCACTACCCGCTCGGCCGCACCGCGGCGCAGATCATGGGCGCCGTGGACGTGGACGACCACGGCGTCGGCGGCGTGGAGCGCTCCTTCGACCACCGCCTCAACACCGACCACACGCCGCTGCGCTTGTCGCTCGACGTGCGCGTGCAGGGCGTGGTGCGCGAGGAGCTGGAAGCGGCGAAGGAGCACTTCCAGGCGATCGGCGCCTGCGCCATCGTCATGGACGTGCGCACCGGCGAGATCATCTCGATGGTCAGCCTGCCGGACTACGACAGCAACCTTTACAACAAGGCCACCGA
>CAXTMS010000171.1:3462-7469 GCA_964245345.1 uncultured Acetobacteraceae bacterium | reverse complement strand
GCTGGAGATCGCCGACACGCTGGTGCGCTCGGGCGCCATCGACGTGCTGGTGGTGGACAGCGTCGCCGCCCTGGTGCCGCGCGCCGAGCTCGAGGGCGACATGGGCGACAGCCATGTCGGCCTGCACGCCCGGCTGATGAGCCAGGCGTTGCGCAAGCTCACCGGCACGGTGTCGCGCTCCAACACCATGATCATCTTCCTGAACCAGATCCGGATGAAGATCGGCGTGATGTTCGGCAGCCCAGAGACCACCACCGGCGGCAACGCGCTCAAGTTCTATGCGTCCGTGCGCCTCGACATCCGCCGCATCGGCCAGATCAAGGAGAAGGACGAGGTCGTCGGCAACCAGACCCGGGTCAAGGTGGTCAAGAACAAGATGGCGCCGCCGTTCAAGCAGGTGGAGTTCGACATCATGTACGGCGAGGGCGTCAGCAAGATGGGCGAGCTGATCGACCTCGGCGTCAAGGCCAACATCGTCGAGAAGTCCGGCGCCTGGTTCTCCTACGACAGCACCCGGATCGGCCAGGGGCGCGAGAACTCCAAGCAGTTCCTGCGCGACCATCCGGAGATGGCCGAGGCGATCGAGCAGCGAATCCGCCAGCAGGCCGGCGTGGTGGCCAACGCCATGACGGTCGAGCCCGAGGACCACGAGGTCACCGAAGCGGCTGACTGAACCCCGACCGCGGTCACGCCGCGGGCGGGAGATCCTCCTCCCGCGGCGTCGCTGGCCGTACCGACTGCTGCCGCGGGCCGCGGTCGCCGAGCGACCCCAGCAACCGGACGACGTCGCGGTCGCCCCGTGGGCTCGGCGCGCTCCGCCGTTGCGCGGCCATCAGGGCGCTCACGAGCGTGCTGCCGGTGGAAAGGTGCCTTTGCATGAGGATGGCTCCGGTTGAACGCCGCCATCCTAGCCTTTAATGATAATCATTCGCAAGTGATGCGGCCAACTTGCCGGTCTTTCCGTCAAGTGCGATCACTCCGCTCCACGCAACCAGGCACGGGATAGGACAATGGCCAGGATCAAGGTGAAGGAGCCCGTCGTCGAGCTCGACGGCGACGAAATGACCCGGATCATCTGGAGCTTCATCAAGGAGAAGCTGATCCTCCCCTATCTCGACGTCGACCTGAAGTACTACGACCTGGGCATCGAGTATCGCGACCAGACCGACGACCAGGTCACGGTGGACGCGGCCAACGCGATCAAGACCTACGGCATCGGCGTGAAGTGCGCGACCATCACGCCGGACGAGGCGCGCGTCACCGAGTTCAAGCTCAAGAAGATGTGGCGCAGCCCCAACGGCACCATACGCAACATCCTCGACGGCACCATCTTCCGCGAGCCGATCATCTGCTCCAACGTGCCGCGCCTGGTGCCGCACTGGACCCAGCCGATCATCATCGGCCGCCACGCCTATGGCGACATCTACCGCGCCGCCGAGTTCAAGGTTCCCGGCCCCGGCACCGTGACCATCACCTACCAGCCCGCCGACGGCGGCGCGCCGGTCCAGCACCAGGTGCACGACTTCAAGGGCCCTGGCGTGGCGCTCGGCATCCACAACACCCGGGCCTCGATCGAGGGCTTCGCGCGCGCGTCCTTCAACTACGGCCTCCAGCGCTCGCTGCCGGTCTACCTGTCCACCAAGAACACCATCCTCAAGGCCTATGACGGCATGTTCAAGGACGTGTTCCAGGAGGTGTTCGACGCCGAGTTCAAGTCCGCGTTCGACTCGAAGGGCCTGACCTACGAGCACCGGCTGATCGACGACATGGTGGCGGCGGCGCTGAAGTGGTCCGGCGGCTACGTGTGGGCCTGCAAGAACTACGACGGCGACGTGCAAAGCGACATCGTGGCGCAGGGTTTCGGCTCGCTCGGCCTGATGACCTCCGTGCTGCTGTCGCCCGACGGCAACACCATCGAGTCGGAGGCCGCGCACGGCACGGTGACGCGCCACTACCGCGAGCACCAGAAGGGCCGCCAGACCAGCACCAACCCGATCGCCTCGATCTTCGCCTGGACCCGCGGCCTGGTCTATCGCGGCCGCTTCGACAACACCCCCGACGTCACCCACTTCGCGGAAACCCTGGAAAAGGTGTGCATCGACACGGTGGAAGCCGGCCACATGACCAAGGACCTGTCGCTGCTGATCGGCCCCGAGCAGCCCTGGCTCACCACACAGGACTTCCTGGCCAGGATCGACGGCAACCTTCAGGGCGCGTTTGCCAGGACCTGAGTCCGGGCCCGGCCCGGTTCACGCCGGGTCGGGCACCGTCGCCGCGTCCTGCTCCTCCTGGATCTGTTTCAGGGCGATCTGCCAATACTGGTCGTTGCGGCCGTGCGGGCGGCCGTCCTGCTCCCACAGGTGGTAGGCGCGCAGCCTGACCCGCTCGTCGTTCTTGCCGATCTGCCCCGACATCCCGGTCTTCTCCCGCCGTTCGGTCCCTCAATGACCGGTCGCGGTCCGGGTTGCGCCGGGATCAGGTGTCGTCGTCGCCGCGGCGATAGGGCGACAAGGCCGACAACGCCTGCATCTCCTCCAGCCGCGCCGGCCGTTCCTGCTGCAGGTAGTCCGACACCGCCCCGCGCAGGCCCGGGTGCTCGATCCAGTGCGCCGAGTAGGTCGGACGCGGCAGGTAGCCGCGCTGGATCTTGTGCTCGCCCTGTGCCCCCGCCTCGACCCGCTTCAGCCCGCGCTCGATCGCGAAGTCGATGGCGCGGTAGTAGCACAGCTCGAAATGCAGGAACGGCCAGTCGCCGATGCAGCCCCAGTTGCGGCCGTACAGCGCGTCGCGTCCCAGAAGGTTGAGCGCGCCCGCCACCGGGCGGCCGTCCTGCTCGGCCAGCATCAGCACCACCTTGTCGCCCAGGCGCTCGGACAGGAGGGAGAAGAAGCGCTCGGTCAGGTAGGCGCTGCCCCACTTTCGGTCCACCGTGGACAGGTAGAAGCGGTGGAACGCCTTCCAATGACGGGCGGTGATCTCGTGGCCCTGCAGGGTGCGGAAGTCGAGGCCGGCGGCGTTGGCGTCGCGCCGCTCGCGACGCAAGCCCTTGCGCTTGCGCGAGCTGAGCGCGCCCAGGAACTCGTCGAAGCTCGCGTAGTCGGCGTTCTCCCAATGGAACTGCATGCCGATGCGTTGCAGCCAGCCATCGGCACCCAGCGCCTTCCACTCGTCCTCGTTGCAGAACGTCACGTGCACGGACGACAGCGACAGCTCGCCGCAGGCCTGGCGCAGCGCACCCGCCAGGGCTGCCGTCAGCACGGCCGGCGGGTAGCCGGACTCGGGACGCACCAGCAGGCGCGGCCCCGGCACCGGGCTGAACGGCGCCGCCACCTGCAGCTTCGGATAGTAGCGGCCGCCCGCCTGCTCGAACGCGTTGGCCCAGCCGTGGTCGAACACGTACTCGCCGTAGGAATGCGACTTGGCATACATCGGCGCGGCAGCCAGAAGCCGGCCGCCGTCGTCGCGCAGCACGGCGTGCTGCGGCATCCAGCCGGTGCGCCGCCCGGTGGAGCCGCTGTCCTCCACCGCGGACAGAAAGCCGTGGCTGACGAACGGGTTGTCGCCGCCGCCGCAGCTGTCCCATTCCAACGGGTCGATCGCGTCGATCGAGGGATGCAGGGACAGCGAGAAGGTGGGTGACGAAGCCATCAGCCGGATATGGCCCGCAGCATCCCGGCCTAAAACCCGTCCACCTCGAACAGCGCTTCCACCTCCACCGGCGCGTCCAGCGGCAGGGACGGCACGCCAACGGTGGAGCGGGCGTGGCGGCCGTTCTCGCCGAACACCGCCACCGCCAGGTCGGACGCGCCGTTCATCACCGTGGCGTGCTGGGTGAAGTCGGGGGTGCAGGCGACGAACCCGCCGAGCCGCACCACCCGGCGCACGCCGTCCAGGCCGCCGAGTGCCGCGTCGAGCTGGGCGATCACGTTGATCATGCACCAGCGCGCCGCCTCGGCGCCCTTTTCCACGCTGATCCCGCCGCCGAGCTTGCCGCTCGCGCTGAGCCG
>CAXTMS010000171.1:0-3362 GCA_964245345.1 uncultured Acetobacteraceae bacterium | reverse complement strand
GCCGGTTTCGGGCAGGTCGAGCGGCAGCAGCGGCCGCCCGTCCTCCAGCCCCGCCTCGTCATGCGGCGCGTCCGGCAGCGGCCGGCCGAGATAGGTTTCGGACAGCACGCGGAACGCATAATCCAGCAGCGAGGTGGCATGGGCGATGCCGCCGTCGCCGTCCACCGCGCCGGCCGGGCCGAAGCGCGTATAGGCGAAGGCGTCGACATAGGCGTCCAGCGGCACGCCGTGCTGCAGCCCCAGGCTGACCGAGCGGGCGAACGCGTCCATCAGCCCGCGCATCGCCGGGGTTTCGCGCGGGGGCGTGATGGCCAGCTCGCCCAGGCTGCCGTCCTCGAACTCGCCGGTCTGCAGGAACACGCGGTGGCCGTTGATCGCCGCCTTCTGGGTGAAGCCGCGACGCCGCGACGGCAGCTCGCGTCGGGTCGGGCCGGCGGCGGCGACCGTCGGCTGATGCTCCGGCAGCGGCGGCATGTGGTCGAGGAGGCCGGCCAGGGCACGATGCATCGCCAGCCACGCGTCGCGGCCGGGGCGCGGCAGCACGCCGTCGCCGGACAGGCTGAGCGCCAGCGCCGCTTCCGGGGTCAGGCCGCGCCCGGACAGGCGCGCCAGGGTGCTCGCGGACAGCCGCCCGTCCGGACGCAGCGGCGAGAAGATCGGCGCCAGGCCGCAGCCCTCCACGCCGAGCAGGGAGTCGACCGGACCCGGCTGCGAGAAGCCGGTCTCGATCCGCAGGCCCGGCGGCGGCGCCTCGCGCACCACCGCCGCCAGCGCGGCCAGCCCCGGCACCGCGCAGCGCGTCGGCGGCCGCACCAGCGACAGCTGCGCGCCGTCGGCATCGCCGCGCAGCAGCCCGGAAGCGGCGGTGGCGAGGCAGCGCGCCACGTCGCGGCCCGCCTCGTCGTCGTAGTCGAGCCCGAGCCCGGCCAGGCAGGCGTCGAGGTTGCTCAGCAGCAGGCGCGGCGGCGCCGCACCGGGCCGGGCCGACAGGAGCCGCAGCGCGTGCGACACCGTGTGCAGCGCGGCCTCGTAGGCCTCGGTCTCGAAGCCGCTGCCCGGCTTCACGAAGGCGGACAGGTTGAGCACGAACCACGGCGCCGGGTGTTCCGGTCCGGTGCCGGTCCAGGTGTCCGGTCCGGGCGCCGCGCGTCGCAGCAGGAGCAGCACCGCGAGCGCCCGCCCGAGCCCGTCCTGCGCGCCGGGCAGCCGCGCCAGCCGGTCGATCCAGCGGTCGGCGGCGTCGGCCAGCGAGGCGCTGCCGTTGCCCGGGATCAGCGCCGCCAGCGCCTGCGCCGCCCCGTCCTCCCAGTCGGCCGGCAGGGTGATGCGGCGCGGGGTCGCGTCCGGATCGGCGGCCTCGTGCGCGACGCGCATCCTGACCCCGTTCCAGCGCCCCCGGCTGCTCGTCTGGGCGCTCATCGACGGGTCGGGGAGGGATGCGGCATCCGTCGAGCCTAGACGGTCGGAGCCAGGGGAGAAAGCCGTATCGCGCGCCGCCGCGACGTGGCACGGCTGGATGGACCGGACGGCGGCGGCTGCGTATAGGTGATGGCCATGACCAGCATCGGCACGCGTCTTTTCACCCTGTTCAGCGGCCGCCTGATCGGCCGCGACGCGGATGGTCGTGCGTACTACGAGTCGCGCCGGCCCGGCGGCTATACCAGGCGCATGCGCCGCTGGGTGATCTACAACCCCGGCGACGACGCGTCCGCGGTGCCGGCGGAATGGTGGAACTGGCTGCACCACGCCGACGACGCGCCGCTGCCGCCGACCGCGCGCCAGCCCTGGCAGCTGCCGTTCCAGCCGAACCGCACCGGCGATCCCGGCGGCTACCATCCGCCTGGCAGCGACTACCGCGGCGGGCTCAGGCCGCAATCCACCGGCGACTACGAAGCCTGGACCCCGGACGCCTGAGCCGTGCCCGACGCCGCGACCTCCAGCACCACCATCCTGGCCGCAGCACCCGGGCGCAGCCGCGGCGGCGGACGCGCCGTGATCGAGTTCCTTACCGGCCTGCTGGTGCTCCTGGCGCTGGTCGGGCTGCTGGCGCTGGCGCTGCTCGGCAGCGGGCGCAAGGCCGACAACGGCTACCGCCTCCACGCCCGCTTCGCCCACATAGACGGGCTGTCGGTCGGCTCCGACGTGCGGCTGGCGGGGGTGACGGTGGGGCAGGTGGTGTCGGAGCGGGTCGACCCGGCCTCCTACCAGGCCGAGGTCGCGTTCACCGTGCGCGACGCCATCCGCCTGCCGACCGACAGCTCGGCGATCGTGACCAGCGACAGCCTGCTGGGCGGCAAGTACCTGGCGATCGAGCCGGGCGGCGCCGAGCAGGTGCTGCACCCGGGCGGGCGGGTGACGCTGACCCAGGGCTCGATCAGCCTGGAGCAGCTGTTGAGCAAGTTCATCTTCAGCGTGACCGATGCGGTGTCGGCGCAGAAGAAGGCGGCCGCCGCGCCTTCCGCGTCCTCGCCGCCCCCGTCCTCGCCATGACCGCGTCGCCGCGCTGGCCGCAGCCGGACGGCACGCCGATCGCCTGCACCGAGAAGCTGCGCGTGCTGGCCGAGAACCAGGCCGAGCTGCGCGCCACCCTGCGCGACGTGTTCGACGATGCCGTGCTGATGGGGGTGGACGACGCCGCCATGCGGCAGATCCTGATCGACGAGATCCTGGCGCTGCCCGGCCCGCACCGTTCGGCCGGCGCATGAGCCGGCTCCGGCGGACCGCGCTCCTGGCCGGAGCTGCGCTGCTCGTCGCCGTGCCGGGGATGCGCGCGGCCGAGTACGTGCCGCCGCCGATCATGCCGGTGCCGAACGCCTGGCAGGGGCGGTCGGAGGCGGTGGTGCGCGTGCTGGACAAGCTCGACGCCCACATCGAGACCCTGACCCTGAAGGCGGGCGAGACCGGCAGCTACAAGAGCCTCGGCGTGACCGTGCGCTCCTGCATGGACCGTCCCGACGGCCTGCCGCGCAACGCCGGCGCGTTTCTCGACATCCAGGATCATCGCGCCGGCGACGTGCCCCCGTTCAACGGCTGGACCTTTTCCGGCGACCCGTCTGTGGGGGTGTTCGAAAGCCCGGTCTACGGCGTGCAGCTTGTGACCTGCCAAGGGGATCTGGTGGCGCCGGCGGCACCACCCTTGCCGCCGCCGGTGCCGCCGCCCGCCTCCATGCTGCCGCCGCCGGCTCCGCCCCCGGCGGAGGCCGACGACGAGGCCGTGGACGCGCCTGGACCCGGGACCGCGCAGCAGCCGGCTGCATCATCCCCGGCGATCCAGCCCGGGGATGGCGAGGCCCCGCCCCAGCAGCAGGAGGCTCCGTCCCGGGAGCAGCAGGACCGTGCCGCGCCGGACGACGGCACCGAGC
>CAXTMS010000170.1:0-7555 GCA_964245345.1 uncultured Acetobacteraceae bacterium | reverse complement strand
CTGTTAGCAAGCGCCCGGTCATCAGGGAAAACGCCAAATGCTTTCGCCCATCGCGGCGGCAGGTGGTTGCGGACGGAACCGTCTGCTCGCCGGGTCCTGCCTCGTCGTCGCCTCCTTCGCCGTTCTCGCCTCGCCCGCACTGGCCGGCGACATCGGCGCCTTGTTCGTGACCGGCAGCGTTTATGCCGGCACGACTGGCACCATCGCGGTCGGGCAGCCGCTGCCGAACAGCTCCGGCGTCGTTGCGATCGCCAATGGCGCCTATCCTTCGGTGTTCGCCAACGAGGCAGCCGACCCCAACTTCGGCATCACCTCCCCGATCGAGCTGAGCGCCTTCCTGACGACGGCGACGAACAGGAACGGCGTCAGCGTCGGACCCCTGCTCGACACGCTGGACGTGACGGCGCTGACCGGCGTCAGCACCAGCTTCTCGTCCAAGTCGGAGCTGGCCGTGAACCTGTCCACCGACGGCACCGCCCTGACGCTCATGGGCTACGTGTCGCCCAGCAACGCGCTTGACGTCTCGAACTCGAACACGCCCGGCTTTGTCGACCCGACCAACACCGACATCCAGACCGCCACCTACCGCGCGGTGGTCGAGCTGAGCCTCGGCAGCGGCATCCAGGTGACGCCCGTCTCGGCCTACAGCGGCAACAACGGCCGTGCCGCCGTCCTGGCGCGCGACATCCAGGGCGCGGGCCAGGACGCCTACCTGATGGTCGGCAACGCCGGCAACGGCTCGGGGACCGAGCCGATCCCGGTCGCCGCCGACACCGGCGTGCAGCTCGTGATCCCCGGGTCCGGCCCGATCACCACGGCGGTCGGCGCCCAGCAGGGCACGCCCGGCGCCAAGAACGGCTACCAGCTCGGCTTCTCGGTGGCCTCGCTGGGCGACCCGGCGGACAAGTCGGGCAAGGACGACAACTTCCGCGGCGAGACCGTCTTCGACAACCAGCTCTACGTGAGCAAGGGCAGCGGCGGCAACGGCGTCAACACCGTCTACCAGGTGGCTCCCGGCAGCGATCCGCTGGCTCCGGGCGACGCGTCGATCACGGTCCTTCCCGGCTTCCCGACCGGCCTGGCTGCCAACATCAGCGCGACCGCGTCCTCGACCGAGTTCTACCCGTTCGGCCTCTGGTTCGCCAACAAGACCACGCTCTATGTCGCCGACGAGGGCGTGCAGTCCCTGGGCGCCGATCCGAACGCCGGCCTGCAGAAGTGGATCTTCAACGGCACCAAGTGGATCCTGGCCTACACGCTGCAGAACGGCCTGCGGCTGGACCAGAGCTACGGCGTGACCGGCTACCCCGCCGCGCTGGCGCCGGCCACCACCGGACTGCGCAACCTGACCGGCAGCGTGGACGGCAACCTGGTCACGGTGTTCGCCACCACGGCGACCTTCAGCGCCAACACTGATCCCGGGGCGGATCCCAACCAGGTGGTACGGATCGTCGACCGGCTCGACGCGACCACGCTTCCGGCCGGCGAAAGCTTCGACACCGTTCGTGCGCCCGCCTACGGCACGGTGTATCGCGGCGTCGCCTACCAGCACTGCGGAACCGCCGCCGCCTGCCTGCGGGCGCTCCTGCCCCACGCGCCCTGACCTCCGCATCCGGCCGGGACGCTCCGCTCGTCGCAGCGTCATCCGGATCCAGCGTTCCCCCTCATCGACCACCTTCGGGAGTGGCTTCCATGTCCAGGTTCCGGGCTTGTCTTCTCGCATCGGCCATCACGTGTGGCTGGAATCTTCCCCTTGGCGCCGCGGCCGCTCCGGTGGTCGCGCACGGCTACAAGCACGTGCTTGTCATAAGCGTGGATGGGCTGCACGCCGTCGACGTCGCGAACTTCATCCAGGCGTTTCCGAACAGCAACCTGGCGCAGCTCGCCCGGCACGGCGTCGTCTACCCGAACGCGTTCACCACCGCCCCGTCCGACAGCTTTCCCGGCATGCTCGCCCAGTTCACCGGGGCGACGCCGAAGACCGGTGGCCTCTTCTACGATGACAGCTACGACCGACAGGAATACCCCTCGGTCAACTACTGGCTGAGCCAGGGCAAGGCCGACCCGGGCTGCTCGGGACAGCCCGGTGCCGAAGTCACCAACTTCGAGGAGCTCGATCGCGGCTACAACTTTTCCACCGGACTCGTTTCCGACATTTCCGGCGGCGGAACGCTGGGCAAGGTGCTCACGCAGCTCGATCCGAACAACATGCAGCGCAAGATCGTCGATGGAAGCTGCGTTCCGCTTTATCCGCACGACTACGTCCGAACCAACACCGTCTTCGAGATCGCCCATGCGTCCGGCCTCTACACCGCCTGGTCGGACAAGCATCCCGCCTACGAGGACCTCAGCGGCCCCTCGGGGCAGGGCCTCGACGACCTGTTCACCCCGGAGATCAACTCCCAGGACACGCTCGACCCCGGCGCGAAGCCGGGTGACGACTACACGACGAGCTACAAGGGCGTCCGCACCTACGACACCATCAAGGTGCAGGCGGTGCTGAACTGGATCGACGGCTACAACAGCACCGGAACGGTCAAGCTCGCCGCCGCGCCGGCCATCTTCGGGATGAACTTCCAGGCCGTCAGCGTCGGCCAGAAGCTTGCCAAGGCAGGCGACGCGGATGTCGGGATGTCCGGCCTTGTCGGCGGATACGCCGACGGCAACGGCGATCCCAACAACGCCCTGCTTCTGCAGGCCCAGTTCGTCGATCAGGCCCTGGGCCGTTTCGAAGCCGAGCTGAAGGCGCAGAAGCTCGACCAGTCCACGCTGATCATCGTCAGCGCCAAGCATGGCCAGTCGCCGATCGACGTCAGGGACCGCGTCGCCATCAGCGACGCGCCGTTCCAGGCGGTTCCCGGCTTTGGCACCCACGGCTTCGAGATCTGCGACGACGAGGGCCTGGTGTGGCTCGATCCCGGCCTGCAGAAGACGCAGTACGCCGCCGCCCGTGCCTACCTGCTCGACCACGCGGCCGAGCTTCACATCGAGACGCTGCTCGACCGGAGCGCCCTGACCCCGCTCTATGGCGATCCGTTCACCAACAGCCGCGTGCCAGACTTCATCGCCGTCACCGACCACGGCGTGATCTGCACGGGCGGTACCAAGCTGGCCGAGCATGGCGGCTTTTCGAACGACGACCGGAATGTCGGGCTGATCGTGTCGTCCCCGACGATCCAGCCGGCAGTCGACGAGAACCCGGTCGAGACGACGCAGATCGCGCCGACCATCCTTCAGGCGCTCGGTCTCGAGTGGAAGCAGTTGCAGGCCGTCCAGGCGGAAGGCACGCAGCCTTTGCCGCGGTGACGACCAGAAGCCGGAACAGGATCGCGTGACCGGTTCTTGAGGGCGACGCGCCTCCGCGTCCCCTCGGATGCCGCCAGCGCCTCGACGCCGGTTTGAGAATGGGGTGCGCCGGGTGCGAGCGACGTGCTTGGGCGCGGCACGACCGGCGTGTCCTCCGGAAACCGGAGCGGAAGGCACGTCGGATCGCCGGCACAGCGCATGGATGATGCAGGCCGCCGGCAGGGCAGGGGACCGTCGCCCGATGGCCGCCGGTGCGCTGCCTTTCCTTCGCCGGGGCCGGCTGTTTCGCTGCCGGCCGCACCGATGCAACCGGGGAGCTATCGGAACCTGCTTCGGATCGATGCGACGATCAGGCTGCCGTAACGGCCAGAGCCTGCCTGGATCGACCGCGTTGTCGCGCCCCCCTCGTCCCTGACGCCCCCGCAGGCCGTGCACCGTCTCTGGCCGGTCTCGAACAACCCGAACGCTCCGGCCGGACCCGCACGATGCGTCGACCGCCCTTCTCGCTCCCGGACGAGGTGAACACCGTGCTCCCTCAAGCCACGGTCAGTCGGCCGCGACGCCCGATCCGGGCGGCGCGTTGCCCAGCCTGTCATGCACCAGGTCCAGCATCCGGTTCAGCGCGACCACGGCATCCCCTCCGACCTGCCCGGTCATCTCCGCCTCGGCGCGCTGCCACAGCGGCATCGCCTCCGCCAGCTTCGACCGGCCCGCCGGCGTCAGGAACACCAGCCGCGCGCGCCGGTCGTGCGGATCGCGCACGTTGTCGATCAGGCCGGCCAGCGCCAGCGGCTTCAGGCTCCGGTTCAGCGTGGTCGGATCCATGCCGGCGTGTGTGGCCAGCGCCGTCAGCGACAAGCCCGGCTTGTCGACCTGCGCGCGATGCAGCCCGGCCAGGAACCCGAACTGGCCGATGGTCAGCCCGCTCGGCGCCAGGTGCGCATCGTAGTGCCGCGTCATCCGCCGCGCTGCCTTGCGCAGCCGCAGGCACGCACACCCGGAGGCGTCCTGGACATCGAGCCGGCCGACCGCCGGGACCTCCCTCACCGCACCGATCTTCACCGCACCATCAGCCCTGGCCTTGCGATCCCGAAACTTAGCTGCATATGCAGGTTTCCGTCGCTGCCAACGCGTCCCATGCTGCGAACGAGGTGCCCAATGCCCGGTTGCGATCCCGCGTCGTCCGCCGCCGTCGCAGCACCCTCCGCCCGCGAGCTGAGGCTGCAGGCGATCCTGCAAGGCCCAGTACTGCCCACCCTGCTCCGGCTCGGCCTGCCCACGGTCGGCGTGCTGCTGGCGCAGACCCTGGTATCGGTCGCCGAAACCTACTGGACCAGCTTCCTCGGCACCGCCGTGCAGGCCGGGGTGGCGCTCGTGTTCCCGCTGCCGGCCCTGATGACGGCGATGAGCAACGGCGGCATCGGCGGCGGCGTGTCGGCGGCCGTCGCCCGGGCGGTCGGCGCCGGGCGCCAGCACGAGGCGGACGCCCTTCTCACGCACGCCCTGGTGCTGGCCATCGGCTTCGGCCTGGTGTTCACCGCCGGCACGCTCCTGACCGGCCCGTGGCTGTATCGCCTCATGGGCGGCACCGGCCCTGCCCTGCAGGCGGCGCTGCTGTTCTCGGGCTGGTTCTTCGCCGGCTCGGTGCCGATCTGGATCGTGAACCTGCTGGCCGCAGCCTTGCGCGGCGCCGGCGAGGTCAGGCTGCCGGCCCTCGTCACCCTGGTCGGCGCGGCGGTGGTGATCCCGCTGTCGCCGGCCCTCATCTTCGGCATCGGCCCGCTGCCGCGCATGGGCATCGGCGGCGCCGGTCTTGCCGTGGCGCTTTACTTCTCCGGCGCCGCCCTGGTGCTGCTGCGCCACGTGCGCGGTGGCCGCGGCGCCCTCGCGTTGCGTCGGGTGGCGCTGCGCTGGACCGACTTCCGGTCCATCCTCGGCGTCGGGCTCGTGTCCGCGTTCGGCACGGTGACGGCCAACCTGACCATCCTGCTCGTTACCGCCGCCGTCGGCTGCTTCGGGGTCGACGCCCTGGCCGGCTACGGCATCGCCTCGCGCCTCGACTGGCTGCTGATTCCGCTCCTGTTCGGCCTGGGCACCGCCGTCGTCACCATGGTCGGCGTCAGCACGGGGGCAGGGCACCACGCCCGCGCCCGCCACGTCGCCTGGACCGCGACCCTGCTCGCGACCGGCGTCGTCGAGACGGTCGGCCTGCTGGCGGCCTGCTTCCCGCGCGCATGGCTGGGCTTGTTCACGGTTGATCCCGCGGTGCTGGCCGCCGGGACGCGCTACCTGCGCGTGGCGGCGCCCGGCTACGGCGCCATCGCCATCGGCATGATGCTGTACTTCGCCTGCCAGGGGCGGGGACGGATGGTCTGGCCCTTTGTCGCCGGCATTGCCCGCCTCGTCGTGGCGGCCGGCGGCGGGCTGCTGCTGGCGCGGGAAGGTGCCGGCATGACCACGGTGTTCGCGGCCGTGCTGGCCGGCTCTGTCGCCTATGGCCTGTTGAACGCCCTCGGCATGGTCGTCCGTCGGTCCCCGCCTGTCGACGTCCTGGCATCGAACGGGAGCCTGCAGCCTTCATGAGCACGGTTGACGCCGTTCCCGACGCTGGCGGACCGGCCGCACCTTCGACCGTGACGCCGCTGCTGACGACCGAGCGCTTCGACGGTCCCGGCTGGCGCCGGATGGTGGCGCTCCGCCATCGCGTGCTGCGTGCACCGCTTGGCCTGTTCTTTTCCGACGCCGACCTCGCCGCCGAGGCCGACCAGCTCCACCTGGCGCTTTGGTTCGGCGACACCCTTGCCGGCACCGTGCTGCTGCTTCCGCCCGACCCCGACAACAGCGCCAAGCTGCGCCAGATGGCGATCGATCCGGCCTTCGCCGGCCGCGGCCTCGGCACCCTGCTGCTGCGCCGCGCCGAGTCCGAGCTTCGCCGCCTCGGCGCCACCGAGGCCCGGCTGTCCGCCCGCGCCACCGCGATCGGCTTCTACGCCCGCTCCGGCTACGTTCCCGAAGGCGAGCCCTTCATCGAGGTCACCCTGCCGCACCGCCTGATGCGCCACCGCCTCGACCATGGCTGGCTCCACGCGGCGGACGACGGAAACGGTTCATGACCGTCGGCCGCATCACGACCCGTTCTGGACCAGGCGGGGCTCCGGGCCAGAACCCGGGCCGCCGCTGGATGTTCGGCATCTTCGGGTCGGCTCGACCGGGATGACGTGTCCGTCCAGGAGACCGTCTCCGTGTGGCGGACCCGCCTGCGAGCATCGACGCCGTGCCCGGTTGGATCGGGCGCCTCCGTTCCGACGTCGGCCTGTCCTGCACCGACGGCTGCAACCCCGGCGCTTCGGCGGGTCGGGTATTTCCTGTCCGGATCCGGCAACAGCGCCCACATCCCGTCGTTGAAGCGACACCGCTGCCGCGCCCGACCATGTCGTCCAGGAAGCTCCCGATGACCGATCCCACCATTCCGGACGACGCCATGCACGTCTACGAGCCGTCCGCAGGCCACGGCCTGCGCCACGACCCGCTCAACTCCATCATCGGTCCCCGCCCGATCGGCTGGATCGCCAGCCGCAGCGCGGCCGGCATCCTGAACCTGGCGCCGTACAGCTTCTTCAACGTTTTCAGCTACACGCCGCCGATCATCGGCTTCTCCTCCAACGGCTGGAAGGACAGCGTCGCCAACATCGCCGAAACCGGCGAGTTCGTTTGGAACCTCGCCACCCGCCCGCTGGCCGAGCAGATGAACGCCAGTTCCGCCACCACCGGTCCGGAGGTGGACGAGTTCGCCCTGGCCGGCCTGACCCCGACGCCGAGCCGCCTCCTCGGCGTGCCGCGGATCGGCGAAAGCCCGGTCGCGTTCGAGTGCCGGCTGCTGCAGCAGGTCCGGCTGCACGACCTCCAGGGCCAGGCGCTGCAGACCTGGCTCACCCTGGGGGAGGTGGTGGCGGTGCACATCGACCGCCGCCTGATCCGGGACGGCGTCTACGACACCGCCGCCGCCCGCCCGATCCTGCGCGCGGGAGGCCCGACCGCCTATGTCGAGGTGGAGCCCGGCGCCTTTTTCCACTTGGCCCGGCCGGACAGCGGGTCGTTGCCGCCGCGCTAGGCCAGGCCATGAACCTGCTCACCGGTTTCCAAAGGCCAGCCTTTGGCGGGTCTAGGGCAGCGCCCTGGCCTTACCTTTCCGTCCGTGCGATCACCCCGCCCGCAAGCGCCCCCCGCACCAGCGCCAGCAGCCCTGGGT
>CAXTMS010000169.1:0-7620 GCA_964245345.1 uncultured Acetobacteraceae bacterium | reverse complement strand
GTCAAGGCCGGGTTCGGCGGCCAGCGCGTCTCCCAGGGCGTGGGCGACGGCAAGGGTGTCGGCGGCGCAGTTAGAGTCGCAGCCGGCCAGCGGCGAGACCAGCAGGTTGTGCCGTCGTTCGGTTGCCGGGTCCGGGTCCGCCAGCCCGGCCGCGACCGCGGCCGGGGCGAACGCGGCGACGGAGGCGGCGGTGAAGCCGCGGAGCTGGAGGTTGCCGCGGTTGGTGAGCTCGATCGCGCCGTTGCCGTTGCGGAGCGCGGCATCCGCCAGCCAGCGGGCCGAGGCGGCGTCAAGCCGGGCGGCGCGCGGCTTGATCCGGAGCAGCAGGCCGTCGCCCGACGGCATCGGCTCGAACAGGCTGGGGCACCAGCCACGGGCGTATACGGGCGCGGTCACGGGTCCGCGTCCGTTGCGGCGGACAGGTTGTTGCGCCGCGGCTGCCACAGGCCGCGACGCCGCGCCTCGTCGAAGCGGGCGGCCATGGCGGCGTGCGCTTCGGGATTGGCGTCGCGCAGGAAGCGGTCGGTGGCGGGGTCGCCCAGCGTGGCGTCGAACAGCAGCTCGAACTGCGGATCGAACCGTGCCGGCACGGTGGCGGCATAGGCGTGCAGCGCGTCCACCGTGCGGGCGATCTCGGCGGCGCCGCGGTAGCCGTGCCGGGTCATGCCGGCGATCCAGAGGGGGTTGGCGGCGCGGCCGCGCACCACGCGGGCCACCTCCTCGGCCAGGCGGCGCAGGCGCGGCGCGTCGGGCTTGGAGGTGTCGGCGTGGTACAGCGCCGGCGTGCTGCCGAGCAGGGCGGCGGCGGACGCGAAGCCACCCTGAAAGGCGGCTGCGTCCAGGCCGTCCAGCAGGTCGGTTTCGGCATGGTCCTGCAGGTGCACCAGCGCGTCCGCGCCCGCCACCCGGGCGGCGAAGCCGGTCGGATCGGCCTTGCCGTCCCGGCCGCCGCCGTAGTGGCAGGCGCCGGCGTCGAGGTAGTCCTGGCCGAGCTGGGCGGCATCGTCCCAGGCGCCCCGGGCCAGTTGGTCCTCGATCCCGGTGCCGTAGGCGCCGGGGGCGGCGCCGAAGATGCGGGCCGTCGCGGCCAGGCGCGCGGCGCCGTCCAGATCCCTGGCCGCCTGCGCCAGCGGGTTCCAGTCGCCGTCCTCGTCGCGCGACGCCACCGCCTCGACCGCCTGGTCGAACAAGGCGATCTGGCCGGGAAAGCCGTCGCGGAAGAAGCCCGAGATGCGCAGCGTCACGTCCACGCGCGGCCGGTCGAGCAGCGCCAAGGGCACGACGGTGATGCCAGACACGCGGCCGGACCCGTCGTCCCAGACCGGCGCCACCCCCATCAGCAGCAGCGCCAGCCCCAGATCCTCGCCGCCGGTGCGCAGGCTGGTGGAACCCCACAGGTCGATCACCACGCGACGCAGCCAGTCGCCGTGGTCCTGGCGGTGGCGGTCGAGCAGGACGGCCGCCGCCTTGGCCGCCAGCAGCATCGCCGCCCGGGTCGGGATCGCGCGCGGGTCGAGGCTGAACAGGTTGCGCCCGGTGGGCAGCACGTCGGCGCGTCCGCGCGTGGGGGCGCCGGACGGGCCGGGAGGAATGAAGCGGGCGTCGAGGGCGGCGAGCAGCGCCCGCATCTCGGCCGGTCCGCTGGCCCGGAGGTCGGCGTCGAGGCGGTCCGGGTCCGCGTCCGGCAGGGCGGTGCGCATCGCCTGCAGCAGCGTCGCGTGCGACGCGGGCGAGGTGCCGAACACGTGCAGCCCGTCGCGCAGCTGCAAGGCCTTCACGTCGCAAAGGTAGGCGTCGAGCCGGGCCAGCGCGTCCTCGTCGCCGGTGTCGGCCCGGCGCACGCCGGTCTCGGCCAGAAGCCCGGCATCCTCGGCGCGGTCGAGGATCTCGCCGCGCAGGAGGGCGGCTCGCCTGCGGTCGAGGCCGTCGGCGGCGGCGTAGTCGTCGAGCAGGCGCTCCAGCGCGCGTGCGGCGCCGTGGCTGGCGGCAACGGCGACCGGCGGGGTGAGGTGGCCGATGGTGACGGCGCCGAGCCGGCGCTTGGCCGCCGCCGCCTCGCCGGGGTTGTTGACGATGAACGGGTAGATCACAGGCAGGCCGCGCAGCAGCGCCGCCGGCGCGCAGTCGGACGACGCGGCGGTGGCCTTGCCCGGCAGCCATTCCAGGGTGCCGTGGGTGCCGAGATGCAGCAGCGCGTGAACGTCGTTCACGTGGCGCAGGAACAGCATGAAGGCGACCAGGGCGTGGCGCGGCGGCAGGTCGGGGTCGTGATAGGACGCCTTGCGGTCGAGTGCCGCGCCGCGGTCCGGCTGCACCGCCAGCAGCAGGTGGCCGAGAGGGAGGTGGCGCAGGGTGAACCAGCCCGCCGCCACCGTTGGATCGTCGTCCGGCGCGCCCCAGGCGGCGAGCACGGCGTTCCGCAGGGAGGCGGGCAGGGTGTCGAACAGGGCCCGGTACTGGTGCAGCGACAGCAACGGGGTCGGCGGCGCGTGGCACAGCGCCCGGACCAGCGCGTCCTGGTCCGGAAGCGGACCGGTGGCGTAGCCGGCCGCGCGCAGCGCGCCGAGGATCGCGGCCAGGCTGGCGAAGCTGTCCAGCCCGACCGCGTGCGCGACCTGGCCGCCGAGGCCGGGGTAGTCCGACAGCACGATCGCTACCCGGCGTTCCGCGGCCGGCGTCCGGCCGAGCCGCGCCCATGCGGCGGCCTGGTCTGCCGCGCGCTCGATGTTGTCCTGGTGCGGCCGGTTGACCGTGTGGACGTGGCCGGGCAGGGCGGCATGCGCCTGGCCGTGCTTGAACGAGATGGCGGCGGAGGAAAGGCGGCCGTCCAGCTCCGGCAGCACCACCTGCATCGCCAGGTCGGTTTGCGACAGGCCGCGGATGCTGGCTTGCCACGCCGCCTCGCCGGCGACCGGCTGCAGCAGCTGCAGGACCGGCGCGTCGGCGGCGTCGAGCGGCGAGCCGGCGTCGTCGCGGCGGGCGGAAAAGAACGACGCGTTCAGCACCACCGCCGGGCGGGTGGCGCGCAGCCGGTCGGCGACGAAGCGGGCGGCGTCCGGGTCCTTCAGCGACGACGCGTAGAGCAGCTCGGGGGCAAGTCCGCGCGCCTCCAGCGCTTCGGCCAGGGCCTCGAACGGCGCCACGTCGTTCGCCAGCAGGTGGGAGCGGTAGAACAGCACGGTGGCGCGGGGGCGGCCGTCGGCCTGGGTGGTGCGGTGGATGCCGGCGGCCGGCACCGGCACCGGTTGGGCAGCGTCGTCGGGCTGGCGTTTGGCCAGGTGCGACAGCAGCCCCAGCGCCGCGGCAAGGTTGCGCGGGCCGCCGTGCCGCAGGAAGCCGTCGAGCCGCGACAGGATCGGCGCCGGCACGGTGGACAGCTCGGCCAGGCGGGGATCGTCGCGGGCGTCGCCGGGCAGCAGGGCGAGCGGGATGGCGTGGCGGCGGCAGGCGGCGGCCAGTTCCTCGGCGCCGTAGCGCCAATAATCGAGGCCGCCCAGCAGGCGCACCAGCACGCAACGGCAGCCGGGCACCGTGTTCTCGGCATACAGGTCGACGGACAACGGGTGGCGCAGGCGGGCGAGGCTTCCCAGGCGCAGAGTCGGGCGCGCGGCCTCGGGCATGGCTTCCCAGGAGGTGGCCAGGCTGGACAGGTCGCTGTCGGAGAAGGACAGCACCAGCAGGTCGGCGGGGGCGTGGCCGAGGTCGTCCGCCGCGGCCTGCTCGTCGAGGGTGCGGATCTCGCGGACCAGCAGGTGCACGGGCGGCGGCCTAGCTGCCCTGGATCATGGCGGCGATGGCGTCGCGGTCCATGCCGGAGCGGCCGATCACCACCATGGCGCCGGCGCGCTCCTCGCCGGGCGCCCAGGGACGGTCGAACTGGTGGCGGAAGCGGGTGCCGACGCCCTGCACGGCGAGGCGCATCGGCTTGCCGTCGAGAACGGCGAAGCCCTTCATGCGCAGCACGTCGTGGGCGGCGGTGGCGGCACGGAGGCGGGCGAGCAGGGTGTCGGCATCCGGCACCGCCCTGAGCGGCACCACGAAGCTGTCGAAGTCGTCGTGCTCGTGCGCGCCGTCCTCCGCGTCGTGGTGCGACGGGCGGGCGAGGAGGTCGTCCTCGGCGCGGGCGTCGAGGCCAAGCAGCACGGACGGGTCGAGGCGGCCCTCGGTGGTGCGGAGCAGCTTGACCGCGCGGGGGATCTGCGCGGCGATCGCCGCTTCCAGCGCGGACAGCGCCGCGTCGTCCAGCCCGTCGGCCTTGTTCAGCACCACGAGGTCGGCGGACATGAGCTGGTCCTCGTACACCTCGGCCAGCGGGTTGTCGTGGTCCAGCGCCGCGTCGGCGGCGCGCTGCGCGGCCACGGCCTCGGGGTCGTCGGCGAAGCGGCCGGCGTGGACGGCGGGCGCGTCCACCACCGCGACCACGCCGTCCACGGTGACGCGGGTGCGGATCGACGGCCAGCCGAACGCCTTGAGCAGCGGCTTGGGCAGGGCCAGGCCGGAGGTCTCGATGACGATGTGCTCGGGCGGGTCGGGGCGATCCAGCAGCGCCTCGATGGTGGGCAGGAAGTCGTCGGCGACGGTGCAGCACAGGCAGCCGTTGGACAGCTCGACGATGTCCTCGTCCCGGCAGCCGGTGATGCCGCAGGCGCGCAGGGTGTCGCCGTCGATGCCCAGCGTGCCAAACTCGTTGACGATCACGGCAATGCGCCGGCCGCCGGCGTTGGCGAGAACGTGGCGCAGCAGGGTGGTCTTCCCGGCGCCGAGGAAGCCGGTGACCACCGTGGCCGGGACCTTGCCCAGGGTGGCGCTCATGCGGCGGCGTCCTGGGCGAGGGTGGGAACGCGGCCCAGGATCATGTCGGCGAGCGAGGCGGGGCGCCTGGACGGCATCACGGTGCCGGTGCGGGACTGGTGGTAGCTTTCGGCGAACTGGATCAGGTCGGCGGCCTTGTCGGGGGACAAGCGGCCAAGCAGATAGGACCACTTGCCGGGCGCCGCGATGGCGGCGGCGCAGCCGGTGCTGCACACGGCAAGGCACTCGACGCCGTGCAGGCGAAGCGGCGCGGCGTCGGCCTGGGCCAGCAGGGCGAGGAGGCGGTCGTGCAGCACCTGTCCGGGCACAGGCACGCCGTCGCGCTTCGGGGTGCCCATGCGGCAGGTGGTGCAAACGGTGAGCACGGTGTGCGGGTCGGACACGGGGCCCCCAGGGCGTGACACGGCCCGGACCATCCGGGCACGCAGGCGCGGGGGCTTGGATCCGCCGCCGTGCGGGCACGGCAGCCGATACGACCTGTATCGCCGCGTTCCGGGCACCCCGCCGGTTCGCACGGATGAACCGGCGGCCTCGCGGCCGCCGTTTTGATGGCAGGTCTCCTGGCTTGCGGATCCGGACCCTCCGGTTGCCCGGTGGGTCCACGCGGCCCGACCGCCTTCCCGGCAGCCTTGCGGCCGCCAGTGGCTTTGCGCGGGCCGCTCACCGCCTACAGTTGCGGGGGCAGCGACGGATTGGGGCGGAACGCCCGCACCGTCTTCCCTTTTCACCCTTCCTTCGAAGGGACCATCAAGGAGCTAAGTAGCGGGTTACCCAGGCCGGCGTCAAAGCCGGGTCGGCGTCGGTCAGCCGAGGTGGACCTTTTCGTTGTCGCCGCCCTTGGGCGGGGTGCCGGTGAGCTTGGCCTTCAGGTAGCCATAGGCGTGCACCATGGTGGAGTTGGGCGCGTCCCAGTACTCGGCGTCAGACACCGCGATGCGGAGCAGGGCGACGTCGGGGTCGTCCTTGCCCTTGGGGAACCAGGTGGACAGGATGTCGCTCCAGTGCGCGTCGATCGTCGCCTTGTCCTGCACCAGCGTGGCGCGGCCGGACAGGGACACGTAGTTCTGGCTGTCGGGGTTGGAATAGGTGACGCCGACGCGGTGCTCGGCCTCGACCTCGTCCACCTTGGGCGCGCTCCTGCGCGTGAAGAACCACAGCGTGCCGTCGAACTCCTTCTGGCTGGCCGCCATCGGCCGGGCGCGCAGGTGCTCGCCGTCGTCGGTGGTGAGCATGGCGAACTTGGCGTCCTTCATCATCGACCACAGCTTGGCGATCTTGTCCTGGTCCATGGGTGTTCTCCTCGATTGAACGAGACCTAGAGGAGCGGGAGCGGGAGAAGGTTCCGGACGGACGGTTCGGCGCGTCCCGGTTCGGACGGCGATTGCCATGACGGTGATCGGGCACGCGGCGAACGCGATCGGGACGCGGACGCCGGGCAGCGTGCGGACCGCGAACCTTTGCGAGCGGCCGATGTTGACGGCCGGGTTGGGAAGGAGATCGACATGGCTTCGCCGCCGAAGAAGGGTGACAAGGTCAAGTGGGATGCGGCCCAGGGGCAGATCCAGGGCACGGTCGAGAAGGTCGTCACCGGCACCACCAAGATCAAAGGCCACACCGCGCATGCGTCCAAGGACGCGCCACAGGTGGTCGTCAAGAGCGACAAGACCGGAAAGGCGGCGGTCCACAAGCCGGACGAACTCAAGAAGCGTTGACGGTTCGAGTGGGGCCGGCGCGGTGGTTGCGCACGGGCACCGGCTGGTGGTGCTGCTCCCCGGGAGCAGGCTTGAACAGGGTGCTCACGTGCCGGCTCGATTCAATTGCGCGACGCGTGACCGGTGATTGCGGCGTAGCCGGGTTCGAGCGGCGAGAGGGATGTGCTGACCGACCCATGGGGTGGACTGGCCCGCTTCCGGACCGGGATGTGCCATGGCACCCTGGGGCGATGCGCCGTGTCTCGATCCTGTCCGCCCTTGCCCTGCCGTTCCTGCTGGGTGCAGCCGCGCCGGCCGTCCCGACGCCGAACGGGATCATCGCGGCGGCGCCAGACAGCGCCTGGCAGGCGGTGGCGCCGGACAACCTGCTGGTGATGACGCTCGGCGGCGGACAGCGCGTGGTGATGGAGCTGGCGCCGGCGTTCGCGCCGGTGCACGTCGCCAACATCCGGGCCCTGGCGCGGGCCGGCTGGTGGGACGGCGCCAGCATCGTGCGCGAGCAGGACGACTACGTGGTGCAATGGGCGCGGATGCCGGAAGGGCAAAAGCTGCCGCAGGGCGTCGCGGCGCATCCGCCGGCGGAATATGACCGGTCGGCGGTGGGGATCGCGCTGCGGCCGCTCGGCCATCCGGACCCGTATGCGGCAGAGGCGGGGTTCGCGGACGGCTGGCCGGTGGCAAGCGACGGGACGCGGACGTGGCTCGCGCACTGCTACGGCATGGTGGGGGTCGGGCGCGACCTGCCGCCGGACACGGGAACGGGCGAGGAGCTGTATGCGGTGAACGGGCAGGCGCCGCGCCAGCTGGACCGCAACATCGCGCTGGTGGGCCGCGTGGTGGACGGCATGGCGGTGCTGTCCGCCCTGCCGCGCGGGACCGGGCCGCTCGGCTTCTATGCCGCGCCCGGGCAGCGCGTGCCGATCCGGACCGTGCGGGTGGTCGCGGACCTGCCAACGGCGGAGCGGCCGCACGTGGCGGTGATGCGGGCGGACGCGCCGGCCTTCGCGGCGGTTCTGGACGCGCGGGCGAACCGGCGCGATGCGTTCTTCGTGCGGGCGGCGGGGGCGGTGGATCTTTGCAACGCGCCGGTGCCGGT
>CAXTMS010000168.1:0-7690 GCA_964245345.1 uncultured Acetobacteraceae bacterium | reverse complement strand
GAGCTGCTCGACAAGATCATCGACATCGACCAGTCGCCGATCGGCCGCACCCCGCGCTCCAACCCGGCCACCTACACCGACCTGTTCGCGCCGATCCGCGACTGGTTCGCGGAGCTGCCGGACTCCAAGGCCCGCGGCTACAAGCCGGGCCGGTTCTCGTTCAACGTGAAGGGCGGCCGCTGCGAGGCCTGCCAGGGCGACGGGGTGCTGAAGATCGAGATGCACTTCCTGCCCGACGTGTTCGTCACCTGCGACACCTGCAAGGGTGCTCGCTACAACCGGGAAACGCTGGAGGTGAAGTTCCGCGGCCATTCCATCGCCGACGTGCTGAACATGACGGTGGACGAGGCGGTGCCGTACTTCTCGGCCGCAAACCGCATCCGCGACCGGCTGACCATCCTGCAGCAGGTCGGGCTCGGCTACGTGAAGCTCGGGCAGCAGGCCACCACCCTGTCCGGCGGCGAGGCGCAGCGGGTGAAGCTGAGCAAGGAGCTGGCGAGACGGGCCACCGGACGCACCCTGTACATCCTGGACGAGCCCACCACCGGCCTGCACACCGAGGACGTGCGCAAGCTGCTGGAAGTGCTGCACGCCCTGGTGGACCAGGGCAACACGGTGCTGGTGATCGAGCACAACCTCGAGGTGATCAAGACCGCCGACTGGGTCCTCGACCTGGGGCCGGAAGGCGGCGAAGGCGGCGGGCGCGTGGTGGCCGAGGGCACGCCGGAACGGATCGCCGCCAGCTCGGCAAGCCATACCGGCCGGTTCCTGGCGCCCCTGCTGCCGGCGCCGGCGGTCGAGGGTCGGAAACGCCGCCGCGCCTAAGCGTTGGCGGTTGCGGCTTCAGGATGCGGAAGCATGACAGAGCAGCACGAACGGGTGGCTGCATCGGCTACGGCGCTAGAGCAGTGCTGATGGCCTGCAACCTCCGCGAGCGCGGCTACCAAGTGGCCGCTTAGATCCGGTCCGGGACGGGAGGACGAGGCGGAGGATGGCAAGATGCTGTCCACGCCGCGTCCGCTGGCCCAGCGCGGCGACATCGTGCCGGCGCCGGACGATCCGGCGGTCTGGTGATCAACACCAGCTCGGTCTTGCCCACCGCGTCACGTCGGCTGGAACGGAAGGCGCCGGGCGCGGCCTCTCGGTGGTGGATGCTCCGGTGTTCGGCAGCGCCCCGGAAGCCCAGGCCGGCGGGCTGGACCGGGGCATGCTGCTGGAAACCCCGATGGAATGGCGGCAGTCTCGCCGCACCGCAGGCGCAAGCTCAAGACCGCCGGAGCGCGCGACGTCCGATCGCGGTTTCCGGCGTGGCGCGCGCATGGGGATCTCGGCCTTCTGTCCGGTGCCGCCGCTCTTCAGGTGCCGCTGCCGGTCGCGGCAGCGTGGCCGGGACGACTACAGCTCCGTGCTGCCGTTGCTGGAAGCGCCGGTCCGGGCTGGGCGCGCGGGCGCGTCCCATGTCGCCGCGTCCCGACCGGGTTGTTCAGTGTTTCTCAACGCTCGCGGGTCATGGTGAGGGAAGCGGGGCGGAATCGTCCGCCGTGTCTTCTCGGTGAACGGGTCACATGGGTGCCGACCTTTGCAGGGAGCTGCGACGCCTCGTTTCCACCCTGCTTCTCGGCCTTGCGCTGCTGCTGCCGACCGTTCGCGTCGCCTGTGCCCAGTTCACGAGGTTCCAGAGCTATTCCGACGAGCAGGGCCTGAGCAACCTCGCGGTCACCGCGCTGGCGCAGGAGCATGACGGCGCCATCCTGATCGGCACCCAGAGCGGCCTTTACCGCTACGACGGCTCGGCCATCCAGGCCGAAAGCAACGGCCTCCCGGCGGACGCCTGGATCTTGCAGTTGCTGGTCGATGCCGCCGGCCACGTGTGGGCGGTCACGAACACCGGCATCTACGTCCGCTGGAGCAACGGCTTCCAGAAGATCAGGATGCCCGATGCACTTGCAGCGCTCGACGAGGAATTCGATCCCGCGTCCTCGCACGTGTTGGCAGTTGTCGGCGACAACGTCGTCTTGTCTGCCCGAGGAGCCCTGCTGAGCGCTCCGGTAGGCCCCGGACGGGTGGGACGTTTCCTGCCCATGTTCGGCAAGGACGTCCTTGCTGCGGTTCCAGGGCTAGCCCAGGCAGGGTTCGTCGTCAACGACGGGAACGGAAACCTGCTGGTCGGTTGCGCAGACGCGGTCTGCAGCGTCAGAAACGGACACGTCGCCAGCTTCGGCCGCGCACAGCACCTTCCGTCCGATCTTTGGCAGATTGCCGCAAGAACGCCCGACGGCACGCTCTGGGCCCGCAGCAGGACGCAGTTGGCGTGGCGGAAGCCAGGCCACGCCGACTTCACCGTCACGTCGATCCCGGGTCAGCCGGCGGCATCCGAGGAGCCCGGGCTCGTGCCCCTCGATCTGGTTGCGGATCAACGCGACACCATCGTCACGGAAGCCGAGGACGGTCTGGTCGGCTGGAACGGAACGGGCTGGCACCATTATGCCAGCCACGCAGGCGGATTGGCGCCGTTCCCGATCAGGGCGCTCCTGTTCGACCGCGAGGGTTCGCTCTGGGCCGGCAGCGAAGGGGCTGGCGCCTTCCGCAGCATCGGTTTCGGGCAGTGGGAACACTGGACGGCGGAGGATGAGCTTCCGAACAACGTGGTGTGGTCGATGGTGCAGCAGCATGACCACCAGATCTGGGTCGCCACCAACCGCGGCACTGTCCCGCTCGGCCACAAGGACAAGGCGACATCCGGCGGCAGCTATGCTCTTGCCGTCAGCCGTCGCGACCGCGTGTGGGTTGCGCCCTTCAAGGGGTCGCTGCTTCGCATCGATCGGTCCCAGGACAGGATTGATCGGCTGTCCTCGCTTGGCGTCGTGTACACGGCCCTGGTGGACCAGGACGACCAGCTCTGGCTTGGAACCAGGGACGGCTTGTTCCTGATCGCGAACGCCGACGCTCCCATGTCCGAGATCCACCCGCAGCGCATGCTGTCCCGGCAGACGCTGCAGGTGACCACCGACCGCTCCGGCTCCGTCCTGGTGCTGGACGATCACGAGCTCCTCCGACGCGAACCGGGAAACGTGCTCGTTCCGCTGGTGCCCGCCGCGCTGATGCCCGCGCATCCGACGGGGGTGGCGTACGGCTCCGACGACGTCATCTGGATCGGCACGAATACCGGGCTCAGGCGCTTCCGCGTGACGGGCACGCGCATCGAGTCCCTGCCGCCCATCACCGCGCCCGAGATCGCGTCGAACAGCATCATGTTCCTGCATCGGGACTCGCGTGGCTGGATGTGGATCGGCACCTCCGCAGGCATCGACATGTTCGATGGCCGCAACTGGCGCCACTTCAACAGCAGCGACGGGCCGATCACCAGCGACATGGACAGGTGGGGCGCCACCGAGGATGCAGACGGGTCCATGTGGTTCGGCACCAGCCACGGCCTGTCCCACCTTCTCGCTCCCGACCGCCTACAGGCGCCGGGAACGTTGCACCCCGTCATCACCGGCCTGGCGTTCGGTCGTGTGTCCATGCCGTGGTCGTCGCTGATCCATGCAGCCTGGAGCAGGTCGCCTCTCGTCATCGACGTCGCGGACATGGATTTCGCTCAAGGTCACGACATCGCCTTCCGCTACCGTCTGCGCGGACTCGACACGAGCTGGCATGACACAGCCAGCAGGGAAATCCAGTACGCTGACCTTCCTGCAGGAACCTTCACCTTTGAACTGCTGGCGGTCGCGCCGGCCCATCGGCTGGTTTCCGCTCCCGTCGGCTTCACCATGCAGATCCTGGAGCCCTGGTGGCGTCGGTGGTGGTTCTACTGCCTCTGCCTGTTCCTGTTCGCCATTGTCCTGATCGCGTCCTGGCAGATCCGGGTGAGGCTTCTGCTCGCACGGCAGCGGCGCCTTGAGAACCTGGTGCGCCTTCGCACGGTCGAGATCGACCAGGCCAAGGAGGAGCTGCAGCAGCGGGCTATCCTGGAGCAGCGTCGCCTTGAAGGGATGGTGAGGGTCCGGACAGCCGAGATCGAGCAGGCGCGGAACGAGCTCCAGCGCCTCGCGATGTCGGACAGCCTGACCGGCCTTCCCAACCGCCGCTCGATCATGACGACGCTTGAGCAGGCCATCGACGACGCCCGCTCGTCGAAGGCGCCGCTGGCGGTGCTGTTGTGCGACATCGATCATTTCAAGGAGATCAACGACACCTTCGGCCACCTCGCCGGCGATTCCATATTGTCGGCCTTCGGCAACAGGTTGAACGACGTTCTCGAACCACTTGAGACCGCCGGCCGCTACGGCGGCGAGGAGTTCCTGGTGATCCTGCCCATGTCTGAAAGCGAGGTGATGCGACGCGTGGACGCTGTCAGGTTGGCGGTGAGCGACCCGCCCTACCTGCTCGACGGCGTCGAGCGAACCGTCACCTCGAGCGGCGGCCTGTCCTTTCTTCGTTCGGACGACACCGTAACCAGTCTGGTGGCGCGTGCGGACGTCGCCCTCTACGACGCGAAGGACAAGGGCAGGAACCGCATCGAGACCGAAACGCCAGGCCTGTTCAGGCAGCAGCTGGCACGGCCCGCTCCGGAGCAGGCCGAGCCGCTGGCAAGCCTCCTCGCTCCGCTTCACGCCAGGAAGCGCCCGCTGCCGGACCGCTGGCCCGATTGCGGACGGCTTCTGGAGCGACGTTTCCAGCAGCGCCGCGACCTGGAGCGCGAGCTGCGTGCCGCGCTGACGGAGCAGCACTTCACCCTGAGCTATCAGCCGGTGGTCGACATCTCCAGAAACCTCGTCACGGCGTGCGAGGCGCTGCTGCGCTGGCAGTCGCCGAAGCGAGGACAGGTTCTGCCCGCAGACTTCATCCCGTTTGCCGAGGAGAACGGGCTCATGCCGGAGATCGGCGACTGGGTGCTGAGAACGGCGTGCCGCGAGGCGGCTGGCTGGACCAACGGGCCGAAGATCGCCGTCAACCTGTCTCCCGTGCAGTTCCGGCTGCCGGATCTGGTCGACAGGACCACCGCAGCGCTTCGGGAGGCGGGGCTGCCTGCCCATCGCCTCGAGCTCGAGGTGACGGAAGCTGCACTGACCGATGACGTTTCGACCGCAACCCCGGTGCTCGGCCGGCTCCGGGCAGCCGGCGTGACCATCGCGCTCGACGACTTTGGAACCGGCTCCTCGTCGCTCAGCTTCATCCGGACGCTGCCGTTCGACCGGATCAAGATCGACCGCACCCTTGTTCAGGATCTCGGCGACAATCCGGAGGCACTCGCCATGGTCAACGCGATGTCCAGCCTGTGCGCCGAGATCGGCGCGTCCGTCACGGCGGAAGGCGTCGAGACCGACCAGCAGCTGGACATGCTTCAGGCGGCCGGATGCAGGGAGTTGCAGGGCTACCGCATCGCCCGACCGTGCTCGGCGCCGCAGGTCAGGGACTGGATGAGATGCTTCGAGGGGGCCAGGTCGCTGGTGGAGGCACACTAGCGGCGGGAAAAGGCGTCGAAGCGTTCCGCGTGGTCCGGATGCCACCGCGAAAGCGGGGGCCGGTTCTCGACGATGTCGCCGGCCGCCCAAAGGATGCGCTTCTCGTCGAGCGCACGCGTCACGTCGTTGTCCGGGCACAGGATGTAGAAGTCGCCGGCCTCCAAACGCTCAAGCATGAAGTCGATCGTCTGCTCCGGCGTCCAGGCCGCCGCAGGCTTGTTGGTGCGCCCGTTCGCGGTGAGCGGCGTGAACACGAAGCCCGGGATGAGCAGGTGTGCCGTCACCGCGCATCCAGCACGGTTGCGCAGGTCGTGCTGCACCGCCTCGGCGAACGCCTTCACCCCGGCCTTGGCGACGTTGTAGGCCGGATCGCCCGGCGGTGTGGTGATGCCCTGCTTGGAGCCGGTGATCACCACCAGCCCGGCTCCGCCAGCGGCTACCAGGCCGGGCAGGAACGCCCGGACCGTGTCGATCACGCCATGGAGGTTGACCTCCAGGATATGGGTCCAGCTGGCCCCGTCTCCGAGGATGGCGCTTCCGGGCTGCACCCCGGCGTTCGCCATCACCACGTCGATCCGGCCGAACCGGCTCGTGACGGCATCTACCAGCGCCGCCAGCGAGGAGCGCGAGGCGACGTCGGCCGCGACGGCCTGTACCGCGTCCGCTCCGCGCGGCGAAGCGGCGGCGATCGTTTCCGCCGCCGCAGCCAACGCGGCACCGGGCAGATCGGCGATGACGACAGACAGTCCCATCGCGGCAAAGCGACGACACGCCGCAAGGCCGATGCCGGACGCGCCGCCGGTCACCACGGCCACGTGAAGCGGCTTCAACGCATCCAGGCTCATGACCGCATCCTTCGCGACGACATCCCATGCCCTGTAGCAGCCCATCAGGGTGGAGGTGAACGTCCGGTTGTCGCCGAAGGGCCTTGGATCCGGGTGTGCCTGGCTTCCGGCGCTCGTCAGGCAGGCCTGAACGAGGCGGCCAGCACCGCAAGCCGGTCGCCGAGTCTCCGACCACGCGACGCATCCGGACGCTCTGCCTCGTTCCATGCCAGGTCGCGCCGTGCCAGGACGAGCGGCAGCAGCGCCACACGCTTCGCGCCGCGCAGCGGCGGGCCGCCGGCATCGCGCAGGAAGGCCCGTCCTTCCCGCTGCAGCGCGTCCCGCAATGCCGGCAGGGTCGCCTCGTTCCCGGTCAGGCGGTCGCGCGAGGTGCCGGCCTGGTCCAGCATCTCGTCCGGGAGCGGGCAGCGTCCGGAGGCCAGAACCGTCGCCAGGTGCAGACGCAGCGCCCCCGTGCCATAGGCCGCGCCCACCGCGGCCAGCCGGTTGTCCTGATCGGACGCGGTTCCGAGCAGCTCGCCGATCGCCCGCTGCACGCCGCCGGCCCCCGACAGCATGGCCGCACGCCACTCGGTCAGCGTCTGCATCCCCTCCGCTTCCGCTTCCCTTGCCGCCACCAGTCCGAGCAGCGTGTCGGGCTGCACCAACCCCGCGTCGAGCAGGGCACGCAGCCGTGCCGCCACCGGCTGCCCCCGCCAATCGCCACGCTCGGCGCCGACGACCTCACGCCACCATTGCAGCCGGATCAGGGCGGCGATCGGGCCGCTGCCGGATCGCAGCGACGGCATCTCCAGCGCCCGGACCAGTTCGTGGTTGAAGGCGATCAGCGTGAACAGCGCGTCGCGTCGCGCGGCCGGTGCCGGCAGCACGGTCAGGAACCGGTCGGGGTCGACCCGCCGCGCCAAGTCGGCGCTGGAACCGGACCCTGCCTTGTCGTCTTTGGACATGGCGCCCAGATGGAGCCGGCGCGGTGCCGGAGCAAGCGGCCGGAAAGCGCCGGCAGGCGGGTCGGGTGCAGGCCGGTGCGTCGCCGGCCGGCTCCCGGGCCATCGGGCTGTCAAAGCGCGTGCGCCGCCACCGGCTGCGCCGCGACCAATCCTGCGAGGAGATCCTACCTATGGCCTTCGAACTGCCACCCCTGCCCTACCCGCCGAACGCGCTCGCCGCGCGCGGCATGTGCCAGCAGACCCTGGAGCTGCATCACGGCAAGCACCATCAGGCCTACGTGACGGCCTTGAACGGCTTCGTGGAGAAGAACGAGGCGCTGCAGAACAAGTCTCTGGACGAGATCGTGACCTTCAGCCGCGGCAAGCCGGACATGGCGCCGGTGTTCAACAACGCCGGGCAGCATTGGAACCACATCCTGTTCTGGCAGAACCT
>CAXTMS010000167.1:0-7707 GCA_964245345.1 uncultured Acetobacteraceae bacterium | reverse complement strand
CACGGTCCGCGGCAAGGGTTCGGACCGCACCCGCCGTGCCGGCGGCGCCCGGCGCCCATTGCCGCGGCACCGGCCCTGTATAGAGTGCTGTCCATGCGAAGCCCGCAGCGCCTGTCCACCGTCGAGATCCTGGAAAAGCTGGTCGCGTTCGACACGACCAGCCGCAACAGCAACCTGCCTTTGGTGGACTGGATCCGCGACTACCTCGACGGGTTCGGCGTGTCGAGCCGCCTGAGCTTCGACGCCAGCGGGACCAAGGCCAACCTTCATGCCCTGCTGGGGCCAGAGCGGCAGGGCGGGCTGGCGTTGTCCGGCCATGTCGACACGGTGCCGGTGGACGGCCAGGACTGGGGCACCGACCCGTTCGCGCTCCATCTGGCGAATGGCCGCGCCACCGCGCGCGGGGCGGTGGACATGAAGGGCTTCGTCGCCTCGGCGCTGGCCGCGGTGCCGGACTTGCTGGCGCTCGAGCTGCATCGGCCGCTGCACCTGTTCATCAGCTACAACGAGGAGGTCGACTGCGACGGCGCCCGCGTGCTGATGCACACACTGGCACCGGAGCTGCGGCCGGCGCTGTGCGTGGTCGGCGAGCCGTCGATGATGAAGCCGATCACCGCGCACAAGGGACGACTGTCGGTGCGTGTGTCGGTGTCGGGGCGGCCGGGGCATTCCAGCCAGCCGGCGCTTGGCGTGAACGCCGTTCACGCGGCCGGCGAGGCGATCGCCTGGGTGGCCGCGGAAGCACGGCGGCTGCAGGCGTCGGGCCGGCGGGAAGCGGGCTTCGATCCGGAACACAGCACGATCCATGTCGGGCTGGTCGAGGGCGGATCGATCCTGAACATCATCCCCGAGCGCGCCAGCTTCGAGATGGAATGGCGCACCATTCCGGGCGACGACGCGGCGGCGGAGCTCGAACGGATGCGCACGCACCTGCAGGGCAGCACCGAGCGCTGGATGCAGGCGGTGGATCCCGACGCCTGCTTCTGCTTCGAGCCGCTGGACCTGCTGCCGCCGTTGTCGCTCGACCCCGACCATCCGCTGGTCGGGCTGGTCAAGCAGGCGAGCGGCGCCAACGGCGACGGCAAGGTCAGCTACGGCACCGAGGCCGGCATCTTCCAGAACGCCGGGATCGCCAGCATCGTGTGCGGGCCGGGCAACATCGCCCAGGCGCACAGGCCGGACGAGTGGATCGCGCTGGACCAGCTCGAGGCTTGCGACGGCTTCATCCGCCGGATCGCCCGGCACCTGACGCGCCCGTGACGGATCAGGTTGCGGATGACCCGCCGGACGGCGGCGGTTCGGGACCGAAGGAGGGGGCGGAGCCGGCGCAGGCCGTCACCGACCTGCCAGGCCTGCCCAACACCGTGCGGCTGCCGCGCTTCGAGGTGCACCTGCGCCCACCGGATCTTGCGCCCTGGCGCGAGGGCAATGCGGGCCTGCGCGGGGTGATGCAGTTCGCTTCAGGGCGTCCCGGGCCGCATGTCGCCATCACCGCGCTGATGCACGGCAACGAGATCGCAGGCGCCATCGTGCTGGACGAGCTGCTCCGGGGCGGCTTCCGGCCGCGATGCGGCAAGCTGTCGATCGGCTTCCTCAACCTCCTGGCCTTCGCCCGCTTCGATGCCGGCCAGCCGACCGCGTCGCGCTTCGTGGACGAGGACATGAACCGGGTCTGGGACGAGGCGATCCTGGACAGCGGGCGCAACTCGGCGGAGCTGTCGCGGGCGCGGGAGCTGCGGCCGCTGGTCGAGGACGTGGACATCCTGGTGGACCTCCACTCGATGCTGTGGCCGTCCGAGCCGCTGATCCTGAGCGGGCCGACCGACAAGGGGCGGCGCTTCGCGCTGACGCTGGGCACGCCTGGCCTGGTGGTGGCGGATCACGGCCACAGCAGCGGCCCACGCCTGATCGACTACCGGCCGTTCGCCGATCCGGACGACCGGCGCGTCGCCTGCCTGGTCGAGGCGGGCCCGCACTGGGAGCCGGAAACGGTGGACACCGCGCGGGTGGCGGTGCGCGCGGTGCTTCGGGAGGTGGGGATGATGGACACCGTGCCGCTGCCCGGGCCGTCGCCGCGGCTGCGCTGCGCCGCCGTGACCAGCGTGGTGACCGCCACCACCGGCAGCTTCTCGTTCACGCAGTCGTTCCGCGGCGGCGAGGTGATCCGCAAAGAGGGCACCCTGATCGCACATGACGGCGGGCTGGAGATACGCACGCCGCACGACAACTGCCTGCTGGTGATGCCGAGCCTGCGGCCGAGCCGCGGCCACACCGCGGTCAGGCTGGCGCGCTTGAGCGACACCGGCTGATCGTCGCGGCACGGTGCGTGCAGGATCTTGCGCGACGCGTCCCGAACCGGAACAACCCTGGAACGGCGACCAGGCCGTCCGGCAGGAGCTTTCCCATGTCCCAGTCCGCCGGAGCCGTGCAGCCATCCTCCTTGTGGCGGCGCAAGCCGATCGAGCGGTTCGACCAGAGCGGCGGCGGGCCGTCCCTGAGGCGGGTGCTGGGGCCCTGGGCGCTGGTGGCGCTCGGCATCGGCTGCACCATCGGCGCGGGGCTGTTCTCCTTGACCGGAATCGCCGCCTCGGAGAACGCGGGGCCGGCGGTGGTGCTGTCATACCTGGTGGCCGCGGTCGGCTGTGGCTTCGCCGGGCTGTGCTACAGCGAGCTGTCCAGCATGATCCCGATCGCCGGCAGCGCGTACACCTATGCCTACGCCACGCTCGGCGAGTTCGTGGCGTGGATCATCGGCTGGGACTTGGTGCTGGAATACGCGGTCGCCGCCGCCGCGGTGGCGGTGAGCTGGTCGCGCTACGCGGTCAAGCTGCTGGGCATCTTCGGCGTGTCGCTGCCACCGCGGCTGTGCGCCTCGCCATACGAGACGGTTCAGCTGGCGGACGGAAGCCACGCGGCCGGGCTGGCCAACCTGCCGGCGGTGTTCGTGATCGTTTGCGTGTCGCTGCTGCTGATGCGCGGGGTGTCGCAGTCGTCCCGGTTCAACGCGGTGATCGTGGCGATCAAGATCGCGGTGATCGTGGCGGTGATCGGGTTTGGCATCCCGTTCATCCGGACCGCGAACTACGTGCCGTTCATCCCGCCCAACACCGGGACCTTCGGACAGTTCGGCATCTCGGGCGTGATGCGGGCGGCGGGCACCATCTTCTTCGCCTATGTGGGCTTCGACGCGGTGTCGACCTGCGCGCAGGAAGCGCGCAATCCCAGGCGGGACATGCCGATCGGCATCCTGGGCAGCCTGGTGGTGTGCACGGTGGCGTATATCGCCTTCTCGCTCGTGCTGACGGGGATGCTGAACTACCACCGGATGCTGGGCGACCCGGCGCCGGTGGCGACGGCGATCGACCAGACGCCATACGGCTGGCTCAAGCTCGCGGTGAACTTCGGCATCCTGTGCGGCTTCACCTCCGTGCTGCTGGTGCTGCTGCTTGGGCAGAGCCGGGTGTTCTTCGCCATGTCCACCGACGGGCTGCTGCCCGGGATGTTCGCCCAGGTGCACCCGCGCTGGCAGACGCCGTGGCGCTCCAACCTGTTCTTCATGGTGGCGACGGCAGCACTCAGCGCGTTCCTGCCGATCAGCCAGCTCGGGCACATGACCTCCATCGGCACGCTGCTGGCCTTCATCATCGTCTGCGTCGGCGTGATGATCCTGCGCGCGCGCGATCCCGACCGGGTGCGCAGCTTCCGGGTGCCGTTCGGGCCGGTGGTTCCGGTGCTGGGCATCCTGTCCTGCGGCGCGATCATGGCCTCGCTGGACGAACTGACCTGGATCCGGCTGGTGATCTGGCTGCTGATCGGGCTCGCGGTGTTCTTCGGCTACGGGCGTCGGCACAGCCGGCTCGGGCGCGCGTCCTGATGCGTCGGCGCGGATGCGCGACGGGAGGCGTCGGATGACGGTCGGCCGGTTTCCTTCCACCCGGCTGCGTCGCAACCGGCACGACGGGTTCACCCGCCGGCTGGTGGCGGAGAACAGCCTCGCGGTGGACGACCTGATCTGGCCGGTGTTCTTCACCGAGGGCAGACACGAGGAAACCGAGGTGTCCTCCATGCCTGGGGTGAAGCGGGTCACGCTGGACCGGCTGGCGGCGCACGTCCTGCCGGCGGTGCGGCTCGGCATCCCGGCACTGGCGCTGTTTCCGGTCACGCCGGTCGAGCGGCGGGATGCGGAGGGCACGGAAGCGGGCAACCCGGACAACCTGATGTGCCGGGCGGCGCGGCTGCTCAAGCGGGAATATCCGGAGCTGGGGCTGATCGGCGACGTGGCGCTGGACCCGTACACCGACCACGGCCATGACGGGGTGATCCGCGACGGGTACGTGGCCAACGACGAAAGCGTGGCGGTGCTGGCGAGGCAGTCGGTGAACCAGGCCGGTGCCGGCGTCGACATCCTGGCGCCGTCGGACATGATGGACGGCCGCATCGGCCTGATCCGCGCGGCGCTGGATGCCGAGGGGCTGATCCACACGAGGCTGATGAGCTACGCGGCCAAGTATGCCAGCGCGTTCTACGGGCCGTTCCGCGACGCGCTCGGCTCGGGCGGGCTGCTGAAAGGCGACAAGACCACCTACCAGATGGATCCGGCCAACAGCGACGAGGCGCTGCGCGAGGTGGAGATGGACCTCCGGGAAGGCGCCGACATGGTGATGGTCAAGCCGGGGATGCCGTATCTGGACGTGATCAGGCGGGTGCGCGACCGGTTCGGGGTGCCGATCTTCGCGTACCAGGTGTCGGGGGAATACGCGATGATCGCGGCGGCGGCGGCGAACGGCTGGATCGACCGCGAGCGGGCGATGATCGAAAGCCTGCTGGCGTTCAAGCGTGCCGGCGCCAACGGGGTGCTGAGCTACTTCGCCGTGGACGCGGCCCGCCTGCTGCGCGGCTGATGCGGCGTCGCGAGCGGCCAGGGCGGGTGCTGCGCGTCGCCGGCACGGCGTTGGGTGCGGTGCTGCTGTTGGCGGCGCTGGGCGTCGGCGGGGCGTTATGGGCGACGCTGCCGCCGGGGCGTGAAACCCTGCGCCTGCCCGGGCTGCACCATCCTGTGTCGGTGACGATCGACGAACGCGGGGTGCCGCGGATCGCCGCCGGCGACTTGGCCGACGCGGCGACGGCGACTGGGTTTCTCCATGCGCGCGACCGCATGTTTCAGATGGAGCTGACCCGGCGCGTCGGCTCGGGCCGGGTGTCCGAGATCGCCGGGCCGGGCGGGCTGCCGATCGACCGCACCATGCGCACGCTCGGCCTGCGCCACCTGGCGGAGGCGGCGTATCCGGCGCTGCCGGCGGACACGCGGGCGCTGTTCGAGGCCTACGCGCGCGGCGTGAACGCTGCGATCGCGTCGCGCGGGCGCTTCATCGCCCCGGAGTTCCTGCTCCTGGGTCGGCCGGAACCGTGGACGCCGGCCGACTCGCTGTTGTGGGGGCGGCTGATGGGGCTGTCGCTGGCGGGGAACTGGCGCGTCGAGCTGGACCGGCTGGCGTTGGCGGGGCGCGTCCCGCTGGCCCGGCTGCTCGGGCTGTGGCCGGCAGAGGCCGACACGCCGGCGCCGCAGGCGGCACGGGTCGGGCCGGTCCTGTCCCGGCTGGCGGCGCAGATCGACCGTGCGGTGCCGCGCTTCCCCGACCGGTTCACCCTGCCGGAAGAAGCGTCGGACGAGTGGGCGGTGGACGGGGCGCACAGCGACACCGGCGCGCCGATCCTGGCCGGGGACCCGCACCTCGCCTTCGGGTTTCCGGCGATCTGGTACCTGCTCCGGATCGACGTGCCGGGCTACCGCCTGGTCGGAGCGTCGGCGCCCGGGATCCCGTTCCTGGTGATCGGCCAGAACGGCCACGTCGCCTGGACCTTCACCAGCAGCAGCGCGGACACCCAGGACCTGTTCGTCGAGACCCCGCTCGCCGGCGGGAAATATGCCACGCCGGACGGGCCGCAGGCGTTCTCGGTGAGGCGGGAGGTGATCCACGTGCGGGGTGCTCCGGACGTCGTGCTGACGGTGCGCGGGACCCGGCACGGCCCGGTGGTCAGCGACATCCTGCCGCAGGCGGACACGGGTGGCCACGTGCTGGCTGCGTCGATGGAGAACCTTCTGCCGCAGGACCCGGCGCCGGGACTGGCGGCGCTGGACGTCGCCGAAAACGTGGACGCGGCCGGGCGGGCGGCGGCGCTGATCACGGCGCCGGTGCAGAACCTGCTGGTGGCGGACCGGGACCGGATCGCCTTGTTCACCACCGGCCGGGTGCCGGTGCGCCGTTCCGGCGACGGCAGCTTCCCGGCCGACGGCGCCAGCGGCGCGGGCGACTGGATCGGGCAGGCCAGCGGCAGCGCCTTGCCGACGGTCGTGGCGCCGGCGAGCGGGCGCCTGCTGAACGGCAACGAGCGGACGTCGCCGCCGGACTTCCCGGTGTTCATGGGACGCGACTGGCCAGCGCCCTGGCGGGCCGACCGCATACGGGCGCTGCTCGACGCGTCGACGCGCCACGACGTGGCCGGCTTCGTGCGGATGCAGGCGGACACCACCAGCGCGTTCGCGACCGCTATGATGCCGCTTCTGCTGGCGCGGCCGCTGCATCCGGCAACGGGCAGCCTGTCGGCCCGGATGCTGGCCCTGCTCGTCGGCTGGAACGGCGCCATGAAACGCGACCTGCCGCAGCCCTTGGTGTTCAATGCCTGGATGCAGCGCTTCGTGGCCGACGTGCTCGGGGGCGACGGGATCTCGGGCGCTGCGGGACCGTGGGAGGACGTGGTGGCGTTGCTGTTGTCGCCCGGCGGCAGGGATTGGTGCGGCGGCGACTGCACCCCGGCGCTGGGACGGGCGCTGGACGAGGCCGGGCACGAGGTCGCGGCCAAGGAAGGGCCGGACCCGTCGGCCTGGCGCTGGGGGAGCGTGCACCATGCGGTGTTCGAGAACGCGTTCCTGCAGGCGATCCCGCTGCTCGGCCGCCTGGGCCGTCGCGAGGTGGCGGTGCCGGGCGACGACAGCACCCTGTTCCGCGGCGGCAGCGGCCTGCTGGACGACTTCCAATCGCGGCACGGCGGCGCCTATCGCGGGGTGTACGACTTGGCCGACCCGGAACGGAGCCGCTTCGTGGTGACGCCGGGGCAGTCCGGCAACTGGCTGTCGCCGCATGCGTGGAATCTGATGCAGGACTGGGCAGACGGTTCTACAATGGAGATCGGACGAACTCCCCGACGGGTCGCCGCGACGCTGTCCCTGGTGCCGTGAGGTGGGGACGAGACGTTGCCTGGCTGCGCGAGCAAGGAGCGGTCCCGGAGACCGGATGCGAGCGGCATGACCTATACAGCGCCCAAGCGACCGCAGTTCTTCTACACCACGGCGCCCCTGCCCTGCCCCTACGTTCCCGGCCGCACCGAGCGCAAGGTGGTCACCGAGATCGCGGGGCCGGACGCGGAGTCGCTGCACGACCGGCTGTCGCGCGCGGGGTTCCGTCGCAGCCACAACATCGCCTATGCGCCGGTCTGCCCGGCCTGCAACGCGTGCGTGCCGATCCGCATCCCGGTGACGCGGTTCCAGCCCGGGCGGACGCTGCGTCGGATCCTGAAGCGCAACGCCGCGGTGGAAGGGTTCGAGGTGCCGGCGCGGGCGACCACGGAGCAATACGCGCTGTTCAAGCGCTACCAGCAGGCCCGCCACGGCGAGGGCGACATGGCCTCCATGAGCTTCTACGACTACCG
>CAXTMS010000166.1:5877-7715 GCA_964245345.1 uncultured Acetobacteraceae bacterium | reverse complement strand
GTGGTGATCGAGGCGGCGTTCGAGGATCTCGACGTCAAGGCGGACATCTTCCGCCGCGTTGACGCGCAGGCCCGGCCGGGCGCGATCCTGGCCACCAACACCTCCTACCTCGACCTGGACGCCATCGCCGGCTTCACCGGCCGGCCGGACGACGTGCTGGGGCTGCACTTCTTCTCGCCCGCCAACGTCATGCGCCTGCTGGAGGTGGTGCGCGGTGCGCGCACCTCGCCCGAGGTCATGGCGACCGGAATGGCGCTCGGCAAGCGGCTGGGCAAGGTGGCGATTGCCGCCGGCGCGAGCGAGGGCTTCATCGGCAACCGGATCTTCGCCCACTACCGCCGTCACGCCGAATACCTGCTCGAGGACGGCGCCTCCCCCCGCGAGATCGACCAGGCGCTGGAACAGTACGGCTTCGCCATGGGCCCGTTCGCCGTGGCCGACCTGTCCGGCCTCGACATCGCCTGGGCGATGCGGCGCAGGCGGGCGGCGACGCGCGATCCCGCCGAGCGCTACGTCGCGATCCCCGATCTGTTCTGCGAGGCCGGACGGCTCGGACGCAAGACCGGCGCCGGCTGGTACAGCTACGGCTCCGGCTCCGGCGCGCCGATCCTGGACGACGGCGCGGTCACGCTGATCGAGACCGGACGCAGGCAGGCCCGCGCAGAGCCGCGTGCCTTCGCTCCAGACCAGATCCGCCGTCGGTTGCTGGCTGTGATGGCCAACGAAGCGGCCAAGGTGCTGGAAGCTGGCGTGGCCGCGCGCGCGGGCGACATCGACCTCGTCTTCGTCAACGGCTACGGCTTTCCCCGGTCGAAGGGCGGCCCGATGTTCGCCGCCGACCGGGCCGGGTTGGCCAGCGTGCTCGCCGAGGTGGAGGCGGCCGCGCGCTGTGGCGGCGCCGGTTCGGAGCCAGCCGAGCTGCTCGTGCGGCTGGTGCGCGAGGGTCGTCGGTTGTCCGGAGCATGAGGCTGGCGCGCGAGGTTCGCATGAGCACCGGCATCGAGCAGCCGGCCGGCGCACCGAGCATCCGTGTCATTGCGATGCCGGGCGACACCAACCCGAGCGGCGACATCTTCGGCGGCTGGCTGATGTCGCAGATGGATCTCGCGGCAGGCAGCGTCGCGTCCTCCTTCGTCGCGGGCCGGGTGGTCACCGTGGCGGTCGACGCGATGACGTTCCTGCGTCCCGTCCTGGTCGGCGACGAGGTATCGGTCTACGCGAAGATCGTCTCGACCGGTCGCACCTCCCTCAAGCTCGCGGTCCAGGCCTGGCGCCGGCCGAGACATGGGGCGGAGCAGATCAAGGTCACGGAGGCCGACTTCGCCTTCGTGGCCGTCGACGAGCAAGGTCGTCCCCGTGCCCTGCGGGCGCCTCGACAAGAGTAGGTGTCTGTCCCGGATCAGCTTGAACCGCGTGAGAAGGCCAGGGCTCTGCCCTGGACCCGCTCGAGGCTGGCGCTTTAAGAATCCAATTGTTCTTGTGAATCGGTTTCCAAAGGCCCCCAGCCTTTGGCGGGTCTGGGCAGAGCCCAGCCTTATCGTCCATCGACCGCTGGGGGTTCAGATAAGGCTGAGGCCTTCGTAGATTTCAGCCATGGAGATCTTCATGCCGATCTCGGGCATGTCGAGGATGTCCGTGCTGGAGAGGGTGATCTCGCTCCAGGGTTCGTCGTCTGGGCGCCAGTAGACGTAGGCGACCGGCTTGATCTGCTCGAGCACGACGTAACGCTTGATGGTCGGGACGCAATGGTACTCGATCACCTTCATTTCCCGGTCCCGCTTCCTGGACGAGGGACTGAGCACCTCGAAGATCACGACAGGGTTGGGGAAGAGGCGCTC
>CAXTMS010000166.1:0-5777 GCA_964245345.1 uncultured Acetobacteraceae bacterium | reverse complement strand
GCTGCCTGCGAGGCCGAGGCGGAGCCGGAAGTAGATGTTTCCGGAGATCTTGCCGTAGTTGTTGGTGCCGCCGTTCATGGCGATGGGTCGGATGCCGTCGAACCCGTATCGGCCCTCCTGGGCTTCGACCCAGATGAAGAACTCCTCGCGTGTCACGGGCCCGCGGAATGCGACGTTCATGCCGGGTTAGTCTAGCACTTGCCGACATGGATTTCCTCCTCTCCGTGGTGGTGAGAGCCGAGGCTCCGGCCTTTGGCCGGGCGTAGGCGGAGACGGCGCCCTCGGCTGCGGCGAGGAGGGCTTACGCCAGGAGACTTGGAGTTTGAGCTTTAGGAAGTAAGGCTGGGCTCTGCCCAGACCCGCCAAAGGCCGGGGCCTTTGGAAACCGATACCTCAGGCGAGTGATCGTTCCGCTTCGATCGGCGCGATGAGCTCGGCCGGGATCGGCCGG
Source organism: uncultured Acetobacteraceae bacterium (assembly GCA_964245345.1). GTDB lineage: Bacteria > Pseudomonadota > Alphaproteobacteria > Acetobacterales > Acetobacteraceae > Lichenicola. Next base: position 5,326 of record CAXTMS010000166.1, on the reverse strand, counting down.
CTCCTGAAGGTCTCGCCATCGACGAAGACGCATGTCGTTTCCGCCGTCCAGCACAGGCGGCTTCCCGCTTGCGCCACCAGCGCGAAGTCGAGGGCGCTTCGTCCGGCTCGCACGAGCGAGACCTCGACATCGATCGTGTCGGCAGGCGTCATCGGCGAGACGAAGCGGCAGCTCAGCGAAACGAACGGCGTGTGGGGGCCGGCGAGCCACTCGACCGACAGGCGCTCGCGGAACCAGACCTCCACCGCCTCCACGACGAAATGGGCGATCCGGGGCGTGTAGACGATGCCGGCGGCATCGGTATCACCCCAGACGATCCGACGCCGGTGGACGAAGCGGGCGGTCTCAGGCGACATCGTCGGCAGGTCGCGCGCTCATCGTCAGGAGCTCGTAGCGGGCCACCGTCTCGTCGTCCTGGTTGAAGATCTCGACATCCCATCGCACCTCGCCGTAGCTCGGCTCCCGTGCGGCGTTCTTCGACTTGACCGTCAGGCGGACGCGGATGGTGTCGCCCGGTACGGCCGGCTTGACGAAGCGCAGACCTTCGAGACCGTAATTCGCAAGCAAGGGTCCGGGTGCCGGATCGACGAACAGGCCCGCGGCGAAGGACAGCAGAAGGTAGCCGTGCGCGACGCGGCCGGGGAAGAACGGATTGGCGGCCGCGGCCTCCTGGTCCATGTGCGCGTAGAACGTGTCGCCGGTGAACTCCGCGAAATGCTCGATGTCGTCGAGCGAGATCGTCCGCGACGGCGTGTTGAACGTGTCGCCGACCTCCAGCCTCGCGAAGTCGCGGCGGAACGGGTGCTCGGCGCGGACGTGCTCGGGCGCGCCACGGATCCACCGCTTGGTCAGGTTCGTCAGCCGCGCCGGCGACCCCTGCAGGGCGGTACGCTGCATGTAGTGCTTGACGCCACGTATCCCGCCCAGCTCCTCGCTACCGCCAGCCCGGCCGGGGCCGCCATGCACCAGGCTCGGCAGCGGGGAGCCGTGGCCGGTGCTTTCCTTGGCACAGTCGCGATCGAGCAGCAGCAGCCTCCCGTGATACGATGCCACGCCGCCGACCAGGGCACGGGCCACCTCGTCGTCGTAGGTGGAGAGGGAGGCGACCAGGCTGCCTTCCCCGCGCTGCGCCAGCGCCACGGCATCGGCGAGGTCGTCATAGGGCATGATCGAGGCGACCGGACCGAACGCCTCGGTCTGGTGCACGAGCTCGGAGTCGCGCGGCCGCGCGGTGTGCAGCAGGATTGGGGACAGGAAGGCGCCGTCGCCGTCAGGGACGCCCAGGGTCCGGCATTGCTCCGGATCGCCGAACACGATCTCGCTTTCCTGCAGCAGGCGGGCGATCTGCCTGCGCACGTCGCTGCGCTGGCCGATCCCCGCCAGCGGTCCCATGGTGACGTCGTCGCGGCGCGGATCGCCCATCACCACCCGGCCGAGCCGCTCGCCGATCGCCGCCGCGGCCGGCTCGACCAGCGCCCGGGGCACGATGACGCGCCGGATGGCCGTGCATTTCTGTCCGGCCTTGGAGGTCATCTCACGCACGACCTCCTTGACGAACAGGTCGAACTCCGGCGTTCCGGGCGTGGCGTCCGGACCGAGGATCGCCGCGTTCAGGCTGTCCCGTTCGGCGATGAAGCGCACCGCCTTCGACGAGACCACCGGGTTGTTGCGCAGCAGCTCGGAGGTCTGGATCGAGCCGGTGAAGGAGAGCACGTCCTGGCCGGTGAGGTGTTCGAGCAGGTTGCCGGTGCGGCCGCTGATGAACTGGATCGCGCCGGCGGGCAGGATCCCGGACTCGACGATCATCTGCACGACGGCGTGGGCCACGTAGCCGGTCACGGTGGCCGGCTTGGTGATGACCGGCATGCCGGCGATCAGGGCCTGGGACAGCTTCTCCAGCATGCCCCAGCACGGAAAGTTATAGGCGTTGATGTGCACAGCGACCCCGTGCAGCGAGGACAGGATGTGGGTGCCGACGAAGGTGCCCTGTCGCGACAGCGTTTCCACGTTCTCGGTGATGAAGGTCTCGCTCGGCAGCTCGCGCCTCGCGGCCGAGGCATACGAGAACAGCGTGCCGATGCCGCCGTCGATGTCGATCAGGTTGTCCCTGCGCGTGGCGCCGGTGTCGTGGGACAGCGCGTAGAGCCGCTCCTTGCGTTCGGTCAGATGGACCGCCAGCCGCTTGACGAGATCGGCACGACGATGGAAGTCGAGCGCGCGCAGCGCCGGGCCGCCGATGGTGCGCGCATACGTCACCATGTCCCCGAAGTCGAGGCCGTGGCTGGACGCGAGGGCGACGACGTGCCCGTCCACCGCGCTGGCGATCTCCTCGCCGTCGGCGCCCGGATGATGCCACCTGCCCTCGGCAAACGACTCTATGGCGATGACCATCCGGGATGCTCCTCTGGATCGGATCGTGGTCGCTGGACATCGGACTGTCCGACCCGGATCCGCATCAGGTTAACTGACCAGCCGGTCAGATCAAGTGGGTCGGAGCGACCGCGAGTCCCGAGGTTCCCGGGGGCTCAGATGTGGATGGGCTTGCCGCGAACCGCCATCGCCGCTTCCTTCATCGCCTCGGTATGCGTCGGATGCGCATGGCACGTGTAGGCGATGTCCTCCGACGACGCGCCGAACTCCATCGCCTGCGCGGCCTGCGCGATCATTGTTCCGGCAAGCGACGAGATGATCCACACGCCGAGAACGCGATCGGACGCTGCGTCCGCCACGATCTTGACGAAGCCGTCCGTGTCCCTGTTGGTCCTGGCGCGCGAGTTGGCGAGCATCGGGAACCGGCCGACCTTGACCTCGCCGGCGTCCCTGGCTTGTTCCTCGGTCAGCCCGACGCCCGCGAACTCGGGCATGGTGTAGACCACGCTCGGGATGATCCCGTGGTTCACCATCCCGGGCAGGCCGGCGATGATCTCCGCGACCGCCGCCCCCTCGTCCTCGGCCTTGTGCGCCAGCATCTGACCCGGGATCACGTCCCCGATCGCCCAGATCCCCGCGACCGAGGTCCGGAAGCTTGCGTCGACCGCGATCGATCCCTGCCGGTCGACCGCGAGCCCCGCCCGCTGCAGGTCGAGCCCGTCGGTGTTCGGCCGGCGGCCGATCGCCACCAGCACCGCGTCTGCGGTGATGGTGAACGCCTCGCCGCCCGCGGCCGGCTCGACCGTCAGCACCACATCCTCGGCCCGCCGCTCCGCGCCGGTCACCCTGAGCGAGTTGCGGATGACCAGGCCCTGGCCGCGCAGCAGCTTCGCCGCCTGGGTCCGGACCTCGCCGTCGAGGCCGGGGAGGATCTCGTCGAGGAACTCGATGACGGTGACGTCCGCGCCGAGCCGCCGCCACACCGAGCCCAGCTCGAGGCCGATCGCGCCGCCGCCGATCACGACCAAGTGCTTCGGGACCTTCGGCAGCTCGAGCGCGCTCGTGGAGTCGAGGATCACCGCGTGATCGACCGCGACGCCCGGCAGCGGCGCCACCGACGATCCGCTCGCGATCACGATGTTCCGGGCACGGATCGTGCGGTCGGCCACCATGACGGTATCCGGGGCGGTGAAGCGGGCGGAGCCCTTCAACCACTCGACCTTGTTCTTCCTGAACAGCGATGCGATGCCGCCGGTCAGGGTACCGACCGCATCCTTGCGCTGCGCGTGCATCCCGTCCAGGTCGAGCGACACCTCGCCCACCTTCACGCCGAACTGCGCCAGCGAGCCGGACCGGGCATCCTCGTAGAGCTGCGAGGCGTGCAGCAGCGCCTTGGAGGGGATGCAGCCGACGTTGAGGCAGGTTCCGCCCAGCGTGTCGCGGCTCTCGACGCACGCCGTCCTCAACCCGAGCTGCGCCGCGCGGATCGCGGCCACGTAGCCCCCGGGCCCGGCCCCGATGACCAGGACGTCGAACTCGTGCTCCTGTATCACGCGGACCAGCTCTCCAGGGTGTTCACGAAGGCGGTCAGCCACCCGTTGGTCTGGTGGCCATCGACCGCGCGATGGTCGACGGTCAGCGAGACGTAGCACATCGGACGGATCTGGATGGTGTCGACGCCGTCCACCTCGCGCACCACGACACGCTTCTCCAGCTTGCCCACCCCCAGGATCGCCGATTGCGGCTGGCTGATGATGATGGGTGCCGCCAGCAGCGAGCCGGACACGCCGTGGTTGGAGATCGTGAAGGTGCCGCCCCGCATGTCCGCCGGGGCGAGCCTGTTCGCCCGTGCCCGGGCGGTCAGGTCCTGCAGCCGTGCCGCGATGCCGATCAGCGACAGCTCCTGCGCCCGCTGCACCACCGGCACGATCAGACCCTTCTCGCCGAGTGCCGTGCCCACGCCGATGCCGATGTCGCCGAACACCTCGACCCGGTCGTCGTACCAGCGGCTGTTGATCGTCGGCGCCGCGCGCATCGCCGCCACGCAGGCGGCCACGAGGTAGGCGGTGATGGTGAGGTTGACGCCGTCCTGCTCGAAGATCGGCTTGTGCTTGCGCCGATGCGCCTGGATCGCGCTGAAGTCCGCCTCGAACACCGCGGTCACGTGCGGCGCCGTCGTCACCGAGTTCAGCATGTTCTCGGCGATCGCGCGGCGCATGCGGTCGTGCGGGATCGACCTGACGCCCGCACCTGGTCCGGGTGCACCCAGGACCGGCTCCGGCTTGGCCGCCGGGGTCGCGGCCGGGACCACCACCGGCGCCGCGACCGGCGTGCGCGCGACCGGGGCCGGGTGCTGCCTCCCGTCGGCCACGACCTCGTCCGCGCCGACGGCGCGCTGCACGTCCTCGAGCGTGATGCGTCCGCCGCGACCGCTGCCGGTCAGGGTCGCCGGATCGAGGCCATGCCGGCTCACCGCGCGCCGCACCGCGGGGGACAGCGCCGGCGGCGAGGCCTCCGTCCCGCCATCCGCGACGACGTCCGGCACCGCGACCGGATCAGCTGGCGCGGCCGTCCCGTCCCGATCCGCCGTCGCGGGATCGCGGAGCCGTCCGAGCACGGCTCCGGGCACGGCCTCCGCGTCGGAGTTGAGCAGGATCTCCTCGAGGATGCCGGCCGCCGGCGACGGGACCTCCTGCGTCACCTTGTCGGTCTCGAGTTCGACCAGGGGATCGTGCTCGGCGACGGCATCGCCGATCTTCTTGAGCCAGCTCCGCACCACGGCCGCGGTGCCTTCCTGCTCGGCAGGAACGACGATGTCGATCATGGGACGCCCTCAGAACGCCAGGAGCTCGTCGATCTTTCCGCGTATGCGCGCGACCGACGGGACCGCCCGGTCGAGCAGGACCGGGTTGTGCGGGCTCGGCACGTCCGGCATCGTCAGCCTGCTGACCGGCGC
>CAXTMS010000165.1:0-7785 GCA_964245345.1 uncultured Acetobacteraceae bacterium | reverse complement strand
AGGCCGGCGGCGACGACTACCTGACCAAGCCGTTCGCGTTTTCCGAGCTGCTGGCCCGGGTGGAAGCGCTTGGCCGGCGCGGCAAGGGCGAAACCGGCCCCACCACACGGCTCGGCGTCGGCGACCTGGAGATGGACCTCCTGTCGCGCCTGGTGCGCCGGGGCGGGCAGAAGATCGACCTGCAGCCCAGGGAGTTCCGGCTGCTGGAATACCTCATGCGCCATGCCGGCCAGGTGGTGACCCGCACCATGCTGCTCGAAGGGGTATGGGACTACCATTTCGACCCGCAGACCAACGTGATCGACGTGCACGTGTCGCGCCTGCGGCAGAAGATCGACAAGCCGTTTCCCCGGCCGCTGATCCACACCGTGCGCAACGCCGGCTACATGCTGCGTGACGAGTGACGCCGCAGCCACCAGGCCGGTGACCCGGCGCGGGCGGCGCTCCGACATCCTCCGCTCCGCCAGCCTGCGCCTGGCGCTGGTGTACGCGCTGCTGTTCATGCTCAGCGCGGTGGTGTTCATGAGCTTCATCTGGTGGGCGACCATCGGCCTGCTGGAGCGCGAGGTGGACGCGCAGATCGACACCGACGCGCGCGCCTTGTCCGAGCAGTGGACCGCCGGCGGCCTGCCGGCGCTCGCGGAAACCATCCAGCAGCGCCTGGCCGACAACGTGGACGACGACGCGCTCTACCTGATGGTGGACGCGTCCGGCAGCCGCATCGCCGGCAACCTGCTGCAATGGCCGCGCGACGTGGCGCGCACGGACGTCACCTACCAGCTGTCGATCTCGCGCGCCGGCGAGCGCGGGCTGGCCGAGGTGCACGCCTTTTCCCTGCCCGGCGGGTTCCGGCTGCTGGTCGGCCGCGACGTGCGGGCGCGCGCGATCCTGCGCCGGCTTCTGACCGACACCCTGGTCTGGGCGATGCTGATGGTCGGCGTGCTGGGGTTGAGCGGCGCGTTCGTGGTGCGCTCCTTGTTCCGCCGCATGGTGCGCAACGTCGCCCGCACCACCCGCTCCATCGCCGCCGGCGACCTCGCGCAGCGCGTGCCGCTGTCCGGCAGCGGCGACGAGTTCGACCGGGTGGCGGAAACCATCAACGACATGCTGGACCGCATCGCCCGGCTGATGGACGGGGTGCGGCAGGTGTCCAACAGCATCGCCCACGACCTGCGCACCCCCATCACCCGCGCCCGCGCCAGGCTGGAGGACGCGGCACTCCACGCCGCAGGCGTGGGCGAGATGCGGGCCGCGATGGACCGCGCGGTGGCGGACCTGGACGGGGTGACAGCGGTGTTCGAGGCCCTGCTCCGCATCGCCGAGATCGAGGCCGGCGCCAGGCGCTCCGCCTTCGCCGCCATGGAGCTGTCGGCGCTGCTGGACGACCTGGCCGAGCTGTATGCCGCCGTGGCCGAGGAACGGGGCCTGCGCCTCGAGCGCCTTCATTCCCCGGTTATCGCCCTCGACGGCGACCGCCAGCTGGTGCAGCAGGCGGTGGCCAACCTGCTGGACAACGCGGTGAAGTTCTCGCCGGAAGGCGGGGTGGTGCGGTTGTCCGCGTCCAGCGACGGCGTGGACGCGCGGATCGTCGTGCGCGACCACGGCATCGGCATGCGGCCGGCCGAGCTCGCCCGGGCCTCGGAACGCTTCTTCCGCGCCGAGGCGGCACGCAACACCCCGGGCTCCGGCCTCGGCCTGTCGCTGGTGCAGGCGGTGGCGCAGCTGCACGGCGGCTCCTTCGTCCTGCGCACGCCGGATCCGGCGGCGGACGGCGACGCCGCTGGGCTGGAAGCGGTGCTGCTGCTGCCGCTCGCCGCCGGTGCCGCGCGCAGCACGACCCCGGCCCGGCCCGGCATGGAGCCGCCGTCATCTGCGGACCATGAGCCTGTGAGCCGGGCCCGGCTATCCTTTCCGGCATGAACCGGTTGCCCGTGCTCGCGAGCCTGCTGCTGTTGTCGTCGGGACAGCTGCGGGCGCAGGACCGCGACCCGGTGGTGCCGATGGTGGTCACCAGCGACACCGGCGCCTACTGCCAGACGCTGCTGGCGGAGATACGTGCCTACCGCACCGTGCCGCCGTCGGCGCGCGCGCTGCAGCAGGACGGCAGGCGCTTGTGCGACGAGGGGCTGGTGCGAAGCGGCATCAACCGGCTGCGCCGCGCGCTGATGGTGCTGCACAGCGGCCATCCGGCGCCGGATCCGGACCGGGACGCCACACCCCACGATTGACGGGAGCCGGCAGCGATGCCTTCCGCCGCAACGGGAACGCGCCGCCGGTTCTGGCCCGTCCGCCTTCTTCTCCCCGCCGTCGTGGTGGCGAGCCTGGCCGCGGCACCCGCCGCGGCCGCGGCACCGCCAGCGCCCGTCACCCTGCTGCACCTGTCCGCCACCGGCACGGTGCAGGCGGTGCCGGACCTGCTGGTGGCGCACATGACCGGCGAGGCGCAGGCGGCCGCTCCCGCAGACGCGCAGCGCCAGCTCGACCGGCGCATGGACGCCGCCGCCCGCGTCGCCGCCGGCAGCACAACGGTGTCTTACAGGCTGGAAGGCTACGCCACCGACCACGATCCCGACCCGGCGCACGCCGCGACCGGCTGGACCGCGCGGCAAACGCTTCAACTGCAGTCCGCCGACGGCGAGGCGCTGCTGGACCTCCTCGGCCGGCTGCAGGCGGCGGGGCTGGCGCTGGACGACCTCGACTGGACCTTGTCGCCGTCCAGGCTCGAGACCGCGCAGGCCGCCGCGACCGACCTGGCGCTGCGCGCCCTGCGGCGCCGTGCCGACGCGGCGGCGCGGTCGCTCGGGTTGAAGCCCGGCACCATGCGGAACGTGACGCTGGAACCGGACGCGGAAGGACCGCGCCCGCTGGTCCGGGCGATGGCGATGCGCGCGGCGCCGCAAGCCACCCAGACGGTCCAGGCGGTCAGCCAGTTCGCCAGCGCGGAGATCGAGCTGCATCCATGAACAGCGTTCAAGAATGGCGTCCGCATCGCGAATGATCCGGCGCCCGGGCCGTGCGTCATGGCCGGCGCAGGTCGAGAAGGGATCGCTCCATGTCCGGCAGTTTCCAGTTGTTTCCCACCCGTGTCGCCGCCGCGTCGCCGCGGTCGGGCTGGTTCATGGCACTCGGCATCCTGTTCATCCTGCTCGGCGTGCTGGCCTGGCTGGACGTGGTGGCGGCGACGCTGGCGAGCACGATGGTGATCGGGCTGATGCTGATCGTGGCAGGGGTGGTGCAGGTCGCGCACGCCCTCGCCCATCGCGGCGTCACCGCGTCCGCCGCCGTCATCTCCGGGCTGATCGGCGTCCTGTACGTCCTGGGCGGCGGCGCCATCATCGCCGAGCCGGTCGCCGGCTCGGTGCTGCTGACCGCCATCCTGGCGTTCTGCCTGGTGTTCGCCGGCCTCGCCCGCATGGCCTGGGCCGCCGGCCACAGGCGGCTGCGCAGCTGGTGGGGCCTGCTGTTCAGCGGGCTGGTGGCGCTCGCGGTCGGCGTGCTGATCTACCTGTCGCTGCCGTGGTCGGGCCTGTGGCTGCTGGGCACGCTGGTGGCGATCGAGCTGGTGGTCGGCGGGGTGTCGGCGCTGATGCTGGGGGTGTCGCTGCGCCGGTCCGCCGCGCTGCGCTAGGCCTGCCGCGTCAGTCGCCGGCATTGGCCTTGCGCAGCGGGCGCTGGAACCGTGAACCATGTTCAAGAAAGCCGGTGGCGCGGCAGAAACTATGGAGCTCGGCCTGTCCCGCCGGCGCCAGCAGCTCCAGCGCGTCGCAGCCGGCGACGCGGGCCGCCTGCGACGCCGCCTTGACCAGCAACCGGCCGATGCCCCTGCGCCGCGCCTGCGGATCCACCAGGAGCAGCGTCACCTGCGCCACGGGCAGGGGCGCCTCCAGGGTGCGGTACCAGTGCAGCGCCACCAGCCCGCTGGGCGGCCCCCATTCCAGCGCGACCAGCACGGTGCCGGCCTCCCCGCGCATCGCCTCCAGCCGCTCGGCCAGGACGCGCGGCGGGATCGCGACGCCCGCGGCGCTGCACAGCTCGGACAGCCCGGACGCGTCGGCGACGCTGGCGGCGCGCAGCTCCAGGCCGTAGCGGCTCTTCACGGGCATCCTCCCCTTGATCCGCGCACGGAACCCTGCCGGAGCGCAATCGTTCGAGCCGGGCTCAACACGGAAAAGGACAACGCCATGGCGGTGCAGAAGGAACAAGCGGTGGCGCATCACGAGGCGGCCGCGCAGGCGTTCGCGCATGCCGCCGACGCGCACCGGGAAGCGGCCAAGCACGCCGGCTCCGGCAACTTCGAGAAGGCGGAGCGCTACAGCGCCGCCTCGATCGACCACAGCGAGGCCGGCACGCGCCACGCCACCGAAGCCGCCATGATCTACACCGGTCTGGCGGGCCAGAAGGCGGAAGCAGAACAGGCGCTGGCCGACGAGGCCGCTGCCTCGGAAGCCAAGCACGCCGCCAAGCGTGCGGATGCGGGCTAGCGCCGCCCCGGTCCTGCCAGCAGCACAAGCCGCGCCGGGCGACGCGGCTGCAGCACCACCACGGCGTTCTGCCGGAAGCGCCGGGCCAGGACGATCCCTTGCGCCGGCGCCACCGCCGCCAGCAGCAGCGGTTCCGACCAGCGTCCGAGCCGTCCCTCGCCCTCGACAACAATGACCCGGCGCATCGCCTCGCCAAGGCGGCGCATCATGCGGCGGTTCCAGCCGTCCGGCATGCGCCGTCCGCCCGGGTTGCAGGCGCTCAGCAGCACCAGCGGAACCGGGTTGCGCCCTTGGACCCCATGCGGACGCCGCCCGATCCGCGCCACCACCGCGCCGGCGCGGTAGGTGCTGAGGCGGTAGGAGCGCAGCACCGCCGGCGTCGGCGGCAGCAGCCCGGTCACGGCGGCCGGGTCACGCGGCGTTGTCGCCGAACGCGGCGTCGCGGTGCACGTACACCGACAAGAGCAGCCCGAAGCCGAACATCACCGTCAGCATGGCCGAGCCGCCATAGGAGATCAGCGGCAGCGGCACCCCGCCGACCGGGATCGCCCCCATCACCATGCTCAGGTTGACCACGCAGTACAGGAAGAAGTTCATCGAGATGCCGAGGCCGAGCAGGCGGCCGAACTGGTGCCGGCAGCGCATCGCCATCAGCATGCCGCCCAGGATCACCAGCAGCAGCAGCGCCATCACGGTCAGGCCGCCGACCAGGCCCCATTCCTCGGCGATCATGGTGAAGATGAAGTCGGTCTGCTTCTCCGGCAGGAAGTTGAGCTGGCCCTGCGTGCCATGGAGGTAGCCCTGCCCCCACATGCCGCCGGAGCCCAGCGCGATCTTGGACTGGATGATGTTGTAGCCGGCCCCCAGCGGGTCGTTCTCGGGATGAAGAAAGGTGGTGATGCGCGCCTTCTGGTAGTCGTGCAGGTGGGCATAGGCGATGCGGCCCAGGAACGGCAGCGGCAGGAGCAGCAGCGCCAGCTGCCACAACCGCATCCCGGCGGCGAGAAAGATCGCCGCCCCCACCGCGGCGATGATCACAGCGGTGCCGAGGTTGGGCTCCTTCAGCACCAGCGCCACCGGGGCCGCCACCATCAGCGCCGGCGGGACCAGGAACAAGGGGTTGCCCATGCGGTTCTGGCCGATGCGGTGGAACCAGGCCGCCAGCGCCAGCGCCAGCGCGATCTTGGCCAGCTCCGAGGGCTGCACCTGCACCCCGCCCAGCACCAGCCAGCGCTCGGCTCCCTTGCCGACATGGCCCATGCGCAGCACCGCACCCAGGAGCAGCAGCGACGCGCCGTAGAGCGGCCAGGCGAGCTTCACCAGCACGCGCGGGCTCAGCATCGCCACGCCCAGCATCATCAGCAGCCCGAAGCCGAAGCGCAGGCTTTGCGGCCCCGCGAACGGTTTCGCCGAGCCGCCGCCGGCCGAGTACAGCGCGCCGTAGCCCACCCCGGCCAGCACGCAGATCAGCAGCACGTACAGCCAGCTCACCCGCCACAGCTTGGCCAGGATGCGGAAGCTCGGCTCCGCCCGGAGCAGGCGCTTGTCGGTGATCATGGCAGGAGCAATGCCGCGACCGAGGCCCCGGCGTCCAGCCGGTTCACGGCCCCGGTGCGAGCAGGCGCGCCACGGCGGCCGCCACCTCGCGCGGCTGGGTGGTGACCTGGGGCAGGCCCATCAGCTCGCCATGGGTGCCGCGCGCCAGCGGCCCGGCCACGAACAGGTCCGGCCAGGCAGTGCCCGACCCGTCCAGCACCCGGCTTTCCCCGTCCACGTCGATGCCGAGCCGGCACGGGTCGGCGCGGAGGTGGCCCGCCACGGCCAGGCTGTGCAGCAGCGGATGCGACGCCACCACCGAGCGGTGTCCCGGCCCGGTGCAGTTCACCACCGCCCGCACCCGCACGGTCTCGCTCGCCCGGCCGCCGCGCAGGCGCAGGCGCACCTCGATCCCGTCCGGATCCGCATGCACCGCGGCCGGGGTCGCCGCCCGCACCGTCAGCCACCCGTCCCGCTGCCCCGCCGCCACCACCGCGGCGATCTGCGGCGCGCACTGGAACCGGTGCACGTCCCAGAACGGGCGCAGGTGGCGCAGCAGCCGGCGCCGCTCGCCCACCGAGAGGCTGCCCCACACGGTGCGCGCCTGCACGCGCAGCGCCGCGATCACGTCCTCCCAGGGCCGCCCCTCGGCCTCGGCCGCCGTCACCGCGTCGCGCACCCGACGCAGCAGCGACAGCGCGGTGGTGGCGGGCGCCCGGGCGAAGTCGCCCGATTCGCCCACCGGCCTGGTGGTGCGCGGACGCGGCAGCAGGCCGCGACGCGACACCGCCAGCATCGTGCCGCGATGGCCGCGCGCCCGGAGCCCGGCGATCACGTCGCAGCCGGTGAGCCCGGTGCCGACCACCAGCACCGGATCCCCGTGCCCGATCCGGTCCAGCGCCGTCCGGTCCCATGGGTCGGCCACCACCCGCGGATCGGACGCGAGCGGCGCCAGCACCGCGGGCAGGTCCGGCGCGGTGTGGCCGACCGCCAGCACCAGAAGCGGCGCCGACGCCACCGCCCCGTCCTCCAGCGTCACCTGCCAGCCGCCTTCCGGCCGGGGCGCGGCCGACACCGCACGCAGGCGCAGGTGGCGCATGTCGGCCGCCGACGCGGCGACCTGCGCCCGCACGATGGCGTCGACGTAGTCGCCGTAGACGGTGCGCCGGGCATGCACCAGCCCGTCGCTGCCGAGCGCCTCCGGATCGCGCGCCAGCTCGCTGCGGCCGGCGAGCCAGTCGGCGAAGTGTTCGGGATGCTCCGGAAACAGCGACATGCGCCCGGCGGCGACGTTGGTGCGGTGCGCCGGGTCGTCGGTGCCGTAGGCGAGCCCGGCCCCCAGCCGGGCGGCCGGCTCGACCACCAGCACGCGGCCGCGGAACCCCGGATGGTCGCGCACCAGGTGGGCGAGAAAGGCGGCGCCGGACAGCCCGGCCCCGACCAGGATCACGTCGAACTGCATGGCGGCGCTATTCCGGCGGCAGCGGGGTGCAGGCGACGGAGGCGGCGCGGCCGAGCACGATCATGCGCCGTGCCGCCACGGCGCCGCCTGCCATCTCGCCGGCCAGGTGCGCCAGCAGCGGCGTGCTCAGCACCGCGTGCGCGGCGGTGTTGATCGCGGCCTCGGTGACCGCGGTGGCGGTGGCGGCGTAGGCGGTGCGCCGGAGCAGGCCGAGCGTGCCGAACAACCCCGGCCGCAGCCCATACAGCGCGGCGATCTGCCGGATCAGGCGCAAGCCGCGCCAGCTCACCAGCAGCACCACCAGGG
>CAXTMS010000164.1:0-7811 GCA_964245345.1 uncultured Acetobacteraceae bacterium | reverse complement strand
CAGGCGAGCAGGATGGCTGCCAGCAGCAGCGGCCGACATGGCGCAGGGATCGGGAAGGTGTTGGACCGGCTTCTGTCTTGTTCGAACATGCCGCATTGTTCCCGATCGCGGCGACAGGAGCCAGCCCGGGTGACCGGTCCGCCGGCACCTGGGTCTACGCCGCTGGGCCCTGGACTGCGGTCGGCGGGGCATGAGCCCATATCCCGAACACGCGTGACGGTCCCGTGGCTTCAGGCCCGCCCGTGCATGCGGCAGCGGCCTGTCAACCCCATTCAGGTTCTCTGCATCGCGTAGTAGGCGGCAAAGAAGAGCATCAGGGACAGGAGGTAGAGCATTGTGATCCAGGCTGCATCCACGGCAACCGCGCGCCCCGCCAGATGCATCCGCTGCTGCATCGGCGTGGTCCCGCCCAGCACGACGATGCCCAAGGTCGCTATCACCACCAGGTGACCGAACACGTCGATCTTGCCGAAGGGTGGCATCGCGGCGATGAAGATCAACGCGTAGCCCGCTCCGCCCAGGCGCAGCAGGCCGCGGCCGGTGACCAGGTAGAAGGCGAGCGTGAACTCGACGAAGCCTGCGATGACGACGACGATGTTGTCGGAAAGGCCGAGCCCGATGCTGGGATGCATCGCGATCACCGCATCGGTCCATTGCGGATAAAGGAACTTCTCGATCGCGGTCCAGGCGAGGCTGAACGCCAGGCTGGCGACCAGAAGCGGCTCGCGCATGTGCGTCAGCCTCGAGGCGGGCAGCGACACCAACATCAGATAAACCGCGAGGCACAGCAGGAACACGTAGTCGGTCAGGTGGAACAAGCCGTACTGCCGGGCCGCGTCGACATAAAGCACCAGGATGCCGAGCCCGGACAACAGGCATGTCGGCCGCCAGATCAGGAACAGCGCAATCAGGAACTGCACGACGGGAACCCATGTCGCGTGGGTCGTCAGTTCCGGCGTCAGGATCATCGTGCCGGTCGACGAGGCGTAGATGAAGTAGGCTCCCGCCGCGGCACGGATCAGCCGGTCCCTGATCGCGCCACGCGACGCGCCGCCGCTGCTGAGGCGCCTCGGCCAGCGACGAACGATCCAGCCGTCGAGACTGAAGCCGAGAAGCACCATCAGGGTGAAGCCGGCGAGAACGCTCAGGAAGATGGTGGACAGAACGCCGCGAGGCGCCAGCGGCATGTCGTGCACGTTGGTCACCGTGCACCACTTGACGTGAGCCTGAGCCGCGCCGGACAGGCCGGTCGCGAACAGGAACCCGCAGGCCACCGTTGTGACCACCCGCCGCGCCAGGGCGTTATCCATCGGTGTCGTTCGGGTCATGTTCAACTCGTTCCGCGTTCGGAGACTCCACGTCCGGGATCGTCATGCGGATGCATCCACGCCGTTCCCTGCAGACGAGGACGGCCCGCCGCCGGAACGACCGGCCGCGACGTGCGGCCGGTCTTGCGGAAGGCTCAGGCAGCCGAGGAGGTGAACATCCCCTGGACGCCGTTGGGGAAGAAGCCGCCGCTGGTGGTGCCGCCGGCGAACACGATGGCGAGCACCTGCTCCGGCGTGCGGGTGAAGGCGAGCGAGCTGCTGTCGGTCGGCGCGAGGTTGACGGCGCCGTTGGTGCCGTCGTCGCCCACGTCGTCGCTCGGCAGGCTGGTGCCGGGCCCGGTGCCGGAGAAGGCGGCACGGATCGCCGCGATGCGGTCGGTGTAGACCGCGTAGCCGGCCTGGTAGAGCGCGCTGCGGATCGCGCCCGCGTGGTAGGCCTCGACCGCGAGGATGCTGGCCGCGGCGCCGAGATAGGTCTTGCTGGTGACCAGCGGGGCGGCGCCGTTATAGGCGGTGACGCCGATGTCCTCGAACACGAAGGCACCGAGCAGGAAGCTCAGCTGGTCCGCGAACGGGTTGAAGCCCGGCAAGCCGATCGCCTGGCCGAGGGTCAGGAACGTGTTGGTGAAGTCGATGTTGGGCTCGGACACCGCGGCGGTGCCGAGGTTGGAGCGCAGAAAGGCGACGTGGTTGGCCTCGTCGTGGGCGATGTCGGCGAACAGCTTCTGTAGGCTCGAGTCGCCGAACGGAACCGGGCTGCCGCCGATGATGGTGCCGGGCGTGCCGATGTTGGCCAGGCGGGAGCCGCTGACGCCCAGGTTGTAGTACTCGCCCTCAAGGTACTCCAGGTTGAGTGCGAAGTTGAGGATGCCGACATCGATGTCGGTGGTCGCTGCTTCGGCCGGAGAGGCACGGCCGATGCCGGTCGCGAGCACGCCCGCGGCCAGGGCGCCGGCGCCCGCCCGGCCGAGAAGGGACCGGCGGGAGGGCGACGGCGGCGATGAAGTGGAGGCTAGGTCATTCTGCTGCATGGCGAATTTCGTCCCTGGTTGGCGCACATGGTCGCGCCTCGGGAGCCACGTCCTGTGGCTCCTGCCAGCTGATACGGGCCGCTGCGCCTTCTGGATGTCGCTTTTTTGTGACGATCTCGCGACGGGACGTGAATCCTTTCTAGGCGCCGGCCGTTCAGCCGGGCAGCAGGACGTGGTCGATCACGTGGATGACGCCGTTCGACTGGTAGACGTCGGCGATCGTGACCGTCGCGACGTCGCCCTTCTCGTCCGTCAGCATGATGGTTCCCGGGGCACCCAGGCTCGCCGTGAGCGGCACGCCGGCAACCGTCATGAGGGTCGCCCTGCCGCCGCCCGCGGCGATCGCCGCCATCAGCGCCTTGGAGTCCATGCGGCCGGCGACCACGTGGTAGGTCAGCACCTTGGTCAGCATGGCCTTGTTCTCGGGCTTCAGCAGCGTCGGAACCGTGCCGGACGGCAGCATCGCGAAGGCTTCGTTGGTCGGCGCGAACACGGTGAACGGCCCCGGGCCGGACAGGGTGTCCACGAGACCGGCCGCCTTGACCGCCGCGACGAGGGTGGTGTGGTCCTTCGAGTTGACCGCGTTCTGGATGATGTTCTGCTGCGGGTACATGGCCGCCCCGCCGACCATGGGATCGGTCATGGAGCTCGACTGCATCGATGCGGAACCGGGCTGCATGCAGCCCGCCACCAGGCCAGCCGTCAGCAGCATCGGTACGATGGTGCAAGGTTTCATTGGCATGTTTCCTGTCTGGACCGCGATCTGCGGTCCTTGACCATCATTACGGAGGCAGGACGCCGCTGGATGCAGCTCGGCATCCGAATCAACGGCGGCCAGCCGGCCGTCCAAGTGAAGCAGCATCGGCATCCTTGCGCCTGTGCCGGCGCGAGGTCGCGAAAGGCGTGCCCGCGCGCCCGGATGCCTGCGAACAGCATCCAGGCGGGCCAGTTGCGGCAGCCGCTAGGGCGTCTGCGCGGCAGGCGGCCGGAGGTTGTCGGTGCGGCGGATGAAGTCGGCGGCGTTGTCGTGCAGCTGCCGCAGCGAGTCCTCGTGCGCATACACCATGTGGCCGGACTGGTACTGCCGGATCTCGACGTTGCCGGCGAGCGAACGCGGGATCGGCAGGTGGCGCATCTCGTACACGCCCTCGAAATACGGCGTGCCGAGGTCGAAGTAGCCCTGGTTCAGCTGCACCTTCAGCTTGGGGTTGTACTTCATCGCCGCCGCCAGGTCGGGCAGCACGTTGGGCACGCCGCGCACCGGGCGCTCCGCGCCGGGCGGCTGATGGGTGAAGGACCAGTCGCGGATGTTGTTGGCGCTCTGCTTGTACTCGGTCCAGCCCGCGCCGGTGGGGCCGCCGTCGCCGTAGTGCAGCACGCGGCGCACGTAGTCGTTGAACGCGGACAGGTAGGCCGACGACATCGCCGCCCCTTGCGGGTCGTAGTCCGGCCGCTCAGACAGCGGGTCCATCGCCGGGCCGGAGAAGCGGCTGTCCAGGCGGCCGGTGTCCAGGGAGTCGGCGCCGAGCAGGGTCTGCTCGAACTCGCCGCCGTTCACCCTGAGGTCTGCCTTCCTGATGTAGTCGACCGGCAGGCCGGTGTAGTCGTGCAGGCGTTCGGCGATGCGGTCGCGGTCGGCGTCGGGCAGAACGGTGCCCTGCTGCAGCGCCGCGGTGTAGTCGGTCAGCGCGAAGTGCTCGACCTCGTCCAGGAAGCGTCGCAGGTCCGGCGGCTGGGTCGGCAGCTTGTGGTGGTAGAACGCGGTGGCGGCGAAGCTCGGCAGCGCCAGCACGTAGGGCTGGTCGACGCTCGGGTTGTTCTGCGGCGCGTCGATCGAGTTGTCGTAGTCCAGGATCTGCGACAACAGCATCACCCCGTTCAGGTCGATGCCGTGCTCGTGCTGCAGCATCTCGGCCACGATCGCCGAGCGCGTGGTGCCGTAGCTTTCGCCGAACAGGTACTTGGGCGAGTTGAAGCGGCCGTACCGGCCGAGGAACTGGGCGATAAAGGAGGAGAACGCCCAGGCATCCGGGTCGGTGCCGTAGAACGCGTGCGCCGCGTCCTTGCCCTCGATGCGGCCGAAGCCGGTGCCCGGCGCGTCGATGAACACGAGGTCGGAGGCGTCCAGCAGGCTGTCGTCGTTGTCGACGAGGCGGTACGGGGCGGCGTCGGTGTGGGTGTCGTCGGCGGTGACGATGCGACGGGGCCCGAACGCGCCCATGTGCAGCCAGATCGTGGCCGAGCCGGGGCCGCCATTGTAGACGAACGTGATCGGCCGGTTCTCCGCGCGAACGTTCTTCTGCAGGTAGGCGACATAGAACATGGACGCTTCCGCGGTCGGGTTCTTGTTGTCGCGGGTGCCGTCTGCCGGGTCGGCGTCGTCCCAGCCCTTGGGGTGGATCACCAGGGTGCCGGCGCTGGCCTGGTAGTCGATCGTCCGGCCGCGCACCGTGACCGTGCCGTCCGACAGGGTCTGCTGCGGCAGGAAATGCGGCAGGTGCTTGAGGTCGGGCGCCGGCTCGTCGGCCTGTGCGGCGGGCAGGCCGAAGCACAGCATCAGCGCGGCCAGGACGCCGCCGCGCAGCGGAAGAAATCGAAACACGCGAACGCTCCTGAAGAAGAAAGGGCCGGGGACACACCCCCGGCCCGTCTTCTGGACGCGAAACCGCCTCGCTACAACGCGCTCAAAGGTGGAACACCACCTTCACGCACTTGTCCGCCTTGTCGCGGAAGGTCTTGTACAGGTCCGGCCCCTCCTCGAGGTTGCTGGACCGGTGGCTGATCAGGAAGGTGGGGTCGATGGTGCCGTCCTGGATCAGCTTGGCGAGCGGCTCGAGGTAGCGCTTCACGTGGGTCTGCCCGCTGCGCATGGTCAGGCCCTTCTGCACCACCGCCGACATGTTGACCGGCACCGGGCCGGAGTACACGCCCGGCACCGACATGATGCCGCTCGGCCGCACCGCCTGCACCATCTGCTCCAGCGCGTAGGGCCGCTGGGTGGCGGTCAGCGTCTCCTGCACCTTGGACAGCACGCCCAGCACGCCGCCGTGGCCGGAGGCTTCCATGCCGACGCAGTCCACCACCGCGTCGGCACCCTGTCCGCCGGTGATCTCGCGGATCCGGTCCTGCACGCTTTCGTTCTCGGGGTTGATGATGTCGGTCGCGCCGGCGATGCGGGCCAGCTCGATGCGCTCCGGCACGCTTTCGATGGAGATGATCCGTCCCGCCTTCATCACCGCCGCCGACTTGATGGCGAACAGCCCGACCGGGCCGGCGCCCCAGATCGCCACGGTCTCGCCGCCCTTGAGGTCGCAATAGTCGATCGCCTGCCAGCCGGTCGGCAGGATGTCGGACAGGAACAGCGCCTGCTCGTCGGACATCCCTTCCGGCACCTTCATCGGGCCCACATCGGCCATCGGCACCCGGACGTACTCGGCCTGTCCGCCGCTATAGCCGCCGGTCAGGTGCGAGTAGCCGAACAGCCCCGCGGTCGGGTAGCCCTGCACCTTGGCCGCCATCTCCCCGTTGCGGTTCGACTTCAGGCAGGAGGCCCAGTTCCCCATCCTGCACATGCGGCACTCGCCGCAGTTGATGTTGAACGGCACCACCACCCGGTCGCCCTTCTTGAGCACGTGGTCGGGGCTGCCGACCTCGACCACCTCGCCCATGAACTCGTGGCCGAGGATGTCGCCCTTTTCCATGGTCGGCATCTGGCCGTCCATCAGGTGCAGGTCGGAGCCGCAGATGGCGCAGGAGGTGACGCGCAGGATCACGTCCCGCCTGTCCTCGATCGCGGGATCGGGCACCGTCTCGCAGCGAATGTCGTTCCGTCCGTTCCAGCATAGGGCGCGCATGGGTGAAACTCCGTTCAGGCCGATGCCGCCGCAACGCCGGCAAACGCCGTTCGGTGTGCCTGGGAGCCGATCACGCTTCGGCGCGTTCGAACAGGACACCGCGACAGGAGTGCGACATGACCATGGAACACAGGCGGCTCGGACGGTCCGGGTTCAGCGTGCCGGTGCTGAGCTTCGGCACCGGCACCTTCGGCGGCAAGGGCGAGTTCTTCCAGGCCTGGGGCTCCTCGGACGTGGACGAGGCGTCGCGGCTGGTCGACATCTGCCTCGAGGCCGGGCTGACCCTGTTCGACAGCGCCGACATCTATTCCGCCGGAGCGGCGGAGGAGGTGCTGGGCCAGGCGATCAAGGGCCGGCGCAACCAGGTGCTGATCTCGACCAAGGCCACCTTCCGCTCCGGCGACGACCCCAACGCGGTCGGCTCGTCCCGGTACCACCTGATCGACGCGGTCGAGAAGTCGCTGCGCCGCCTCGGCACCGAGCACATCGACCTGTTCCAGCTGCACGGCTTCGACGCTCTGACGCCGGTGGAGGAAACCCTGTCGGCGCTGGACGACCTCGTGCGCGCCGGCAAGATCCGCTATGTCGGCTGCTCGAACTTCTCGGGCTGGCACCTGATGAAGTCGCTGGCCACCGCCGAGCGCTACAACCTGCCGCGCTACGTGGCGCACCAGGCGTACTATTCGCTGATCGGACGCGACTACGAGCAGGAGCTGATGCCGCTGGGGCTCGACCAGGGCGTGGGCGCCGTGGTGTGGAGCCCGCTCGGCTGGGGCCGCCTGACCGGCAAGATCGGCCGCAACAAGCCGATCCCGGCGCAGTCCCGGCTGCACAAGACCGCCGAGATGGGGCCGCAGATGCCCGACGACTACCTGTACCAGGTGGTCGACGCCCTGGAAGCGGTGGCGGCGGAGGTGGAGAAGACCGTGCCGCAGGTGGCGCTGAACTGGCTGCTGCAGCGGCCGACGGTCGCCAACGTCATCGTCGGCGCCCGCAACGAGGAGCAGCTGCGGCAGAACCTCGGCGCGGTCGGCTGGTCGCTCACGGCGGACCAGGTGGCGACGCTGGACAAGGCGAGCGCGCGGCCGAAGCCGTACCCGTACTGGCACCAGGACGGCTTCGCCGAGCGCAACCCCCTGCCGGTCTGAGCCGGGAGCCCCGTCATGAAGTGCTATCACCTGCCGCGCGCCACCGCGATCGACGACCTCGTGCTGACGGAGCGGGAGCGCCCGGAGCCCGGTCCCGGGCAGATCCTGGTGCGGATGCGGGCGTGCTCGCTGAACTACCGCGACCTCATGGTGGCGACCGGGCGCTACGGCGGCGCTCCGCCGTCGCCCGGGCTGGTGCCGCTGTCCGACGGCGCCGGCGAGGTCGAGGCGGTGGGCGAGGGAGTGTCGGGGGTCGCGGCGGGCGACCGGGTCGCCGGCACGTTCTTCGCCACCTGGCGGGACGGGCCGCCGCTGCCCGAGCACCACAGGCACGCCCTCGGCGGCTCGGTGGACGGGGTGCTGGCACAGTACCGGCTGTTCGACGCGGAGGCGGTGGTCCGGGTGCCGCCGCACCTCGACCTCGACGAGGCGGCCACGCTGCCCTGCGCC